>NZ_VFTK01000007.1:0-205487 GCF_006439495.1 Mesorhizobium sp. B3-1-8
ACGGCACCTCGATCAGCCTGACCGGCGGCCTGCCGATTGTCGGCGGCGCCGGCAACGACACCCTCAATGGCACGAGCGGCAACAACTCACTGTATGGATTTGCTGGCAACGATACGCTTAACGGCAATGGCGGCAACGACACTTTTATCGGCGGTGCCGGAGACGACATTTTAAACGGCGGAAGTGCTGTCGATACCTTCGTATTCCAGCCAAATTTTGGAAACGATACCATCAACGGCTATACGGCATCGGGAACAAATGCCGATCTGATCTCGATAGATCACACTGTGTTTGCAGACTGGTCACACCTTTTGGCGGCATCAACCCAATCCGGCAGCGACGTCCTCATAGCGGCTGACCCAAATGACTCAATTCTGCTCAAGAATGTATCCCTTGCCAGTCTGCAGCAGAGCCAGTTTCAGTTTGCGTAATATGCTCCTTGCTTCATCAATGACACGCCCGCTCGGCAGTCTGTCCGCAGCTCAATTAGCCGTTAGGAGCAGGAGGGGATCTAGCAGCGGCTGCTCAGCGGTTATGCCCGTCGAGGGTACAGATTGGTCCTTCTCTCCCGTCTTGGGCATCTAAGCGGCTATGGATGGCGCCGAAACCAAGGAGGCCGATGCACCGGCGGAGCGCCTTGACTCCGGACTCCGGGCGCTGTGCGGCATTGCAGCCTTCTTTCGCATAGCCGCCGATCCTGCGCATCTGGAAAAGCAACTGGCTCTATCCGGGCGTTCAGCCAGCGAAAAAGATCTCGTGCGCGCGGCCAAGATGATTGGGCTCAAGGCCCGCGTCATCAGCCGGATCAATGCCAAACGACTTGAAACGATTCCTGTGCCCGCCATTGTTCGAGTGGGCGACGGCGCGTTCCGGGTTTTCGGAGGCAAGAACCCGAGCGGCAAATTCCGGCTCGTCGATCCGATCACTCGGATTGACCAGGAGCTCACGATCGAGAACCTGCTCGATGCGATCGGCTCGGAAGTCGTGCTCGTTGGCCGGCGCATTGGCGGACAAGGCTCCGACCCGCGTACCTTCGGCCTCGGTTGGTTCCTGCCTTCCATCTGGCGCTATCGCAAGCCATTGGGTCATGTGCTGCTGGCTTCTCTGTTTGTGCAGATCTTTGCCTTGGTAACACCGTTGTTCTTCCAGGTCGTCGTTGACAAGGTACTCACGCACAAGGGGTACTCGACGCTCTACATCATCGTGATTGGCATGGCCGTCATCGGGCTTTTCGACGTCGGCCTGCAGTACCTGCGTAGCTACGCCCTCTCACACACCACCAATCGCATCGACGTTGAGCTGGGGCAGAAGCTCTTTCACCACCTGCTGAGATTACCGCTGGGCTATTTCGAAACCCGCTCCGCGGGGCAGACCGTTGCCCGCGTCCGCGAACTGGAGACAATCCGAAGCTTTCTGACCGGACAGGGACTGTTTTCCGCCATCGATCTCGTTTTCGCGGTGATCTTCATCGCCGTGCTGTTTGCCTATTCCTGGAAGCTGACGCTGATCGTCGTGGGCTCAATTCCACTGTACGTGCTGATCGCCTTCCTGGTGCGACCATCCTTGCGTGAGATGATCAAGGAGAAATTCAACCGCGGCGCGGTCAGCCAGCAGTTCCTGGTCGAGGCGATCGTCGGCATCCATACGGTCAAGGCCGGTGCCGTGGAACCGGTAATGCAGGAGCAGTGGGCCGAACGTCTCGCGGCATACGTTCGCACCGCGTTTGACGCGACCATGCTTAGCGCAGGCGGCCAGAACGCCATTCAATATGTGAGTAAGGCTTCAACTGCCTTGCTCCTTCTGTTTGGAGCCAGAGCTGTGATTGAAGGCGACCTGTCCGTGGGCGGGTTGATTGCTTTCAATATGATTGCGGGACAGGTGGTGCAGCCAGTCCTGAGATTGTCTCAAATCTGGCAGGACTTCCAGCAGGTGCAGATCTCGGTCGACCGTCTCGGCGACATTTTGAATACGCCGACGGAGCGCATTCCGCTGACCAGTCTGGTGCTGCCGGCGCCGAAGGGCGCAATTGACCTCAAGAATATTACCTTCCGCTACCGCCCTGGGTCACCGGAAGTGCTGAAATCCATATCACTCTCGATCCAGCCGGGTGAGGTAGTCGGCATCGTTGGCCCGTCGGGGTCTGGAAAATCAACTTTGACGAAGCTGATCCAGCGCCTCTACGTGCCTGACGAGGGACAGGTGCTGCTCGACGGGATGGATCTTTCTCAGCTCGACCCCGCGTGGCTCCGCAGCCAGATCGGTGTGGTGCTGCAGGAGAATCTTCTTTTCAACCGGACCATCCACGAAAATATTGCATTCGCCAATCCGGCGTTGCCTCGAGCCAAAGTCATCGCGATCGCGAAACTCGCTGGCGCTGACGAGTTCATTGCCAAGCTTCCTCAAGGTTACGACACCCTCATTGCGGAACGTGGCGCCAACCTTTCCGGCGGTCAGCGCCAGCGAATTGCCATTGCGCGGGCGTTGGCCACCGACCCTCCGATCCTGATCTTTGACGAAGCTACTTCGGCCCTCGACTATGAGAGCGAGCGGGTCATCCAGCAGAATATGCGTCAGATCGTTCACCGGCGAACGGTGATCATCATTGCCCATCGCCTGGCTGCCGTCCGGCCCTGCAACCGCATTGTCGGCATGGCGGAGGGACGAATCGTCGAAATTGGCAGTCACACCGAGTTGCTAGCAAAGCCCGACGGTCTCTATGCACGGCTGTGGGCTTTGCAGAATGATCAGGCAGGTGCCTGAGATGAATGCGAACGCACCTCCGCCCCGCCTGCCGTTGCGCCCGAAACGACCAAAGCGCTCCGATCAGGAGTTCCTGGCGCCAGCTCTGGAAATATTGGAGACGCCGCCTTCTCCCGTTCGAATGGCGCTGATCCTGATCGTCTGCGCGCTTGTCGCTACAACTCTCACTTGGACCTATGTCGGGCGCCTCGACATCATCGCCACCGCGCAAGGCAAGATCGAGCCGACAGGCAAGGTTAAGGTTGTCCAGCCTTTGCAGACCGGTAATGTCACCCAGATTTTGGCTCGCAACGGCGAGCGCGTGGCTGCCGGTCAGGTCATTGTCGAGCTGGATGCGACCGAGGCGAGGTCGCAGCTCGAAGCGCTAGTCCAGCAACTTGCCGCTCTGAAGGCCGAAGTTGAGCGCCGCAAGGGTGCAGTGGACCTGGTCGGCGCACACAAGGACGGGACGACCGCCATCTCTGTCCCTGTACTCTCCTGGGATGAAACTATCCCTGATGTCATCCGCGCGCGGGAACAGGGGATTCTGCAAAAGGACCTGGAGCGGTTGCAGTCCGAGTTGGCTTCAATCGAGAGCCAGATAGCTCAAAAGGCCAGTCATGCACGTTCCATTACCGAAACCATATCCGCCCAAGAGAGCCTCAATCAGACGCTGCGGGACCTCTCATCCATGCAGGAGACGCTTGTCAGCAAGCAGGCCGCGTCGAAAGCCCAGTGGCTTGACGCGCTCCAGAATCTGAAAACGCAACAGGTGACGCTGACAACCGAATTGAGCGAGCGGGCAGACGACATGGCTAACATAGACGTGCTGCGCGCTGAGGAGGTGAAGGCGCGTGACGCATTCCAGGCCGATTATATGCAAAAGCTGGCTGACGCCGAAAAGCAAGCCGATGATCTGGCGCACAAGGTGCGTCAGGCTCAATCCCAGCTAGATCACATGACGTTGCGGAGCCCGATCGATGGCATCGTTCAGGCTTCCTCGGTGACCACGGTTGGCCAGGTGGTCACCACCGGTCAGGAGTTGATGCGGATCGTCCCCGCGGCAAGCACGATCGATGTCGAAGCCTATCTGCCGAACGAGGATGTTGGCTTCGTGCGCATCGGGCAACAAGCCGACGTGAAAATCACCGCCTTTCCGTTCACGCGATATGGAACGATCCCGGCCAAAGTCATCGCGGTTGGGAAGGATGCCATTTCGGCCGATGAAGCCCGGCAGAAGCTCGCGGACCCGTCACGTGTTACAACCGGCACATCCGGTGTGAGTATCTCTGACGGCGCAGGGAATCTTGTTTTTCCCATCGAGGTGCAGCTCGACGCATCATCCATCAAGGTCGATGGGGTGGCCGTCGATTTAGCCCCCGGCATGAGCGTGACTGTCGAGATCAACACCGGCAGCAGGCGGATCCTCGAGTACCTCTTTTCGCCGCTGGTGGAGACAGCTGAAACAGCGATGCATGAACGCTAAGCTGCCTCGACCGGCCGCATCCAGGATCAGCGGCCAGACACGAGATGGACTTTGCTCCGCTTTCAGTAGCTAAGACGTCGACAGCAACTCGGCGCGTTGTGGCCAGTCCAAGGCGCTGTGGCGCAGCTGAGCCGGATTCAACTTACGGCTCAAAATGCGGTTACTCTCGTTCTCCCGGTTGCACGCCGTCCAGAACATCCTTCGGTCGCGGCCGCCGCTCCTTCCAACACGTCCGTGCGTGGGGTGCCCCCACTCCCCGCAGCAACGATTCACTCGGCGGCGATGGGCCGAGCAGCTTGAGCACGGGGTCGCGCGAATACCGCCCAGCCGAAAGCGAAACTCGGGCGCATCAACCATCGCGGCGCCCAACAATGTGGGAAAAGTAGTTGACGTCCAGACTCTTGGGGATCTGGCACACATTGCGAGCCTAGACTGCAAAGTGCGAAAGGCAGCCAAAAGACCAAGAAAAACAACCTACCGACAGCGCGGCAATGTGCGGCCTTTTATCTTGCAGTCTTAATCGGCCGTACTTTGCGAGATTTTCTTGCCGTCGCCGTTCCTCTTCCAGACTGCGATAATACACTATTCTATGTTCTATACCACGATTCCGTATTCTGGCGTCGAGTTCCGATGCGCCGTGCAGTCTTCCGCGCTCTGCGATGGGATAGTTGCGCTGCTTATTTGCAGCACTGGAACCGTCGTGGCGCACTTTTCCATCGGACTGACCGAGCATCGTCACAGGCAATCCGACGCGGTCCGGCCGTCTCGCGATCGGCGCGGCCGCAGGCAAGACAACGTGCGTTCCGTCGTTCCTGGCCTGCATCGGTCCTCATCCGCCGGAGCGGATCCCTTGTGTCAGGTGGCGCCCGTCAGCATGCCGGCGCCATGCGCTTCAACTTCCGTTGCACCGTTCATCGATGCGCTCCCAGCAGCCGGCGATCCTTGATATGAGCGCGCCGGGCACCATCGCTTCGGTTTGCCGCGGAATCGCCGACATAGAACGTTCCGTCGCTCCACATGGCGTGCATGATCACCGCCAGCTTGCGCGCCACGGCGACACAGGCCTTGCGGTGGCAGGAGCGTTTGGCGATCGCCTGGCCCCAGCTCTTGACCTTGTCGGAGCCTTTGAAGCGCGTCATCGGCCCCGACGCCGCCTCGTAAAGCGAGCGTCGTACATCAGTATCGCCGGCTTTCGATATGGGACCCTGAACGTCGATCGAGGTGCCCGACTGCCAGCGCCGCGAGGTCAGCCCGAAGTAGGCCGCGACGTCGCGTGAGCGGCGGAAGCGCGACGGATCATCGATCGCCGTCATGAACGAAAGTGCTGTGATGGGGCCGACGCCGGGAATGGCCATGAAGCGTCGGCACAGTTCGCTGCGTGCCACCATTTTGACGACGAGATCGTGCAGCCGGCAATACTGCCTCCACAGCGCTGCGCGCCCCGACAGCATGGCGTCCATCAACTCGGACGACAGTGGATCTTCCGGCACCGCGGTGCGCACCGCCTGCTCGAAAGCCCCTCGCCCGACCTTGCTCAGGCGGATGCCGAACGACTTCAGCGAGTGCCGGATGGCGTTCTCCAGGTCGATGAACTTGGCCTTCAGGTTGCGCCGGTGCGTCAGCAGAAGCTTCGTCCGGTAACAGCTTTCCGACTTGATATGGGCCTGTCGGAACCAGCCGGTTCGCATGATATGGGCGATGCCGAGCGCATCGGCCTTGTCGGTCTCTTGTTGCCTGCGCCGACATAGCGGCGCGCACGTGCTGCGTCTCTAGGCAGACGGCCGGCAGGCCGAGTTTCTTGAGCTCGGGATGAAGCCAGTGATCCTGCCTCGTGGCCGACGCGGCGCGGGCGCGGCAGAAACGGCTTCAGCACTGCAAAAAGCGCATCGGGATCCGTAACCGCCGTCGTCTCAAGGTGCACCGCGCCATGATCGTCGACAACGCACACCGCTGTCTCGTCCATCGACACATTTCAGCCCGCCGCCTGAATCTTGATGCATGCAGGGCATGTGGCGGACATCCGCTTGCTGCCAAGAAACCTGTCGTCACGCAACGCAGGAGGCGCCTCGCGGCCATTCTTCGGGTTCTTCCGGCATACAACGAAATGAGGAACATATTCCATCCGGCCAAGAGGCGCTTGACTCTTTGTTCTCATTTCGTTCACTGTTCCTCATGAGCGACGAAATCAGATTGCCCAAGCCCGAGCACCCCACGCCGCCAGGCGTCCGACAGCATTTTTGCGAGCACGACGGCTGCAACAAGGATGCCGGCTGGGGCTTCGCCAAGCCGAAGCAGGCGCCGCACTGGTTCTGTTTCGAGCACCGCGGCGAAGGCGGGAAATTCGTTTAGGGAGCAAGTTGCGATGTCCCGTCATCAATTCGTGCGGGAACTCGAAAGCGCCGCCGACCACATCGCGGACGCTTCACGCGCCGATCTGCAAGGCTGCTCCGAAGGGCCGCGCTTGTGCTTCGAAACGTCGGCGGGATCAGCCTTGATGCACGCACTGACGAAGCGTTGACCAGCTTGGCAGCCGAGATGAGAACGGCCAAACCCGATCTGTTGGAAAACATTGTCGGGGGTTGGCTTGCCGCCAACGCCTATCTGCCTGTACCGCACGAGCTAGATGAAGACGGTACCGTGGAGGGAAGCGCATGATGCAGAAGACGCCGCCCACCTTGCAAAGGCGGCGAACGCACCCGCAATCATAAAGGGCAGCGGAGGGGCAAAGAACATGATCAGACAGTTGTTCAATCGGTTTCGGGAGCCGGATCAGCCGCTTGCCTTTTATAGCGAATGGCGAGAGCGCGCAAAAACCTTCCACGAAGCGGTTTTTGGAGCCATTGAGAGCATTATCCTGGTGGCGGCGCTCCAATACGCCTATCTCAAGACCGGGTCGTGTTACCTCGCGGGCTTAATGGTGCTGGGTTATGCCGCAATGATGACAATGATCATCGAAGACATCAGATATGGGATGCATGCGGCGTTCGACAGATTTTTCGAGAATAGTCCTTATCGGAATGCGTTTCTTTGGGGCGCGGGAGCGATCGTTATGGCACTGTTCGCCTTCCTACCGACGCAAGTCAGCCATGTCATAGATCAGCTAATTTCCAACCATATTATGGTGGACTGAACCGCGGAACCAATGCCAGATTCAGTTGAACAACGGCCACTGCCGCCAGACGACATCAGCTTTCGAAGCTATGTCGAAAGGGAATGGGCGAAGATCATTCGATTCTGGAAAAATGGATGAGCGAACGAGTCGAGACTATCGGCTCTTGAAGAGCTAATCGAATTCAAGCGTGTCGCGATATTCGTAGATAAGGAAATAGATCCGAGACCGTTCGATTGGGAGACAGATTGGCTCCAAGCGAACAGCCTCCACGATTTTAACGTGGACGTTGTGAAAAACCGTAAGCAGCATGTCGACGATCTGAAAAAGATGTGGTTCGAATGGACTGAGCGAAGTTACACCTACTTTTCGGATTTGAGCCTGGAGGCGCTTAGGTCGATGGTCTTAATCGTAAAGCCGAGCCCTCCAGAGCAGCAGGTGCCCCCTAACCCTTGGCCGGGCGCCTTCTCTCGTCGCGACTTCAAACTTGGTATGAGCTTACAAGAGTTCAAACAGACACCGTTTGCCGACAAAGACAAGGATGCGGGTGCGTTTTCTGTTTGTTCAGATGAAGCAAAATCCAAGGACAGTGGCTACGAAACGGCGCAGCTATTCAGCGACGTTTTCCAGAAGTCTGGGATGATCAAGTGCGCCTTCTTTTTCACAGACTCCCAAACCTCGATGGTCTTCGATGCCGGCCTAGGGTTGGCCGACACGATGGTTTCAACGGAGTTTTATTTCCTCCCGGACGATAGCTTGACGCCCAGGCTGTTTTGGATTCAGACCTCCGGGCCTGCCGACATGGTAGGGGCGCTGGTTCCTGTAATGGTCAAGGCCTACGGAGAGCCGCAGCACACTGTCGAGATTTGGCAAAATCAAGCTGGCGGAAAATTCGACAGCGACGTTTACGTGTGGACCAGTCCATCCAGCCAAATCACCCTGAAGCATTTTGGATCGCGAAACACCGTTTTCGATCTCAAGCACACTCTCAAACCACTCGACGAGAAGTTCGCTCGGATCCTTGATCAGCAAAATGCCGAAGCGGCCAAAAAGCTTTGAGCAAGGAACGTGGAGAAGTCTGGTTACGGCAAGGGAAAGGCCGTCTGCGGGCCGAACGAGGGCCGCCGATCCTTCTTCAACGCTAATCGGGAGGGGAAATGCCATCATATCATTCCAATATCAGTCGCCTTCAGAGTGACATAGCCCGTCTGCAAAAGGACGACGCTGCCTTGTTGTCGAAGGAGTCTGCTTTGCTGAAAAAAGTGAACAGCGCCAGGGACGCTATCGGTCGAACGAGCTCGACAATGACCATAAGCTCAAAACTCAAAGAGATCGAACGGGCTTCATCCGATCTTGCTACGCAAGGCAAAAAGCGGGCTGAGATATCGGGAAAGGTTGCTTCGAAGACGAAGGAACTTAACGATTACATTAGGAAACAGGCTACAGAAGACGAGCGCTCTCGAAAGAAAGTGGCCGACGAACAAAAGCGATTGTTACGCGAACAGGAGACCAAAACCAAGCAAATTGGCCGAGAGATCCGTCGGATGGCAGAAGCCTCTCCTCCAGCGCTAAGCGCTGACCGCCCGTTTGATTTCTTTATTTCTCATGCCAGTGAAGACAAAGCAGACTTTGTAACTGCTTTAGCAAATGAGCTGACGGCATTGAGTGCGGAGGTATTTTACGATCAGGCTACGCTAAAGATCGGAGACAGTTTGCGCCGAAACATAGATGCCGGCCTTCGCAACTCCCGCTATGGCATTGTTGTCCTTTCTAGCGCCTTTTTCAGCAAGGAGTGGCCTGCGCGAGAACTCGACGGCCTCACGGCACTCGAAGTAGGTGGACAGACTCGAATTCTACCGATTTGGCATAAGGTTTCGAAGGACGAAGTGGCAGCCTACAGCCCCGTGCTCGCCGATAAGGTAGCGCTAAACACTTCGCTTCTGAGCGTGAAGGAGATCGCTGCGGAACTCTTCGGTTTGTTGTAGCCCGAGGTCACCTCACGTTCCATGGACGACCGTAGACTTCGCTGCCGATGGTGTGGCCACGAGCATCTTCTGGATCAACATAGCATGGTGAGGCGCGCACGTGCTCTCATGTTACTGGGATCAATGAACAGCGCCCAGTCGCCCTTACGGGGCACGCGTCGATTTACCATCGACGCCGCCCTACCGTGCCTGAAGGAAGGCAGCGCTCAATTAGGGGTTGTTTGGTTAGCTGGATGGCGCCGGCGGTTCGCCAGGCTTTGAGTTTGTACCAAGGACGATAAACTTGAGCTTCGGGAGAGCGACCGTCTCACAGGACCATAGCATTGCTATTGCTCGTTAGAAGTAGTTGTTTTAGAATAACAAGAACAATGCCTCGCTGGCGACTTCACGTCGCTACGTATAACGCATGTGGTTCACCATGCTGGTAGGGGGATGTCATGAAATTGCTGAGAGTCATACAGGCGCTCGCTTTGCTTTCCGCGACCGTCTTGGGAACCCACCTGACATATGCCAAGACGTGTATGGCACCATCACATCCAGAGTGCGTGGCTAACTGTCCGATGAATTGTGCAGCAATTTACGTAGAGAAGGACGGTCCTTGTCTAAAGTCCTGCTCGAGTACGGAAATACTGCCGGGGGCACTTAGCTTAAGCATCGACGGCTTAACACCGGACCAACTCAAAACCATGCTCTCGCAGCCCCAAATCAATTCGAAGTAGGCACACAGGTAAGGCATTGCGCCATTGCGCACGAGGGGGGCCTATGCGTTGCTATACGCGAGGACTGTCAGTAGTGGTACTTCCCGCTTTTTTGCTCGGCGGGTGCGGCACCCACGTCCCTCAGATGCAGGAGTTTTGGGAGGGCAAAGATGGCAGTCAGATGGAGCTGAACATCAAGGACCGTGTATATTGCGATGTGAAGCAGGCCGTCATCGATTCAGAAAAGGTGAAGGTTAATCGGAACGGCAATGATATTGACGCTCTTCCCAATGATTGGGGAGTTCAAGTTAGCATAAATCTGACGGTCGATGAGACTGGTGCGGCCAATCCCGGTCTTTCCTTTCCGAGAACGCTCTCCAAGGGGGGAACTTTCACCTTGGGGCTTGGTGGAACACTTTCCTCACAGGCGACAAGGATCGACAAATTTAGCTTCTACTACAACGTCGGCGATCTAAAAGTGCCATTCGACAAAAGCGGTACATCCTGCGATCCCAAGAGTGGAAGTTCACTTCTCCTGACGAGCAACCTTGGAGTGAGTGAATGGCTTACAAACGCTTTAGCAGTCGAAAACTACTACCCGTCGACTCCATCAACCACCAAGCAGGACGTATTGTCGTATGAGGTAAAATTCGTCGTGATTTCCACCGGCAATGTAAACCCAAGTTGGAAGCTGGTGCGGTTCTCCTCAAATACTGGGGGTTCCCCGTTGGGGAGTATGGGAAGAACGCGCACTCATGATTTGCTTCTCACGTTTGGACCAGGCGCCCCTGCAGAAAAGAAGAAAAAGAAAGCTTCCCAGCCCGGCACGCTAGCCGCCTACTCACATCTTGCATCGGAAATCGGCCTTGCGATCGGGAACAACATCCAGAGCCTCTTGCCCTCACAATGAGGTGGGCCGCGCCCGGCCTCTAGTTGTTCGCGGCCTTGCACCGCGCCGGACGTCACACGGGTTACAACGGCTGTGCCGCTAAACGGCTAGGCGAGAGCCACCGTCGCCCTATTCAGGCGCCTGCACCCCGATAGAAATCACAAGTCAAGGGCCGCACCGGTAACGGTCAACAATAAAAACAAGCAGTTACCTTTAAAGGCGCGCTAAGTCGCGCGTTTCACGCGGCGCACATGGTCGATCCATCCAAATGGACTCAAACAGGGGCAACGAAACGGGCCGCCGACCCGAACCCCGCAACCTTGGCAAACGACTCTCTGAATGAAATTCCGATGCTTGAGTGCATCGGTCAAACTCATCTCAAAGCGGATTCATGCATCCCCATCGCGGTCGCCTGGGCGGTTCTTGGCTTCCTGAGCAAGCTGGCGAAGGGCGTCAACGTCGGGTAGCCTCGGACAAGGCCGGGATTGACGTGCCCCCAAATTACCTCGTCGTGCCAATCGCATTTGCGGGGCGTCTCAAACAGGATAGGAAAGAAAGCCGGATCCTCGATATCACCGCGCGCGACTGCGGCGTGGTCGTAGAGCTCATGGGTCGTGGCAATGACGACTAGTGCGCCCTTGGTCTTCGACAAGCCGGAGCTCGATACGTTCCAAAGGTTGCTTGGTTACGACCGAGGGCATTCCGGCTCACTTGTCCATTTTCGACGGGCCGAAGAAGAGAGGGCACAACCCGTAACGGTGGGTAAGTCCTCGCGTCGCACGGCAAAGAGCAAAGTGGCGCTCATCCGCTCTCGCCTAGGAGCGGATCAGCGATCAGCAATTGCTCCGGCCGGAGAACGGCCCCACGCCGCCTTCCCCCGCTTGAATGGTGGCCTGCCGAAACCACGCGCCTTCAATAGTGTAGGGCGCGATAGACTTCTGCCCTGCCCAGCTCAGAGTATGCAAAGGTCGCCATCATGGCAGTACTATAGTCAGTTGCCACGTCCGGCATGATGCCGCCTTCGGCCGCGATCGCGCCGACTGCTACCAATGCCGAGGAAAGCGCGTTGACCAATCCCTGGGAAGCGATCGGATCGAAGGAGGCGGCAGCATCGCCGACCGCAATCCAGTCATTGCCTGCGGCACGCTTGAGGCAGGCCGCCGACGCGTTGAGCCTCTCGCCTCGAGCCATGCGCCGGCGCTTGTCCCGGTAAACGGACCAGCTCTCGCGGCGACCGTCGGGTCCCAAGGTCGCATAGGTCCACGAGCCCTTGCACGCCTCGACATCGAGCCAAGCCGTCTCCTGCGATGGCTCGCCCGACTTATCCAGCAGCGTACGCTCGGCAACGAGACGTTCTTTGACCATACGCTCGCCACCCATGCGGCATGCCAGCGCGGCCGATCGGCCTGTGGCGTCCACCAGGAGTGACGCCAACAGATTGGTCGTCACGCCGGCGCTCCTGATCTTGATTTCAAAACCGTTTTGGTTTCGGCAGACGTCGACCGCGCGGCCATTAAGGGCGGTAGCGCCAGCGGCCAGGGCGAGCCCATGAAGATGCGCATCAAAACCGGCGCGATCGATGATGAACCCTTGGCTTCCCGGTCGGCACAAGAAGTCGTCGATCTCCTGCTCGTTCGACGACCACCTGCGTCGAATGCCGGCGCATGGTCGCGCTATGGACGGGTCGGCCAGCGCTTCTTCCAGTTGGAGGGCTTGGACAATGCCGGTCGCGGTTGGCGAAACAATTTCCAGCCGGTCCCGCTTGGGCTGACGCGGATCGACTAGGAACACCTGCCTGCCGAGACATGCAAGCAGCCGTGCCGCTGTAGCGCCGGCGGGGCCGGCGCCCACAACGGCAATATCTACGCGCATCCTGCGCACCAAGAGTTCATACCTCGCCCTGGCGGAAACCGGGCCGCCCCGGAACACGCGCTTTGGGCACTGCCGTCTCGTGCACGAGAGCCGCGCCCGCGGCGACCGCCTGTTTGTCGAGGCTCTCCACGGCAACCACAAGCGCGTATTTCAGGTCGCTACCCGCAGGTTCATTGCTGCGTCCCTGCTCGAAGCGGGTGTCCGCGGGCAGGTGTTTCGGCGGGTTCCTCGAGGGCAGAACCATTCCAAGCTCCGCCCATTTCTTGATCGAAAGAGCAATCCGACCGTAGTAGTCGAGCGCGCGAATGTCGCGAAGCCAGTCTGAACGAAGTGCAAAGTGTTTGTGGATCTGCAGGCTCGCGGTTTTTGGATCGAGCGCTGAAGCACGCTCATAACTGGCTTGCGCAAGCACCTGGTCGGGTACTCGTGCACCCCAAAACGTTGGCATTGACAGGAACGTAGAGGGAAAATAGTCGGCGCTGGAATTGCAGGACACTCCATCGGTCTGCCACGGCACGCCCATGAATCTGGTCAGCGCCCCTGCCGCCGCGCCATCGAATGGTCCGCCAGATCCGGTGCATACCTCGGGATTGAGAATGTCGCCATAGTCCTGCCTGGCGGGCTTCATGCCCGGCAGCACCTTGAGCCTATAGGCTTCCTTCCACAGTAGCGGGATCCGCATTATCCATGTGATTTCGATGCCTGGATGGAAGGGACCGCCAAGGCAGTCATGCAGTGAAGCGCGTTTGAGATGCTCGACCTGATCAGCGGCTGAGAGGCTGTCAAAAGCAGGTGGTGTTGGGACGCCCGTCCAATCGTCGGTAAAGCTCCCATCCGCCCAGCGACGTAGATGTTCATATTGCGTAGGTGTCACCGACATAAGGGCCTGAGGGGCGGGTCGATTGGGCAGATCGAAGAGCGTATCGACGGCGTCACCGTAGATTTGCGGAATCTGCGCCTCGATGAAGGGGCCATCAGATCTGGGGCGCCGAAAGAGCGCAAAAACGCCCTTGCGCCAAGCGGCATTCGCGTCGGAGACGTCCTTCAGTCTGTCGATTACCTTCTGGTTGCGGGCATCGAGCGGCGAACCTTCGCCATGAATGACGAAGAGGCCATGATCGACCCACTGCAGACCAGTCAGCCGATCGAAGATCGGCCAGATGTCGGTCGTGAACCGCGTTGTGGTCGGGGCAGCAATCCAGGCCTGGTCCTGAAAGACTTCCCTGACCGTATCGTCCATGGTGACGAGACCGGTAGTGCCTGGGGCGAAATTCGGCGGGGTGACGACGACGTAGCCGGCCTCGGCCTCAATCGGTTCTTGTCCCGGGAAGCTTACGGTCGCACGAACCGGTCCATCCGAAATGTCGTCGTGCCAGCCGACATTGTTGGCAAATGTAAGTGGAGTGACGCTGCCTTTGAATGCAGCCGAGGTCCCTCTGCCGCCCAAGAAGAGCAGGCGCCCCAAAGCGTCGGTCCTCAATTCGCCCAGGTAGACGATTCTGTTCCAGAACTGCCCGTCGCTAAAGGAGATAGCCGAAGCATTTCGGCCTTCGATGGTAAGCGGCGTCGGGACGATGTCCAGTGCGCGCCTGCCCCCGGGGATCGAAATCTGATCCGGCCGATTGCGTCGCATCGCCGGCTTGCTCATGTCGTCCGGCAGATCCATGGCCTGGTTGAATTCGTACCAGCCTGCCTTGATATTGGCGACGGCGACCGACCATTCGATCTTGGCATCGTCAGCGGTGATTTCCTTGACCGATCCATCCTTCAGGTGAGCGTAGACGCGAAAGCGGGCAGCCTGGCGCTTGATGCTGCCATCCGCCGCACGGAAGTGTTCCAAGAACCGGGCTGGCGTGCCGTCGGGCATGGTCGCAGGCCCGCCGATCACTTCGGGTCCGGCCACGAAATCGTCCTGTCCGGTGGCGTTGCCCACTCTGGCGATGCCCAACGGCGGGTAGACCTTGATCGCCTCAATAAGTGTCGTATCCATCGCTCCCCCTATTTACCTCGCGTTCGCATTCCGTGGTCGCTACGGACGCCCGCACTTGCGGGTGCTGGACGTATCGCCAGCCAGGTGAATTTTCGGGCATCCGGCTATCGAGAAGATGGCGCGGCAAACTTTGCCCGCGATCAGAATTCGCGCCGCTCATGGAAGATCTCGACCGTTTCGAGACCATTGCTGCGCAGTACGCGCACATCTATCGCCGTGGCGCCGGCAAACTGGTTGACGTCGACGTTGGCGGCATTCGGCCGTTCAAGCCCCACCGCCATAGTATGCCAGCGGCTGTCGCCTTCCGGACGAACCTGGAGCATGTAGGAAACGTTGGGTTCGGCGGGAGTATCGCCGGCCAGGGGAATGTGATGCTCCCGCCCGGATGTCGGCCGGGCAAGTTCGACCTGGCCTTTCGGTTCCGGGCTTCCGGGCGCGTACTGCGATGCCTCGACGCCATCGACGAACAACTTGACCTGTCGAAGGGACGGCGTGACGGGGACGAATTCTTCAAACATCACGTCGCTTCCAGGCGTGCCACAGGACGCCGTCATTGGATTGACAGCCAGATCGAAGAGCACCTGTTGGTTGTCGTCGATGCCCTTCAGGCGCACACGATCTTCCCCTCCGTCCTTGGAGGCGAAGGCAACCTTGGTCGGCAGCATGGACAGGATAGCCCCGCGGCGTGCCTTTATATCGTAGGTTCCGACGATCTGAGCCCAGTCGCCATATTCCATCTTTCGTGCCATTTCGGATCCCCTCGGTACGGTCAGGCGACCTGCGGAGCAAAAAGGCCATCTTCGGCAACAAGCCTGTCAAAGAGCCCATCATAGGTATATTTGGAGACCCACTGCCGGTCGCAATAGGTCATGAAGTCGTTCCAGGCTTCGCGCGGATATCCGAGCACTCGCACCCGCAGCATCGGTGCGGAGGCGAACTCGACGTTCTGCTCTCCTCCTGGCATGATTGGAAAATCGTTGCCCCCAGAGGTCGGTTGGATCCGCTTTAGTCGCACGCTCATCGGACCGACCGGGGGCGAGGGAAAGACGAAGTTCAGCGACAGCGCGGTGTCGCGGCGCTGTTCGGTCAACGTCGGATGCTGCGTTGCTCGAAGTGATATCTCGTTGGCCGAAGCCACATAGGAACCGGGAGCGCCAAGTGTTGTCGAGATCGCGATTTCACCCCGCACGCGCAAGTTGGAGGTCAGTCCACGGGGCTGGACATACACCCGGATCGTCGTCGCCTTTCCGGCGATCAGCCGCACGGTATGCGCCATATTCTGAATTGCCTGCGTGACTTCGATGCCCAGGACGTCCAGTCCTGCTCCGCCGGCCTGCAGACCGGCCGACGCCTTCCAACGCCGGCGTGGGGTGGGAATGTCAATGAACACCATATGGTCTGCCCCCTGATAGCTTCGCGCGCAATGAACACGTGGTTCAGATTGTCTAGCGTGGCCTTCCCGGTTCGACCGCGGCAACTCCGTTCGCGGTGCGCCGCACATAAGCTGACGACCGGTAGGTGATCCGCCGGGCATCTGCGATTGATCCCAACGGACGATTGTCGAGCGGCGTGCGCCAGGGATTGATGGACAGGTTATCTCCATAAAGTTCCTGCCCTGCCCGATTGACGTCCTGCCGATCGAAGACAAGCGAACCAATCGGCACAAAAGGTGTCGGCCAGCGCCGCATGGCGGCGTCGACCGGTGTCTCCATGTCCGTCGAGAAGGGCTGGATGGCGAATTCGAAGGCGGCCTCGCTCGATGACAGGCGCTTGGCCAGATCCACCTTGAGAAAATTTGGATCCGCTCCCGGCTCGGCTTGGCTGGAAGCCAACATCGGCCGGAGCCGATACTTCACGACGGCTTCCGGTCCGCAGGCGTAAGGAAGGACGCTCCAGTAGGTCGCGCTCAAGACACTGCTTTCCGGTTTGGCCATCTCGTCGAGAACGACCTTCGTTTCCGGATGCGCTGCGAGATAGACATCAAAATTTCGGTTTACCGCCGCATGCGAGAACTCGCAAAAGTCCTGCCCTGTATCGACAAAGAACCGGTCATGGTTCTGCATCAGGAGGTCGGCTGTCCCGGCGAGCGGATCGTCGGCATCGAGCGTCTCGCTTTTCAAACCAAAGAGTTTGATGCCTATCCCGATCGTCGCTCGAGACGCGTCCGCTGTATCGGGAGAGGTGTCGCTCGAGAACCTTACCCAGGCCGCGAACTCGCGGTAGGAGAACAGCCCTTGCCTGAACCTTTCGGGAATGTCTTGGTCGATGCGCAAGGTTGCCTTCGCGACGCCGTGAACCTTCCTGAACACCGGCCTTGGCGCGGGTCGTATCCCCGAAGCTATGAAATGCCTTTGAACGACATCGACGAACAGCCGCCGCGTTTCTTCCCGAAAAGATGCCGCGCAAGGGTTCGCGGCTACACCAGCGACAGGCTGCTGTTCCGATTGCCCCTCGGCAGGGGCTATTTCCTTGGCACGTCCCAGCGCGGCGAGCGACCTGACCATCACGTTCCCTTTCGGGCGATTTGGACGCCTCCGGGCGCCAAGCCGCCGCTATTTCAGCTGATGCCAGAGGCTTTTCACAGCTGGTCGGTTGGCAGTTGGACCGGGCGGCCAGCGGGTCTCTCAGGCTTGGCGATAGACGCTAGCAGGGGCTCGCCGGCGGATCCGGATGTGACAATCTGGGGGCATCTCAAGCACGCTGCCCTGCCCTCTTGCGCGAACCACCTGCAGGTGCGGCGTATGACGCATGCGGGAAGCTTTTCGACAACGGCCGGAAGCTGCCGCGCAATGCGAGATGCCAGGCTGCACTCGGCCCCATCGAAATGGATGCATTTGCGTTCTTCGCAGATGGCCGAAAACCGAAAGACCTGCGTCGGCGGCGCTGGTGCAGCCGATGCGAGGACTTCGTCGCTGACGGGCAGCATGTCGTTCAGGTAGGCAACCCTGTCCCCAGTCTCAACCGGAAGGACCACCCCTAGCACGAGCGCATCGCTCATTTCAGGCTGTGCGCTCGGGCATCTGGTTGCCGATGCAGGATTACCTGGCATGACGGCGCTCGTCAGATAGGATCGACCGGGAAGAAGCCAACGACGATGTCGGGTCCCAGCAACAAAGTTGCGGGGACTGCGCCTTGACCGATCGTGGTAGCGATCTCGTTCGACAGCGAGTGGGCTTGCGATGCATCCAACTGCTGCTTGTCCAGCTCCCTCACTACGAAGCCGATGATGCCATGGCCCGGCAGGAACGTCGGCGCCGCAGTGAAGCCTTTGAGGCTCGACTTCTTGACCGCAGACGCTACCGCCTTTGGAACGACCTTGTTCAGATCTTTGATCGATATCGAATTTGGGCGACCCATGGTTTCCCCTCCTGCATTCGACCGAGACTGCGATGCCGCGACCCGCGATCCTCAATTACTCGCTCTTGCTGCGTGGCGCCCACCACGGAAACGGCCAGGGCAACGGAAAACCCTCGCCGGCAATCTCAGCCTCGCTCCATTTCCTTCCGCCGTCGATCTTTGCCTCCATTGTGTTCGTCGAACTATGGACGCGAACACCCACGACCCAAGCCGGAACCGCAAAGGCCTTGGTCACGCTGATTGGGCAGACCAGCTGCGCAACTATCCCCATTGGCTGGGTCGCAACGAAATCTAGGTCCAAAAACCCATCCTTGGGCGGCATGATATAAATCCACGGCGCAAGGTCCGGCCCGGTCCATCCCGTCGTAGGGACAGTCCCTCTTGCCGATACCGCGATGGCTGGAGGATTTTCTGGAATCACAATCAAGCCTTCGACCCGGACATCGTCGACAGAATAGACACGCGACTGCATGACTTCCTCCTACCTTGTACTAATCCGCTGTTTGTGCGGAGCCAGGCCGTTCAGCAACGATAACTCGCCGCTGAAATGATTGCGCGTGAATAAATCGTGAAAGCGATGCCGGTTGAGCCGCTGGAAGAGCTAACCTCCAAAGTCGAATGGTGACCAATCAAGCGCTCGAAAGCAGGCGGCGGCGCATCTGCAACCTTTCCCTCGCGCTCACTCATTAGCGATCACAAATATTTTGAAGCACCAGCTTCGCAAACGCTTCCCAACCGGGTACGCTGTTGCTACCTTTTTCTGAACATTGTCCGTGACGCCATTGGTGTGTTGAGGCTTACAAAGTACAGTTCAATATTGCGTGGGGGTCGGGCATGCTTACGCTGCGCGCGGTCGGGCGATTTAGACTCCTGGATGCAGCAGGTATTGACCACAGTCCGCGATCGCAAAAGGCCCGCGGACTCATCGCGTTGTTGGCTTTTTCGCCTGGATTTTCGCGAAGCAGAGTCTGGCTGCAGGACAAACTTTGGAGCGATCGCGGCTGCGATCAAGCGGCTGCGAGCCTTCGCCAGGCTCTCAGCGATATCCGGAGACAGCTCGGGCAGCATTGCTCAATATTGCAAAGCGACAGGCAATCCGTATCACTAGACGCCTCGTTTTTTCGAATCTCGTTCGAACGGCCGGCGTCAACGGGTCCGGATCTTGCCCAGAAGGAGTTGTTCGAGGATCTGCATATCTCGGATTTGCATTTCCAGGATTGGATCCGAGGACGGCGCCTTGCGATCGCAATTCCGTCCGCAGGCGGCATCGATCATTCTGCTTCGAAACCGACGCTGGAACTGGCACGTCGCAAGGTCCTTGCGTTTGACGTCGACTGCGAGGAGCGCGGTCCCTTGAGACAACTCGCCAGCCGATTCTGCGCGCTGGCGTCGAAAGCCATCGCGGCACAGGTCGAGCCAGTATCGTTCTACGAGGCTGACACTGTCACCGGAAGCACAAGCTTCGATGGCGCCGCGCAAGTGGTCGTTATGCAGGTCGGGGTTCGAGACGGCAATCCACGAGCCTCGCTCTCGGTGACGATCAGCGATGCAGGCAGCGGCTGTGTATTTTGGGCCGAGAGTGCCCAGCTGAACTTGAGCGCCCATGAGGCCGATGCACCTTCGGCATTTTATTCAATTGCCTCGCGTGCCGTGGATGCCACGGTCGATGCGCTGACGCGGGGCAACGGTTCGGCAGATGGTCACGAGATGGCTCTCAGACTTTTCAACAGCGCGCGCATCCTCACCATGACCCTCGCCAGGGAGAACCTTGCGCTTGCCGATCGCCAGTGCGCGGTCGCGTTCGAAATGGCCCCGAGCGGCGGTCCGTTGGCCTGGCGCGCCCTCATCCGCCAGATCAGCCATTTCCAATACATGACCTGCGAATTTCTACCTTCCCAGGAGCCAATCCCGGTGCTCGCCGCCAGAGCCCTCGAGGCGTTTCCGGAAGACTCGATGACGCAGTGCGTGAGCGCCCATACCGAATATCTGTTTGGCGGCGACACCCGGCAGGCCTTGCAGCTTGCGAAACGCTCCATCCAGGCCAATCCTCTGAACGCCTTGGCGTGGGCGGCGCTCGCCAATCTCCAGACGGCGATCTCGGACTACCGCAACGGCTACGCTTCAGCGCGCCGGTCCATTGATCTGAGCACCGGAACGCGCGCGGCTCACTTCCTGCAGTTCTACGGCTGCATCGCGGCGGCTGGCCTTGGCGACTACAGATTAGCGACGCGTCATGCGCGCGCTGCGGCCGAATTGTCCCCGAACTTTGCGCCACCGCGCCGCTATCTGGTCGCGCTGAAAGCATCCGGCAATGACGGTCAGGCGTTGCGCGACGCCTTGCAGGAGCTGAGGCAAATAGAGCCGTCTTTTGAAATGAAGCTGCTTTTGGACGGCAGCTATCCGGTGAACACGATGCGGCGCATCCCGCTGATAGACAACGTCGAAGGTCGGCTGCGCAGAGGCATGGCAGGGTTTTTGGAGCATCACTGAAATGCGCGTCGCCGTCATAATCTCCCTCATGGTCGGGCTTATTTCGCTGTGGTCGAGCGAGGCCGACGCCCGCTGCAAGACGTTTTCTCAAAGCACCATGTATGACGCTGGCATTTCGCCGATCGCTGAATGGCGCACCGACTACCCCTCTTCGTCTTCGGCCGGCGTGCCGGCCTGGAGCACGATCTCCTTTGCGAGCGAACCCGCGCGCTACATGGAGGCGGTCCTCGAAAGGGTCCGACCGTACTTCCGCTACAAGGACGCTAGCTTGGCGGGGATCGGTAGCGAGCCTTGGTGGATGTCCGAATGGATGGATTACGACAAGTTTGGCCGCGAGCCCCTAATGGGGCTGACCAAGGAGCTTGCTCCTCGCACGCACCAGCTATCGCAGACCTCGCAATCCGGTTCGCAGGTGTGGGCGGTCAACTTCTACAATGAACCCGGCGCCGTTACGCTCCACCAGGTCTTTGCCGACCCCTGCTCTCCCGTCGTGCCTGAAAAACTGCTGTTTCCCGGGGGGACCGTCGCCATAAAATTCCTTTTCACCGACGCCAACCTAGGCAGGTTCACCGGCCAGGTCGATTATCTGAACGGCGGGCCTGTCTACAAGGCCCATATCGACCCCGAAGGCGTTGGCTTTCCCGCTGACACCAGCGCTCGCAAGACACGCGAGGTCAATATGCTGCAGCTCGACATAGGAGTCCGCGACAGCAACGCCACCAAGACCGGATGGGTGTTCGGCACCTTCGTCTGGATGGGCCCTCTCAAGGGCGACGGACTATTCGACAACCTTGTCCCGGCGGTATTGCTTTGGGGCAATGACGAAGGTGTCGTGAGCGACGACATCAAAGAGAGCTGGGTCAACCCGGCCACCAAAACGAAGCTGTCCGGGTGGAACGAGCGGCCGTTCCTTGGCTTCCAGGGGCGTGCTAACGGTCCGGCCGACAACCTGAACTCGTCCTGCCTGTCATGCCATGCCGCAGCGCGACTGCCGCTTGCGGCTGCGGGGATCGCCAGACCGGGCAGAAACCCGGTCGATCTCGATGACGCCGCCGTGGTTGCGGCGCATGTCGACCTCTGGTTCAAGAACATCAAGCCGGGCGAGGTGTTTCAGCCCGCCAATCCGCCCGCGGTTGCCGCGCTTGACTATTCCTTGCAGGTGCGCACCGCCATCGAGCGCATGTGCCAGGCCTGTGATGACGGCGCATTGGACGGCGACACGCCCGACATATGCGTGAGGGCCGGCTATTTCACTGGCCCGCGATGTGTTCCGCGAAGCGCCGACAAGGTGATGGCTTCCCAGGGAATGCGTCAAATCCAGGCGCTGCCGCGCGAATAGAGACAGAGGCGAAAGTCGGCATCCAAAGCGAGGCGGGCTGATGTTCATCGTTGCCGAGCTCATCAAATTCCTTGGCGCTTTCCTAGCGGCCAGCGCGGCGATTGCTGGTGCCTATCTCGACGGCACCAAATCGATCGAGTCCGGCAAACTTACGCGCAGAGGGCGCATTGTCGTCGGCTCGGCGATCACGGGTGTCATACTGTCGGGCTCCGCTCAGGTCGCGCAAATGATCGATTCACGCACATCAGCGGAGGCAACACGCCTGCGCAACGAGGAGACCGCCAGCCGGCTGGAGCAGATTCCGCGTCTGATTGCGCGGCAGAGCTACCCGCTGGAGCCGCTCGAACTGTTCTTTTCGGTTGAGTATCCAATGGATCAACCGGTACTCAAAGCCTATTCCGAAAGGCTTCAAGAAGACATTGTGCAATATCTGCGAAATTCGCGCAGCGTTAGTAAATCGACGTCAGACGACCTCGCGAACGAGGATATAGATTTCGTCATCAGCAACGCGCCGGAATGGCTGCCCACACAAGCCGAGCAGGAGCAAAAGGCGCAGGCTTTGGTGGAAGACAACACCGCGTTCGTTTTTCTGAACCCGGACCAGACGAACACATTGGAACTGAAGTTCCTGTCCACATCCGCAGGCATCCAGGATGTCATCGTCACGATGCCGAAGCGCGGTGACATCAAGCAGCACATTGAGCTGCAAGCCGACTACAAGCGACGCGTTTTCATCAAAGCGGTCCGCTGCGAGAACCCGGTCCGGACCGGCTCGGATATCACATCGTTCAGCGCACTCGATTTGGTCGGCAGGACGGTGAGCTGGCAAGACGGTGTCGTTACCAATCTCAAGTGGACCTTGGCCAGCCTGGCACTGCGGTTCTCATATGATTATGGCTTCGGCCAAAATTTCAACCAGCTTCCCGCAGGACGGGACATCGCGATCACCCCTTCCGGATCAGTGATCACGGCGCAAAACGTCGGTCTGGACTTCCTGTTCAAGAAAGCGGGTCAGTAAGTAATTGCGGCGGCAATGAAGGTGGACAATAAACCTACTGCACTTTCATCGCTTCATAACCATTGCAGTCCTCACGACTTTAGAGTATAATCCTAAGTGTTTGCTACACCGATTGCCAGTGGCTTCATTGTTACTCTTTCGAAAAAGGAGCTAACCCATGAGAAATACAATTGCACGCCTAATTATTTCGCCGCCAGCAGAGAATAAACGTGAAGCGGGAATACGTTGGTACGAGGCGCAAGTCGACGCAGAAAAGCAAATTGCCCGGCTGACCGCCTACACGGCCAAGGACGAAAAAGGTGGCGAAGCCGAGACCCGGCTTTATGGCAAAGGAAAATTCACAACCACAATTAGGGAAGGTGGGGTGACCATTGCATTGGATGGTCAGGTCAGCCGTGATGGCGAAGGCCGTGTCCACGTCGAAGGCATGCTGAACGGCACCACCTTCAGCCTTGTCGAAGGGCAAGATCGAACCTACTCGAACGGTCCTCCGAAGTTCAGCGCGGTTGACAGTGCCATCATTCAGCGCTGGGGTCGCCTTGGCGACTCTTGCGAATCTCTAGCGCAAGCGACCAGGCAATCGTGGGGAGTCGTTTCATGCTCCTTGCTCTATCTCGGGATTGGGTGCGCGGCGGCCGCCTGCACTGAAGCCGCCCTACCTGCCTGCGGGGCAGCATTTGTCGGCGGAGCACTTGCAGTAGAGAATTGCCTGCAGTGACTGCAACCCGGCCAGTTCAGTGGCCGCTCCTAAATCTAAGCCCGGCAATCGGTGTAGATTTCAGCGGACCATGAGGTGGGGAACGCCGAGAGACAAAGCGGCAAGCGAGCAGGCAATTCCGACGCGCGAGTGCATCGATCAAACTTGTCCCACAGCGGATTCATGCATCCCGACCTCCTTCACAAGTGCCCGCAATTCCGCTGGTGGCGCGAGACAGAAAGTTCGAAAAGCTTCCAGGAACCCCAACCGGATTAGATGTCTCTGGCGTCGGCCACTCGCCAGCCCCCAATCTCACAGCTTCCGCAATGGTATTTATCTCGCCATCGCTCAAAATTGCGATATACGGCTAATGGGCGAAGCGGATTTGACCCCATGCCAGGAGCGAACACTTGAGTGATCAAAACGAAGCCATGACGGCCGATCTGGTTGGGCTGACGGCAGACATTGTCGCTGCTTATGTCAGCCAAAATCCGCTGCCCGTTGCTGGGTTGCCAGATCTCATCGCGTCGATCCATTCGTCGCTGACAGGCCTCGGTCAGCCGAAAATGGCCGAGCCGCCTAAAGACGAACCCGCCATCAATCCAAAAAGATCGGTGACGCCTGACTACATCATCTGCCTGGAGGACGGGAAGAAATTCAAATCGCTGAAACGTCATCTCGCGGTACACTACCGGCTCACTCCAAACGAATACCGCGAAAAGTGGGGATTGAAGCCAGATTATCCGATGGTTGCGCCGAACTACGCGGCCCAAAGATCGACGCTCGCGAAGGCCGCGGGGCTCGGACGCAAAGCGCAACCTGCCCCGACTCGAAAGGCGCCTGCCAAACGAAAGCCTAAGGCTTAGTGAATGATGGCTGGCGGTGCGTCAAAACTCGGGCACGCTGTCAGGGGAGTTAGCCAATCGAGACAATGCGCCAAGCGATCCTAACTCCGACGATCTTCGGCGACGTTTAAGCTCTTGCTGACCGTCACCGATAGCAGAAGAGTGCTTCGGCGATAGTGGATCTCGCTATGTAGCGGTCTTCCGCGTCGAACGCCCAGATACGGGCTCTGATCAAAGTCACAACACTGCGGATCCAGACCGCCAATTTTTCCATCAGCTGGCAAAATCAGCTGCAGGCTCAACGCGGAAAGGTCGAAAAGACGACCCGATCGACAGCCCTAGAACGGCAGAAGTTTAGTTATGGAACTCAATATTGTTATTTCAAGTCAGATATTTAGGCCTTGACACAGTTCCATCCACCCGATTGGCCATCGGAATGCACTTACGATTTCTGAGTAAGACATCGATTGACGATGGCTAAGATTATCGGATTATCCCCAACGTCGCACAAAAGGTGAGGAAAATGGCGCGCAGCAACCTGCTCGATAAAGGGAAAAAGCCCCCTGAAACGACGCCAACGGATTTTCTCGCCACCATCTTGGAAGATATCATTGCCACTGCGTCCATGCCTTACGATCAGTGGGATCGTCTGAACGAGTCGCCGTTTGTGCCACTTGAAATCCGAAACTCCGCCGAGGGACGATTTCGTGTTACCCAAGTGGGAGTTGACGCTGCTCACAAGCTCACTCGTCAGACTTGGGAAAACAACGCCGGCTATCGCCAGACGTTTAAACGCGCCGAGTTTGACAAGAGGTCCTTCACGGCAATCGGCGACACGATCTTGCAGAGCCCGCGACATGTGGAAAACGGAACGATTACCGAGATCGACGGCCGCTTTTACCAACTGTTGGCGGCTGACTATGAAATCAATCTCGACCGCCTCGTAAAGGATGCCTTGGTTGACCTTGATCGGCACATACCATGTCAGCTTTTCCACTCGAGCCAGGAAGTCGCTGCGTTCTCGGTTGGGCCTGTTGAGTTCCGACCGCGGGCCGCCTGGATCGAGCGGTATGTCACCGACCCTCTCGTGCTCACCTACGTCCGGAAGGTTGAGAGCGGCGAGCTGCGTATCGGCGAGCTGCGAAGCCAGTCATCGGCGCGCCCGGCCGAACGCGAACTTTTCACTGCATCGGTCATTGCTCGGTGGCTAGGCGGATTTGAGTGGATCGCGACAGTCGCCATGGTTGGCCACGAAGTCAATCAGTCCCACCACAAGGCGTCGATCATCGTGGGCCTCGCTATCGACGTGGTGGGCCTGCGTTTCCAGCTTGACCAAGCTAGGCGTTTTACCAAGGCCGGCCGACAGCACCTTTTCGCCGAGGATCGGCTCGCCACCACCAAAGATGGCGCGTTCGTGCATGGTTGGGGTGCGGAAATGGCCGGCCTTGGCTCTGCGCCAGGCGCTCTTTCGGCGAAAATGGCAGCAGAGCGGCCATTTTTTGATGCTGCAGGCAAACTGCTCGGCATTTATCTTGAGAGCCGGCAGACCGGGCCGGCGCCTCATCTCGTCGAAAGATGGGCCAATGCACTCTACTGGATGGGTGAAGCTCGTCGGGAGGCATCCGATTTTATGGCGGTGGTCAATTATGGTTGCGCGGCCGATGGCCTGTCAGGGGCCGGCGGCGTTGCCAAGGTCATGGTCGCGTTTGCGCAGGCAGCCTTGAACCCCAAGGCAGAGCCGGCGTTCAACGAGGCCGTCGCGACAGCGGTGCATCGGGTCTATCGAGAGGGACGAAACAAGCTTGCCCATGGCGAGTCCTCGGGGCTTTTCGAAGACTTGGCGGAGATTCGCTCGATTGGCGACACCCTGCTCGTAAGCCTATTTGATGTCGCCACTCTTGAACTGGCCAAAGCCCTCGAACAACGTCCGCAGGTTTTCGAGGTTGATGAGAAAGCGGCGTATCGCGCGCTGTTGGCGCGGCTGGCGACGCCATGATAGTGCGGCGGTGGTTCGAGAGATCGAACCGGCCGAGGCCAGGCGAGGCCCCCTGGACCCGACCCTCGCGCTCCCGCCCACCCCTGATATGGCGTTTGAAGTTTCCAACGCTAGGAAATTAAACACACGAGCTCTTCGGGCCCACAGCCAGCTCAGGCCCAGGCCGACGGGATTGCCAGGATCGTACCGGCAAGAACATCGACGTCGGTATACGGGTCACTTCCATTGGGCGGCGCGAATAGACCGCGAAGAAGTACGGCACGCGTCGTAGCGTCAGCAATACGAGCCTTTGTATCTTCGTAGGCGGTGGCGATGTTTTTTGCGTAGGCAGGATAGACGCCTGGCTTGCGCAGCTCGGCATAGACTTCTGTCCGGTGGATCGACGCCAGGACGTCACGAAAATGGAGCAGGATCCACAACTCGAAATTGGGGACGGACGGGACGGCCATGAACGGCACCAGAACCCCGGCGTCGTTTCTGTAAGCCTTGTCCAGGGCGGCCGCCCGATTCAGGGCATTGTGGAAGTTGTGGTGGTCGTCGCGGTCGAACACGGCATAGACCTGATCGAATGTCTTGCCCTCCTTCAAGAATTGATCGACGGCGTAGTTCACGACATTGAGCGGATCGGTGCCAAAATCGGATGGCAAGATCCTGACGCGCGCGGAGCTAAGGCGGCGCTCCTGCCTGATGGCCGTGAAGTAGTTGGTTTCGGTCTTTTCGCCTTCGCAAACGATGAGGATGCGCGGCGCACCTTTCTTGCGTCCGTTTTTTCGACGCAACGAGTCTTCCGAGCGGCTATGTCGGCGAGCCATCGCGGTCAGCTTTTCAACGGCTGCAAGATCGGAACGCCGCCGTACCGGCCGCCGAGGTAACCCCGCTCGAGCGCTTCCGTTTTACGCGGGGAGAAGTCGATCAGCGGATACAGATGCGAAACCTGCTCCGAGTCCTTTTCCGTGAACCAGATCTGATCGCGCCGCAGATGCCCGCCGTCCAGAAGCGAGACGTCATGCGTGGTGAAGATCAACTGGGCGCCGTGCGGGTTGGTTTTAGGGTCGTTGAACATGCCGACGATTTTCTGGACCAGAAGCGGATGAAGGCTCCGATCAAGTTCATCGACGACCAACAGACGGCCGTGCTGCAAGATATCAAGCAAAGGGCCGGCCAAGCTGAAAATGATCTGCGTGCCAGAGGATTCGTCGATGAATTCAAGCGGGTAGACCACGCCGCCTGCCTTGTGGCCAAACCGCGGCATATCGATATCGACATCGGCCGTTTCATGGGTGCCCGTCTGCAAATTGATCTGAAATTGTTTGCGTGTCTGCCTATCCAAAGACAGGCTGGATATGCCCGTGTCGGCGGCAGCGATCAGCGACACCACGCGCTGCTCGTTCTTACTGTCGGATACAAAATTGGCCGTGAAGTCGACGCCAATGCTGCCCCCGTTGGGCAGGACGACCACGTCTTCGGAGAATGCTTGGTAGAGCGGTCGCAACTGCTCGTTGTTAAGGTTCACCGCCGTAGTCAGGAACAGCACTTCCTTCCGCGTCGCGCCTTCCCAGACCTTCTTCGTACCGACAAAATAGTCGCTGTAGCGGTACTTGTATTTTCCGGTCTTCTCATCGCGTGTGCGCGAAAACCATTCCTGCGGCTTTGAGGTTTCGTAGACAAGTAGCCACTCGGCATTCACCACGCGTCGCGTCAACTCAAAGCCATATTGATAGCGTTTGCCTTCGATGACGAAGGTTGCTTCGAAGATCGACGGGTAAGACTGAGCTCCCTCGCGCATGGAAAAGGGCGCCAGATTGCTTTCCTGCTCAGGTTGAATCTGATTGGAGGTCATCACCATCAGCGCCATGAACTGCAGGGCGCGGATGACATTGGTCTTGCCACTGGCATTAGCGCCGTAGATTGCGGCCGAGGTCAGCGCCCGCTTGGCCTTTTCCAGGCCAGTGCGACGCGTGTGCGTTCCTTCCATGGAAGCGTCGCTGCTGGCGGTCATCCGAAGGATGGTCTCATCGCGGAACGACCGGTAATTGGTAACTCGAAATTCCAATAACATACTGGGTACTCTCTGTTTAAGCCATGATATTGCACAAAACATGCAAAAAGTAAAGATATTTCGGCTCTATGATCGAAATGCCTCTTGCGCTCGAAGGTCCCCGACCTCAGATTGCGGCAATGGAAAAGCCCCTTACCCCCGGCCTGCGCACGGCCATCGTCGAAGCCTTCTATCCGGTCAGCGCTAACATCTTGGCTGACGTGTGCGAGGGTTTCGGGCTTGCAGCCGGCACGCGCGAAGAAGCGTTCTCGAGCAAGCAACGATACGTGAGCAAGCGGCTTGTGGCGTTGTCGCGGGAGGCCTTGATGGATCTTGCGCGGCGTCCTTGAGGAATACCCGACCGAGAATCTCGAACGGGTCGTGAGAAGCGCCACGCCAACCTTGCCGGCTGACACGATCGTATCGACGACGCTGGCCTCGTTCGATGAGGACAACGTCCATGCCCTCTGGCAGAAGGCCTTGAGCAGGCGAGACAGCGATCCGGCCGGGGCGATCACGATTGCGCGAACCCTGCTCGAGGAGGTCTGCAAGCACGTGATCGACAATGCCGGGCAATCCTACAGCGAAAAGGACGAACTGCCGAAACTGTACCGGACGGCCGCGGAGTGCTTGAAACTCGCACCCGACCAGCACACGGAAGACATCTTCAGGCGCATTCTGGGCGGTTGTCAGACGGTGGTCGAAGGCCTGGGCGCCATCCGGAACAAATTGAGCGACGCCCATGGCCAAGGACCTAATCCGGCCCGGCCGACCGGACGGCACGCCGCCCTCGCCGTGAACCTAGCGGGTGCCATGGCGACCTTTCTTGTCGCCACGTGGACCGAGCGGAACCCATAGGTCGATCGGCCAGCACCAATTCGAAGTCCCTATCGATGGGGAGGACAATCGTAGCCATCTACCCTGTCGATATATGACATAATGTCCTTTATGTCATTTGATGACTCCTGGGTGACTGGCATTCAGGCCGCAAGCGACGATAGGAAAAAAGCGCCTCCTCAATAGTGGGTGTCGCTATGTAGCGGTCTCCCGCTACCACTTCAAATCCACTATTTGGTCAACGGGTTTCCCCCCAACCACTGCCAGCCCAGCGATGGTAACGGCATATAATAAAGACAAGCACTTAACTTTAAAGGCGGGGTAAATCGCTCGCCCGGTCGCTGCACAGTGTCGATCAGTCCCAATCGCGTTTACTCTGAATAGCACTTCCTCTTGCACAAATATTCCCTTTAAGAGATGCTTAACTCTAAGCCGTGGGAGGGCTGGGGGAATGAGAGTAAAGGCGTTTTTGGCACTTTGTGCCAGTGCCGCGCTGTGCGGCTGTCAGACTAGCAATCAAGCAGACTACGTTCAGATAGGGTTTGGGCCGAGTTTCGACGTTGCCCATGCTCAATGCGAATTGCAGAAGCGGTCAGCCGACCAAGGCTATATTGCGATTGGGTCGCCGGCGTTTGTCGCTGGCGCGGGCATAGGCAACGCCCTAGGCAACGCTATCGCTGAAGACCAGTTCATGAGGAACTGCCTTATCATCAACGGCTGGAAACGAGCGCCGCATGGGCAAGAAGCGCCGGCGGCAGCAGCGGCCGTTGCTGCTGGAGCCACGCCGACACCCTATGGGATCGCGCGCGCGCCCGGCAGCTGGATCAATACGGCTCTGCTGGACTGGTCAGACGCCAACAAGAAGTGCGTAGCGGGGGATAAGGCGGCTTGTGCCACACGGTCGCAGCTCGGCGCTCGCTTGACTGCCGCCGGCATCAATCCGGCAGCGTCTTAGGGGGCTGCGTCGTCGTGGCCGGAAGGCAGGTCAAGGGATTGGCGTGGCTCGCTTTGTTGGGCCTAGTCGCGTGGCATTGGCCTTCCGATCGGCAGAGGCCGATGAGTCCAAGCGACCAGACCGTGACCGCAAATGAAACTCCACTTGTCAAATCAACTCCAACGAGTATCCCGACACCTGACGCGTATCCGTCATCGCAGCCTTCAATCGTCAAATCCGAACCGCAGCCGGAACCCAAGATCGCGACGCTTGCAGGCCCCGCCACTGCGATCGACGGTGATACGATCGAGATTGGGGGCACGCACGTCCGTCTCAACGGCATAGACGCTCCGGAATATGCACAGCAGTGTGAAGACGCGAAGCACTTCAACTACTCGTGCGGATGGCAGATCACATCGAGCCTGCAGAAGTTCTTGGCCAGATCGAAGCCTACAACGTGCGCGTTTGTGACCTGGGATCAATACGGCCGGTTTGTAGGGAACTGTGCCAGAGCGGATGGCACGGACGTCGCTGGTTGGCTAGTAAAGAACGGTCTCGCGCTCGACTGGCCTAAATACAGCTATGGCGCCTATGCCCACCAGCAGGCAGCGGCGAAAGCGGCCAAGCTCGGATTGTGGAAAGGCTTTTTCGACGAACCATGGACCTGGCGCGCTAAGCAGGCTGAACGATCAGCCGCAAAGCAGCGCTTCGGCATTCTGAACACTCAGGCGGAATCGTCATCGACCTACTCCTGCCAGCCGCGGCGAACGTGTTCTCAGATCAGTTCCTGCGACGAAGCGAACTGGTACCTTGCCAACTGTTCTTGGGGCGGCAAGCTCGATCGCGACAAGGACGGGATTCCATGCGAGAGCCAATGCTGACCGGCAGAGCGCTTAAAGCCGTTTTTGAGGCTATATTTTCACTTCTGCCAGGGGCTGCGTTCGCGGGCGAGCGTCTGACCTTGTTGAGAGTATCCCGGAGCCAAATCGACCAACCGCGTTTCAATCGATTATATCGAACGCGTGTAGCTGCACAGGCGCAAGCAAGATGATCTTCATGGGAGAATCGGAAGACGCCGGCTACTGGACCGTCCGATGCAGCGAGGCGGATTATATGGTCGAGGTAAAGAATTCAGGCGACCTCGAAACAAAGATGCTCTCTCGCAGAGGCGCTAGGTTTGCGTTGCTGGCGGCCATTCTAAAAGGCGGCGCGGGTGGACAAACTTAATATGGGGCTGATCAAGCTGACCGCTGGCGCAAACGCCTTCGGAAAAGGCGGAGCAGTTGGTGGCGATGGCGATATCTATTTCCGCTGGTGATGGTGCCGCTGGCTGCCTTTTTCTCTGTCAACCCAACCAGCCTCGACACCGTCGCCGGTTTTACCCAAATCCGCAGCAAGGTGCGTGACACGTCGTGGCGCTTTGCCAGACTGTAGAGAGTCTCGCCCGAGAGAAACTCCTGCGCGACCTGCCGTTTGAATTCCATACTGTGAGTGCGATGTTTTGCCATCGGCTCCACTTTCGGAAACCCGGCAAGCCTGGTTAATTCATCAAGCCGATTGTCCACCCCCAGGGGCGCACTCCAAAAGGCGCGCTAAGTTGTCTCTCGAGCGGCCGAAATGGATTGACGGCTTCTGGGGCTCGCCAATCGGATGGCGGACGTTCAAACCGTTTGTTAGTCTCGTAATTGGCCAAGCGGGAACGGCACACGAAGGCAAGCTGGACGCAGGCTTGATCGCCGGAATGTGAACGGCTTTTTCCCTCTTGGCGAGGCCACAAACACGCTTCCTGGTGTGCGCCGTGGGGCGGCGGTAACAAATGGATGGTCCGGAAGCCCAATCATTGAGAGAATGCGTTCGCTCTTCTTGAACCGTTCTGAACAGCATGCTCGCTTCCCCTGAATTGAAAATCCTTCAATATTGGAATGGCGCCCTTGGGATTCGCATATTTTCGGATCAGCATTCCAATATGCGATGGCAGTCCACAACTCTTTGGAAAATGATTTCGTTGAGATGGCGCGATTCCGTTGCTAGCGTTTGAAACGCTTCAATAGGAGCCATATTGTTGCAACGCAAGCGCCCCACCATAGCAGATGTTGCACGAACCGCCGGCGTTTCCATCGGCACGGTTTCGAACTTCATCAACGGGACCGCAGCCCTCAAGGAAGGCACACGAGATCGTATCGAAAAGGCGGTCGCCGCCTTGATGTACCGGCCAAGTTCGTTTGCACGCTCTCTACCCGGCCGCGTGCCGCAGCGGCTGAAAAGCCTCGACCATTTACCCCGGCTTCTGGTCGCGGGCCGGGTAAGCGTCGACTTCCTGTGCCGCGTCGACGTGCTGCCGCATCGCGACGATCGGGTGACGGCGACCCATATCGAAAAGGCGTTGGGTGGTCCTGCGGCCAATCTCGCGGTTGCCGCCGCTGGCGTCGGCATGCCCTACGCGCTTGACGTGGAGCTTGCGACGGCGGTTGGCCAGGACGCGGAGAGCGACTGGGCGCTGGGCGAGCTTTCCAAGCTGGGGGTTCATGCCCTGCCCATCCGCAGCACGCCCAACGACCGTCTCTCCCAGGCGATCGTCATCATCGAGCGCAACGGCAGCCGCACCATCATCAGCGAACCGTTCGAACTAGGCGAGGTTGACCTGACGGCCAACCTCGACATCCAGCCCGAGCAGCGCCCGGCCTGCCTGCATATCGAAGGCTTCCACTATGAGACGATGACGGCCTCCGTCGCCCGTTTTCATCAGGCCGGCTGGAAAGTGAGCCTGCATTCGGCCGGCCTGCCCGGAAGCGCGCGCACGCCGGAAGTCTTTGCTCGGATGGTCAAGCAGATCGACCTGACCTTTATCAACGATGTGATGATCCGCGAGATCTACGGTTTTGGCACCCGCATGGCGACCATGATCGACGAAGTGCGGCAGATGCTGTCACGCATCAAGCCGCGGGGAACGGTCGTGCTTACCCTGGGCGAATTCGGCGCGGTCGTCTTTCCGGCAACCGGCGGACCGCAAATCGAAGTGCCGGCACTACCCGTCAACCGGGTGGATGCGACCGGTGCAGGCGACAGCTTCGCAGGCATCTTCCTCAGTCTGTGGCTGCATGGCGCATCGCTGGAAACAGCGGCCCGCTACGCAGCGATCGGCGCGAGCCTGACGACAACCGTCGAGGGTGCGCAGGGCTACATCGCCGACTTCGCGACATTGAAGGCAACCGCTTCGGCAAATGACGTGATGGCAAGCTAGATCAATACGTTACCGGGTCCAAAGCATCCGGCAGGCGACCAACAAGGCATCATCGGGAGAACATGGTCATGGCGAAAACGAAAGTCCTTCTGGTCGGCGAAAGTTGGATGAGTTCGGCCACCCACTACAAGGGCTTCGACCAGTTCGGAAGCGTTACCTTCCATCTCGGCGCGACGCCTTTGGTCAACACCCTGAAGGACAGTGAATTCGATCTTGAATACATGCCGGCGCACGAGGCCGTCGAAAAGCTGCCTTTCACCATGGAAGGACTTTTGCAGTACAAGGCGATCGTGCTCTCCGACATCGGCGCGAATTCGCTGCTGCTTCACCCCGATGTCTGGCTGCACGGCAAGACCGTGCCGAACCGTCTCAAGCTGCTGCGCGACTGGACGCAGGCCGGCGGCGGCCTGGTCATGATCGGCGGCTATTTCAGCTTCCAGGGCATCGACGGCAAGGCCCGCTGGCATCGCACCGCTGTTGAAGATGCACTGCCGGTGACCTGCCTTCCCAATGACGACCGGCTCGAAATCCCGGAGGGCTTCCGCCCCGCGATCACCGGCCCCAGGGATCACCCGATCTTTGCCGGCATCGAGGGCGAGTGGCCGATCCTGCTCGGCGCCAACGAAGTTATCGCTCGTGACCGCAGGGATGTCGAAGTTCTCGCCCAGCTTCCGCAGGACCAGGGCGGCCACCCGCTGCTGGTCACCGGGCGTCATGGCGAGGGCCGCACGCTGGTCTGGACGTCCGACATCGGCCCGCACTGGCTGCCGAACAGCTTCGTCGAATGGCCTGGCTACGCACGTCTTTGGACCAACGTGCTGCGCTGGGTCAGCAAGGCCGTCTAGCCAAACCGCAGCAGCGGGAGGAATAGTCATGACAGCCCCCTTTCTGGTTGCTAGGAACATCGCCAAGCGCTTCGGCGCGTTGACGGCGCTTGCCAATGTCGACCTGGAGATCCGCTCCGGCGAAGTGCTTGCGCTGCTCGGCGACAATGGCGCAGGCAAGTCGACCTTCATCAAGATTCTGGCGGGCGCCCATCCGCCAAGCGACGGCGAACTTCTCATCGAGGGCACCGCCGTCGCGTTCTCTTCGCCCAAGGATGCGGCTGCGTCCGGCATCGCAACGATCTTCCAGGAGCTGGCGCTTTCGGAGAACCTGTCGATCGCCGAAAACGTGTTTCTGGGTCGAGAATTGAAACGCTCCATTTTGGGCGTTCCCTTTCTGAGACGCAAGGAAATGCGCGAGCGCGTCGACGGCCTTCTGCAGGAACTCGACGCCCATATCACCGACCCTGAAGCCCCTGTCGGCAGCCTTTCGGGCGGTCAGCGCCAGGCCGTTGCCATCTGCAGGGCGCTTAATCTCAACGCCAGGCTGGTCATTATGGATGAACCGACGGCTGCCCTTGCTGTCGCAGAGACCCGCAAGGTGCTGGCGCTGACACGGCGGCTTGCCGCGCGCGGCTGCGCCGTCGTCCTCATCAGCCACAACATTTCCGAAGTCTTCGAGGTTGCCGACCGGATCGTGGTGTTCCGGCGCGGCCGCAAGGTGGCCGAACGGCTGGCCACTGAGACCAATCACGAGGAAGTCGTTTCACTCATAACAGGCGCCCATCCCGACGTGCGGGCGCTCGAAAAAACAAACTGACACGCACGTCATTCCAGAGAGGATCAACACAATGCTTTCACCATTCAAAAAGGCGCTTGCTATCTCCGTGCTGTCACTCGCCGTTGTCACGGGAGCGCATGCGGCGGACAAAAAAAGGGTTGCCTTCGTGCCGCAGCTGATCGGCATTCCCTATTTCAACGCCATGGAAGCCGGCGGCAATCGCGCCGCCAAGGATCTTGGCGTCGATTTCGTCTACTCCGGCCCGGTCGACACCAATCCGGTGGACCAACTGCAGATCGTGCAGAATATGATCGACCAAGGCGTCGAAGCGATCTCGGTCAGCGTGCTCGATGCCTCGAGCATCGCGCCGGTGGTCGAGAGCGCCAAGGCCAAGGGCATCAAACTGTTCACCTCCGACAGTGACGCGCCCGACAGCGGCCGCGCGGTCTATGTGGCGCAAGCGACCGACGAGGGGCTTGGCACCACGATCATCGACGAACTCGTCAAGCGCGTCGGAGAGGACGCCACCATCGGCATCGTCTCTGGCGAAGCAACGGCATCCAACCTCAACGCCTGGATCGGCTTCATGCAGAAGGAAGCCACAGCCAAATATCCGAAGCTGAAGCTGCTCGCGCCGCAATATGCCGGCGGCACGGCCGAGCGCGCCGCGCAGATCTCGGGCGATCTCATGGCTGCCAACCCCGATATTAAGGCCATCATCGCCGTTGCGTCCTCGACCTGCCCAGGCGTTGCCCAGGCCATTGAAACCGCCGGCAAGATCGGCTCCGTCGTTGGCACGGGTTATTGCAGCCCGAACACCGCCCGCTCGTATCTGAAGAGCGGCGCTTTCGGCTTCACCGTGCTGTGGGACCCCGAACAGCTCGGCTATCTGACGGTCTGGGCCGGCAAGCAGCTGATCGACGGCAAGAGTTTCGAGGCCGAAAACAAGATTGCCGGTTTGGAGAAGCCCGCCACCTATGACGCGACGAAAGGCATCCTGCTGCTCGGGCCGCCGGCTATCTTCACCAAGGACAATGTCGACAAATTTAACTTCTGAGCCCTGACGTGAACGCGATGCGGCAGCTGGAATCGGTGTCTTCTCCATGAACGGGCGGGAGTGGTCTCTGCTTGTCGCCTGTTTGCTGGCGATCGTCATCTTCTCTATCGCATCGCCGCACTACGCGACCTCGGGCAACGCAGTCACTGTCTTGCGCAACGCCGTTGAGCTTCTGCTGATCGGCCTCGGCATGACCTTGCTGCTCGCCATGGGCGGCATCGATGTGTCCATCGGCATTGTCATGGGTCTCGCGGCCATCGCCATCGGCCGCATCCTCGGCGCGGAAGGCACCCCATTCCTGGCGCTCATTGCCGGGCCCGCGGTCGGCGCGTTGCTGGGATGCGTGACGGCCGCCGTTGTCGTCCTCGGCCGCGTTCCGGCGATCGTCGGCACGCTTGGCCTGCTTGGCGTCTATCGTACCGCCGTGTTCGCCCTACTTGGCGGGCAATGGCTTTCCGGTCTGCCCTCGAGCCTTACCGATCTGCTGGGTGCCACCGCGCTCGGGATCCCCGTCCCTGCACTGGTCATCGCCGTTGCCTATCTCGTGGTCTGGCTGGCGCTGCGGCGAACGCCCTATGGGTTGCACCTGCTGGCGATCGGCAATTCGGAGGAAAAGGCGCGGCTTTCAGGAATTCCGGTGATCAAGGTCCGCTTCGTGACCTTTGTCATCAGCGGTGTCTTGGCCGGCATCGCCGCCGCTTTCTATGTCGCGACCTACCGCAACGTGGAAATGTCGATCGGCAGCACATCGGCGCTGGATGCCATTGCCGCGGTTATTCTCGGCGGCACGAGCATACTGGGCGGACGGTGCAGCCTCATCGGCACCGTGCTTGGCGTGTTGTTGCTCAGAATTCTCCAGAACGGCCTACTCCTGATCAGCGTTCCCTCGCTCTGGCAGCCCGTCGTCACCGGCGCTCTCATCATTGGCGTGCTTGGCTTCGAAGCTGTGTCCAACCGCCTTCCTATGGCCCGGTTGCAGCGAGCCCGCACATGAAAACGCTCCGGAACCTGCAGGGCCCGGCCCTTACCCTCGCGCTTCTGTGCGCGCTCTGGCTGATCGTCATCGTTGGCCTGCTGGCGCTCAAGCCATCGGTTTTCAATCTCGGTACGGTTACCAACGTCCTCCAGTTCTCGACCATCCTGGCCCTGGTCGGCCTCGGGCAGGGTCTGGTCATCCTGGCTGGCGGAACCGGCATAGACCTGTCCGTCGGCGGCGCGGTTTCGCTGTCCGCCATCCTCGCCATGCTGTCGCTCAAACTGGGGTTGCCGCCGGTCTTGCTGCCAGTCGTCTGCATCCTGGCCGGTGCGCTGCTCGGCGCCCTCAACGGATTGCTGGTGAACAGCTTGGCGCTATTGCCCTTCATCGCCACGCTCGGAACATTCTTCGTGTATTCCGGCGTGGCGCTTGCCGTTACCGGCGGCGCGGCCCAGTCTGGCGTGCCCGCCTGGCTGCTCCTGTGGGGGCGCGGTGTGGTCGCGGGTATTCCCGTGCCCTTCCTCACCCTTGCCATTCCATGCTTCGCGCTGGCCGGCCTTGTGCTGATGGCTACGGCCTGGGGGCGCTGGATCCACGCGATGGGCTTCAATGAACGCTCGGCCAGGCTGGTCGGCATTCCCGTCGAGCGCGTGCGCTTCATCCTCTATGTGCTGAGCGGCGCGCTGGCTGGCGCCGCCGGTCTTGTTTCACTCGCCTGGCTCGGCAGCGGCAGACCCAATATCGGTCAGAACCTGGAGCTCGAATCGCTGACCGCCGCCATGCTCGGCGGCATCGCCATCACCGGCGGGCGTGGCGGCGTCGGCGGCGTTTTCGCGGCCGTCCTGCTGCTGGTCACGCTCAAGACCAGCCTTCTGCAATTGAACATCAACACGGTCTGGCAGGTGGGAATTGTCGGCGCCCTTCTGGTGTTCGTCCTTCTGGCCGACCGGCTTTCCCAACGTTGGAGATCATAATGCCTTCCATGGAAGAGACCATCGCCGCGCGTGTCGAGGCAGCGGCCGATCGCATCGTCGAGACGCTGAGCAATCTCGTCGCCTTCCCCTCTATCGTGAAGTCCAATCCGAAGGAGGCCGGCCTGGGCGAACGGGATTGCCAGCTCTATCTAAAAAAGCGCATCGAGGCGCTCGGCTTTACGACCGACCTTTGGGATCCGGATGGCCCCGCACTGTACGAAAAATACAAGGGACGCGCCGGCGCCAACAAGGGCAGGACCTTCGATGGCCGGCCCAATCTCGGCGGCGTGCTGAAGGGCACAGGCGGTGGGCGCTCCATCATGCTCACCGGCCATATCGACGTCGTGCCGCCTGGTGCGGCCGGACACTGGACGACCGACCCGTTCCAGCCTGTGTTGAAGGACGGCTTCCTGCATGGCCGCGGCACGGTTGACATGAAGGGCGGCGTCGCCTGCATGCTGATGGCGGTCGAGATCCTGAAGGAGCTGAATGTCAGCCTTTCCGGCGACATCGTCTTCACCACTGTCGTCGATGAAGAAATCGGCGGCATGGGGTCGCTCGCCATGGTCGATCGCGGCTTTTGCGCCGATGCCGGCATCATGACCGAACCGACGGCAAACAGGATCGCGCCGCTCTGTCACGGCATTCTGTGGGGCAAGATCATCATCGACGGCATAGGTGGCCATGCGGAGCTAACGCCGAATGCCTGGTATTCGAGCGGCCCGGTCGATGCCGTGCAGCTTTGCCGGCAGATCCTCGACGGCATCGACATCCTCAACCGGCGCTGGATGTTCGATCCGAAGAAGAACCATCCACTGATGGACCTGCCCAACCAGATCATCGTCACCCAGATCAATGCCGGCGAACACCCGTCTTCGATGGCCGGCCGCGGCGAGATCATCATCGACGCTCAGTACCTGCCGAGCGAGCATGACGAGTACAGGCTGGGCGGGAATGTCAAGCGCGAGATCGAAGAGCATATCGCCAATGTCTGCCAGGCGGACCCTTACCTGCGCCTGCACCCTGCCCGCGTTGAATGGATCCTCGACGCCGACTGCGCCGAAATCCCTTCGGACAGTCCGTTCGTCGGTGTCTTCCAGCAGGCTGTGAAGGTCGCCAATCTGTCGCCTGCGCTCAGCGGCTTTGGCGCACACAGCGATATTGGCCTGCCCACTGGCCTCGGTAACACGCCGACCATCAACTTCGGTCCCGGCGATCCCGCGCAGGCGCATCAGCCAAATGAACGCGTCGCGGTGCGCGACCTCATCGACTGCACAAAGGCGATCGCCATCGCTGTTGAGAAATGGTGCCGCTAGCGAACCATGCAGACCTGTGGCTATGGTCACCTCAGATTAAGGCTCACCTTTTTGATGCCATCACCGGTGGGACCCTCTTGAGCGTTTTTATTTTTTGATACTGCCGGCCCAGACTCAAAGTGAAATGCGCAGCGGTTAATCCCATGTCCGCATTCGGGTAACACGAAACCTCAGCTGAGCGTCTGAAATCACGCGCAAAGCTGTCGTTAAGAACACTTGGGGTTCGTGCTGACGCGCGCTATCAGGAAGGCACGCGTGGCAGAAAGTCGGTGCCACCCAAACTATCCAAAAACCGAATCTAGTGTCCCACTTTGTCCATAAGCAACCGCAATTCGGGCTGAGGGGCGACCCAGAAAGTTCGAAAAGCTTCCAGGAACCCCAGGCAAATTGGACGCTGCATCGGACAATAAGGGTCACGGATATCGCGGCGAACGTCCGCAATGGAGCGGTCAATATCGTCGGCAAAAGAGCGTCCAAACAGGGCTATCAGCGGCTCCGTCGTGGGAACGAAAAAAGAAGAGAAGCAGAACTTTCGTGTGCGATTTTTGCACACGGCATCCAGCAACTATCTGATATTACTTATCCATCTGTCCCATCCATCATTGGGGCTATGGCAAGCCGCACCTTTTTGTAATCGCTGCTCTTTTCCATCACGTCCGGCGGATTCTCTGATCCTCGATCAACGAGGCATCGCGCTCACATAAGCGATTTCGCGACGATTTCCTACCGGGTGCCACAGAACTGCGCGGAACGGACAATGGGGAAGACATCTCGGCCATGTCGAGACCGATGCAAAACGACAAACTCCCCGCGCCGGGTAGGCGCGGCGTTCTCTATTTGCCAAATACCGGCTTAGCCTACCGCCTCAAGGCGTAGACATTGTCCATCGACGCACCACCCAGCGGCAGCGCCATGTCGTCGTCTAGCAGCCGCGTGATGCGGGCAAAGCCGACAAAGGCTTTGCGCGCTTCCTCGGCCGACATCTTGCCCGACACAGCCGCCGCGCAGCAATTCAGGGCGCATTGATAAACCGGGCCGCGTCTGCCCGTTGGCCACTTCCGCAGGAACACCATCGCCTCGGAGACGCTATCGACTTCCTCCACAGGGTATCCCTGCCCACGCGCAATTCGCACTGGGGTAAAGAAATGCAAGCGATCCATAGTTTTCCTCCCGGTCGACCGCAGAGCAGCCGAACTTCATTAAACGCACGTCTTATGGATCGGTTCCAAACAAATTTGGTTGCTGTCGGAAAAAATTCGGAACCGGCCAGCCTGCGCGAAAACCGCTTGGCGACTCAGCTCGGTTCAAGTCCGAAGCCGTCGGATAACGGCGATTCTCATTGAATATCTTTAAGGCGAAAGCCGGCAAATGGGTTGCTTGCCGGTTCCCCAGCGTCAGGCTTAACCTCTACAGTCAAACGCGTGACGGCGCGTTTTGCAACAAGGGGAACACTTGCAAATGACCATTCAAGGCGCATCGCCTGACCTCTACAACGAGGATCTGGCTCCGGCAACGGTCAGGAACTGGGGACCGTTTTCGATCTTCAACGTCTGGACCTCGGACGTCCACAGCCTCTGGGGCTACTACCTGGCGGCCAGCCTGTTTCTGTTCTGCGGCGGCTTCGTCAACTTCATCATCGCCATCGGCATCGGCTCGCTGATCATCTACGCGCTGATGAACATGGTCGGCTATGCCGGCGTGAAGACCGGCGTGCCCTACCCCGTGCTTGCCCGCGCCTCCTTCGGCATCTGGGGCGCCAACGTCCCGGCTCTCGTGCGCGCGATCGTCGCCTGCTTCTGGTACGGCGCCCAGACAGCCGCGGCTTCGGGCGCCATCGTGGCGCTGCTGACGCGCCTGCAATGGTTCGACGAGTTCAACAAGAGCTCGCACTTTCTGGGACATTCGACCCTGGAGGTGATCTGCTTCGTCATCATCTGGGCGCTGCAGTTGCTGATCATCCAGAAGGGCATGGAAACCGTCCGCCGCTTCCAGGACTGGGCCGGCCCGGCCGTGTGGATCATGATGCTGATCCTGGCTATCTATCTTTGCATCAAGTCGGGCACTTTCGCCTTCACCAGCGACATCCCGATGGATGTGCTGCTGGACAAGACCAAGGACGCGGGCGTTCCGGGCGAGCCCGGTTCCTGGACCGCGCTGTTCGCGGTGGCGGCGATCTGGGTGACCTATTTCTCGGCGCTCTACCTCAACTTCTGCGATTTCGCCCGCTATGCGCCGGACAAGGCGGCGCTGCGCAAGGGCAACATCTGGGGCCTGCCGGTCAATCTCATCCTGTTCTCGCTGGTGGCCGGCGTCACGACGATCGCCGCTTATGACGTCTACCATGAGGTGCTGCTCCATCCCGACCAGATCTCGGCCAAGTTCGACAGCTGGTTCCTGGCCGCTCTCGCCGCGTTGACCTTCGCGGTGGCGACGCTGGGCATCAACGTCGTGGCGAATTTCGTCTCGCCGGCGTTCGACTTCTCCAACGTCTTCCCGCGCCAGATCGACTTCAAGAAGGGCGGCTACATCGCGGCGCTGATCGCCCTGGTGCTCTATCCCTTCGCGCCATGGGAAGGCAGCGCCGCTTCCTTCGTCAACATCATCGGCGCGACGATGGGACCGATCTTCGGCGTGATGATGGTCGACTACTACCTGATCCGCAAAAGCGAGGTCGACGTCGAGGCGCTCTATCGCGAGGACGGCGAGTTCCGTTTCCAGAGCGGCTGGCATGTCAACGCCTTCATCGCCGCCGGCATCGGCGCCATCTTCTCCTCGATCCTGCCCAACTTCACCAACTGGCTGCCGTCCTGGTGGGGCGTCTATGGCTGGTTCTTCGGCGTGGCGATCGCGGGCGCCGTCTATTACGTGCTGCGCACCATGGCGCTCGGCGCAGGGGCGAAGGTGGCGAAGGCCTAACAAGGCAGTAGGTAGTAGGGCTTAGGCAATAGAAGACGCCACCCTACTGCCTACTGCCTACTGCCTACTGCCTACTGCCTACCATCTCCGCCAAGCGCCGCACCGTGTTCCAGTTGCGCGACGTGCCGATGCCCATGCGCTTGTGGCTTGCTGCCGCGAGCAGGCGCGAGCTCGGTCTTTCGCGGGAAAAGACCACCCAGATATCGCCGTCGACCAAAAGCACCTTCTCGTCCTCGGCAGCGTAGGCCTGGAGCGCTGCGGCGGCCTCGACGGGCGCCGGCCTGCGCATGACGCGCACCGCCACCTGGTCGGCGGCGTCCGCGGAATCGTCCGGGAATGGATTGCCGGCCGCGAGCTTCAACCAATCCTCCGCGCCGCGCACGATAATATCGACATGGCGGCCGAAAGTCTCTTCGACGGCCTTTTCCAGCCGATGCTCGAGATCCGAAATTTTGGCCTTCCGCGCCTCGAAGACCAGATTGCCCGTCGCCACCAGCGTTCGGACCTTCTTCAGGCCGATCCTTTCGGCCATCGCCTTGAGGTCCGACATGAGGACCCGCCGTCCCTCGCCGAGGATGATGCTGTAGAGCAGCGCGACGTAAGTCTGCATGGCACGGCTCGCCAGCCGATCGCTCAGACCAGGCGCGACTGATCCACCGCGGCCGAGATGAAGCTCGCGAACAGCGGATGCGGGTCGAGCGGGCGGCTCTTCAGCTCGGGGTGATACTGCACGCCGATGAACCAGGGATGGTCAGGATATTCGACCGTCTCCGGCAGCACGCCGTCGGGCGACATGCCCGCAAACACCAAGCCGCAATCCTCGAGCCGCTGCTTGTAGTCGATGTTGACCTCGTAGCGGTGCCGGTGGCGCTCGGAAATCTGCGTGTCGCCGTAGATATCCGCTATTTTCGAGCCCTTGGCGAGTTCGGCCTGATAAGCGCCAAGCCGCATCGTGCCGCCGAGATCGCCTGTGACCCTGCGCTTCTCAAGCATATTGCCCTTCAGCCACTCGGTCATAAGGCCGACGACGGGCTCGTCGGTCGGGCCGAACTCGGTCGACGATGCATGGCCGACACCCGCCAGCGAGCGGGCCGCCTCGATGCAAGCCATCTGCATGCCGAAGCAGATGCCGAAGTAAGGCACCTTGCGTTCGCGCGCGAACTTTGCCGCCAGGATCTTGCCTTCCGAACCGCGCTCGCCGAAGCCGCCGGGAACAAGGATGCCGTGCACCTTCTCCAGCCATGGCGCAGGATCTTCCTTCTCGAAGATCTCGCTTTCGATCCAGTCGAGCTTGACCTTGACGCGATTGGCGAGGCCGCCATGCGACAGCGCCTCGATCAGCGATTTGTAGGCGTCCTTGAGGCCGGTATATTTGCCGACGATGGCGATCGTCACCTCGCCTTCCGGATTGTGGATGTGGTTGGAAAGCTTTTGCCACGGCTCCATGCGCGGCTTCGGCGCCGGGTCGATTCCGAAGGCCGCCAGCACTTCCGAATCGAGGCCTTCCTGGTGATAGGCCAGAGGCACGTCGTAGATATGCGGCACGTCCAGCGCCTGGATGACGGCGCTTTCGCGCACGTTGCAGAACAGCGAAAGTTTCCGACGCTCTTCCTTCGGGATCGGCCGGTCGGCGCGCACCAGAAGGATGTCCGGCGCGATACCGATGCCGCGCAGTTCCTTGACCGAATGCTGCGTCGGCTTGGTCTTCAATTCGCCGGCGGTCGGGATGTAGGGCATCAGCGTCAGATGCACATAGACCGCATTGTTGCGCGGCAGGTCGTTGCCGAGCTGGCGAATCGCTTCCAGGAACGGCATCGCCTCGATATCGCCGACCGTGCCGCCGATCTCGCACAGCACGAAGTCGTAGTCGTCATTGCCGTCCAGCACGAAATGCTTGATCTCGTCGGTGACGTGCGGGATGACCTGGACAGTCGCGCCGAGATAATCGCCGCGCCGCTCGCGCTCGATTATGTTCTTGTAGATGCGGCCGGTGGTGATGTTGTCCTGCTGGTTCGCCGAGCGCCCGGTGAAGCGCTCGTAATGGCCGAGATCGAGGTCGGTCTCGGCGCCGTCGTCGGTCACGAACACTTCGCCATGCTGGTACGGCGACATCGTCCCGGGGTCGACATTGAGGTAGGGATCGAGTTTTTTGATCCGCGCGCGATAGCCTCGCGCCTGCAGAAGAGCCCCAAGAGCTGCTGCGGCGATGCCTTTTCCGAGTGAGGAAACCACGCCGCCTGTGATGAATACATATCGCGCCATGGGAGTCATCGCTTAACGCGGCCTGATTGATTCCGCCAGAGAAAAAACCGCCGCGAAGGCTTTTTCCCTAATGGCGCGGGTGCTCGCAAAGAGCCTTTCCCGAAGCATGTCGCCCAAAAGCATGGAACGGTTTGGGGGAACGACATGCTTCAAGGCAAAGATTCAAAACAAAAGGGCCGGCGTCGCCGGCCCTTTGGGCAGTTTGATGGAGATCGCTAGATGATAACGACCTTGGTGCCGATCCTGACCCGGCTGTAGAGGTCCATCACGTGCTCGTTGATCATGCGGAAGCAGCCGTTCGAGGCGCTGGTTCCGATCGACTGGGGAGCAATCGTGCCATGGATGCGCAGATGCGTGTCCTTCTTGCCGTCATAGAGATAGATGGCGCGCGCGCCGAGCGGATTCTGGCCGCCGCCGTTCATGCCGTCCTTGTACTGGCCGTAATGCTTCGGCTCGCGCTTCTGCATGTCGAGCGTTGGGATCCAGCGCGGCCATTCCTGCTTGTCGCCGACAGCCACGGTGCCCTTGAACTGCAGGCCTTCGCGACCGACCGCGATGGCATAGCGCCGCGCCGTCGAAAAGCTCTCGACGAGGTAAAGGCGACGAGCAGTGGTATCGATGACGATGGTGCCCGGCTCATAACCCGAGAACGCAACGTCCTGCGGCACGAATTCCGGCTTCACCTTGAAGGGTCGCTTGGCGTCCTTCTTGGCCAGCGCCGAATCGAGCGCGCGGGTCTCGGGCAGGTAGCTGATCGAAGTCGATTGTACGCCGCCGCCGAAGAGGCCGTCGAACAGACCGCCGCTGCTCGCCTGTTTCTGGCCGGGCTGCTCACTGCGCAGTTCACCGTTGTTGCCGGTGGCGGCGATGTTCATGGCCTCAGCCGGGATAGGCTCCTCGGCCTTGGCCGGGATGATCGGCGCGACCGGCTCCAGCAGCGAGATGATCCTGGTGGTCTTCTTGGCCGGCTTGGCGTCGGCGACTTCAGCCGGCGCGGCCGTACCCTTCTTGGCAAGCCATTCCTGGCGCGCCGCGTCAGCCTTGGCCTTGGCGGCCTTGCGCATTGCCATCTTGCGAGCCTCGAGCGCCTTATCCTTTGCCGCCTGCTTGTCGGCGGCGATCTTGGCCTCGAGCTTGCCGATCTGCGCGAGATCGTCAGAGGTCGGATTTTTCTTCTTCTTGAGAAGCTTCAACTGCGATGCGTCGCTCTTGGCGGCGACAGGAATTGCGTCGGTCTTCTCTACCGACGGTGAAGAGACCATGTTTGCCGGTCCGGCGATGGCCGCGGAACCCATGCCGAGGACGGCACAGACTCCCAAAATGATGAAGCTGCGAAGCTGCATGGCGAAGATCCGATCGTTCAAATGCAAGTTGCCCACGGCGTCGCCCGGCGCCCCCCAAGGACGCCGAAAAGTGCCGCGCGCAATCTATAATCGATTAGCCGTCATCGCCTCAAGCTGAGGCAGGCGCCACGCCCGATTGAATCTTCGTGATCGGGCGCGCATTTGCCGCGACTGTGTTCAAAGAACAACAGATCGCGGCCCGGAGCTTGTCCGGCTACTGGTTCGGAACCTGAGGGGTGACCGGCAAGGTGACGCCGTTGGCCGCCGGCGCGGTGGTCGGATTCGCGGGCGCCGGAGCAGGCGTGGCCGGAGCCGGCGCGGTGGTGCCATTGGCAAGCGGCGTGGTGGTCGTCGCACCGCCAGCCGGAGCCGCGGGAGCAGAGCCGCCGGCCGGGGCCGCGGGTTGCGAGCTGCCCACCGGTCCATTCGATCCCGGCAGCTGGTTGAGCACGCCGTTGCCCGAGGTTGACGTTGCCGGACGGTCGAGGATGTCGATCGGCTTTTCGCCGTAGCGGGCAATGATCGACAGTGCCAGCGACGTCACGAAGAAGGCCGCCGCCAGGATCGCGGTGGCGCGGGTCAGCGCGTTGGCGGCGCCCCGCGCGGTCATGAAACCGGAACCGCCGCCGATGCCCAGGCCGCCGCCTTCGGAGCGCTGCAGCAGCACCACGCCGACAAGGGCAAGCACGACCATGAGGTGGACGACGATCAGTACGGTTTCCATAATTTATCCTGGCGAGGCCTTGCGCGACCGCGCATACGACCGATGATTTGGAGGCGGCTCCTTACAATGCTTTGGCGGCATTTCCAAGCCCGTGGCCGGGAATATGGGAAGCAATGAGGCCATTACAACGATTTATGCTGCATGAGCCTAAGCCATGTTCATGTATGCTTCCGCGATAGCCAGGAAGTCGGCCGCCTTCAGGCTGGCGCCGCCGACCAGCGCGCCATCGACATTCTCGACGCCGAGCAGTTCCACCGCGTTGGAAGGCTTGACCGAGCCGCCATAAAGAATGCGCATCCTGGCCGCGGCATCGCCGAGCAGCGCCGTCAGCTTGCCCCGGATATGCGCATGCGCCTCGGCGACATCGGCGGCGGTCGGCGTCAGGCCGGTGCCGATCGCCCAGACCGGCTCGTAGGCGATGATGGTGTTGGCGGCGGTGGCGCTCGCCGGCACGGAACCGTCAAGCTGCCGCGACAGGACATCAAGCGTGGCGCCCGCCTCCCGCTCGGCGCGCGTCTCGCCGATGCAGATGATGGCCACCAGCCCTGCCCGCCAGGCCGCCGACGCCTTGGCATGGACTATTGCATCGTCGTCGCCGAACAGCTCGCGGCGCTCGGAATGACCGACGATGACGTGGCTTGCGCCGGCATCCTTGAGCATCTCGGCCGAAATCTCGCCCGTAAAGGCGCCGCTCTCCTTGGGATGGCAATCCTCTCCACCGGCCCGCACCGGCGTCCGCGACAGGATCTCGGCGGCGCGCTGGAGCAGCGTCGCCGGCACGCACACCAGCGCTTCCGTCTCCGCGTCGAGCCCGCTCATGAACCCGTTGCCGATCGACCGCAGCTCGTTGAGCGAGGCGCTGGTGCCGTTCATTTTCCAGTTGCCGGCGACAAGCGGGCGGATTCCAGGGGTCATGGGGCGCGTTCTCCGAGCGACATTAAGCAGCGCCCTCACTACCAAAATCAGGTCACAAAGCAATCGACAGTGGACCGGAAGGGCGCTATTGCGCTTGTTTCAGACTCGGCGCATGCGAAAATGCGCAAAAATCGGAAGTATGCATGCTTGGTATATTGAGAAGCGCGGCGGGCACCTGGGTCGCGAAGGCGTTGCTGTCCTTGCTGGTGATCAGTTTCGCCGCCTGGGGCATCACCACCCGCATGGTGGGCGGTGTGCTGGGCGGTCATCACGCGGTCATCACGGCCGGTGGCACGGAGGTCTCGATCAACGAGTACCGCCTCGCTTACGACCGCCAGCTCAGCCTACTGTCGCAGCAATATGGCCAGCGCATCACCCACGACCAGGCCAAGCTGCTCGGTGTCGACAACCAGGTGCTGGCGCAGCTCGTTTCGGGCGCCGTGCTCGACGAACAGGCGCGCAAGCTGGGGCTCGGCCTCTCCAAGGATCGGCTTGCCGAACTGACGCGCGAGGATCCGGCTTTCAAAGGCCCCGGCGGCCAGTTCGATCGCCGCACCTTCGAGTATCTGCTGCGCGAGCTTGGCATGCGGCCTGAGGACTACCTCAGGAACCGCTCGCAGGTGGCCGTGCGCCAGCAGATCGTCGAGGCGATCTCCGACGGCCTCAAGGTTCCGCAGACCTTCCTGAAGGCGGTCTCTCTCTATCGCGGCGAGGATCGCACGATCGACTATCTCGTGCTGCCGAAGACGCTCGTGCAGCCGATCGAGGCGCCGTCGGACAGCGCCCTCAACGCCTATTTCGACGCCAACAAGAAGAACTACGCCGCGCCGGAATATCGCAAATTCTCCTATGTCAGGTTGGAGCCGCAGGACATAGCCGATCCGTCCGCGGTGACCGACCAGCAGGTCAGCGAGGACTACAACAAGAATATCGCGCGCTACACGACGCCCGAGATGCGCACCATCGAGCAGCTGGTGTTCAAGACGCCGGATGCGGCCAAGGCCGCTTTGGATTCGCTGAAGGCTGGCGCTACCTTCGACAAGCTCGTCACCGCCGAAGGCAAGACACAGGCCGACACGCTGCTCGGCACGCTGGCCAAGGACAAGATCGCCGACAAGGCGGTGGCCGATGCGGCTTTCTCGCTCAATGCCAACGAGGTCAGCCAGGTCATCCAGGGCGCCTTCGGTCCCGTGCTCTTGCGCGTGACCGAGATCAAGCCGCAGGTGGTGAAGCCGCTTTCGGAAGTGTCCGACCAGATCCGCAAGGACCTGGCGCTCGGCGAAGCGAACCGCATCCTGCTCGACGTGCATGACAGCTACGAGGACACCCGCGCCTCGGGCGCCTCGCTTGCCCAGGCCGCCGACAAGCTGAAGCTCAAGGTCGTCACCATCGACGCCATCGACCGTACCGGCCAGCGGCCGGACGGCACGATCGTCAACGACCTGCCGCAATCGGCCGAGCTGATCAAATCGGTGTTCGCGGCGGAGCCCAATACCGAGAACGAGGGCCTGACGACTGCCGACAACGGTTTCGTCTTCTACGAAGTGCAGTCGATCACACCGGCGCGCGACCGCACGCTGGATGAAGTCCGCAAGAAGGTCGTCGCCGACTGGACGGAGGCCGAGACCGACAAGCGGCTCGACGCTAGGGCTCAGGAGCTGGAAAAACGCCTCAAGGCAGGCACCACGCTCGACGTCATCGCCGGCGAGCTCAAGCTCGACAAGCAGACCAAGCGCGGCCTGAAGCGCGAAGCCGACGATGCCGATTTCGGCAAGGAAGGCGCCGCGGCCATGTTCGGCGTCGGCGAAGGCGGTACCGGTTTGATCGCCTCGCCCACCGGCGACGGCCAGATCCTGTTCAAGGTCGCCGAGGTCTTCGAGCCGGCAGGCGCCGATGGCAGCGCGGTGCCGGACGACGCGCAGAAATCCTTCGGCGCCGGCATGTCCGACGATCTGCTCGACCAGTTGGTGGCGCAGTTGCAGTCGCAATATGACGTTCGCATCGATCCGAACGCCGTTTCGCAAGCACAGACACGATGAGCGCTCTGAAGACACACATAGCCAAGGTCGCCACGGGCACCGCGCTTTCCTTCGAGGAAGCGCGCGAGGCGTTCGACATCATCATGTCGGGCGACGCGACGCCCGGCCAGATCGGCGGCTTCCTGATGGCGCTGCGCGTGCGCGGCGAGACGGTAGGCGAGATTTCCGGCGCGGTCGCCACGATGCGCGCCAAGATGCTGCGCGTCGAGGCGCCGCAAGGCGCCATCGACATCGTCGGCACCGGCGGCGACAATTCGCATTCGGTCAACATCTCGACCGCTTCGGCCTTCGTCATTGCCGCCGCCGGGGTGCCGGTCGCCAAGCATGGCAATCGCGGCCTGTCCTCGCTGACCGGCTCCGCCGACGTGCTGACGGCGCTGGGCGTCAGAATAGACATCCCGCCGGAGATGATCGGCCGCTGCATCCATGAGACCGGCGTCGGCTTCATGTTCGCGCCGGCGCATCATCCGGCGATGAAGCATGTCGGGCCGACCCGCGTCGAGCTCGGCACGCGCACCATCTTCAACCTGCTCGGGCCTTTGTCGAATCCCGCCGGCGTCAGCCGCCAGATGGTCGGCGTCTTCCTGCCGGAGTGGATCATGCCGGTGGCCGAGACGTTGAAGGCGCTGGGCGCCGACCATGCCTGGGTCGTCCATGGCGACGGCTATGACGAGATCACCACGACGGGTGAAACCCAGGTGGCGGAGCTTGTCGGCGGCGAGATCCGCAGCTTCACCCTGACGCCGGAAACCGTCGGACTGAAGCGGCACACCAAGGAAGAGCTGCGCGGCGGCGACGCCGCCTACAACGCCAAGGAACTGCGCGATATGCTGGGCGGCGCCGCCGGCGCCTATCGCGATACGGTGCTGATGAATGCCGGCGCCGGGCTGGTCGTGGCCGGCAAGGCGACGACGCTTGCCGACGGCATCGCGGCGGCGGCGCAAGCGATCGACAGCGGTCGCGCGCTTGGCGTGCTGGACAAGCTCGTCGAGATTTCGAACGGATAAGGCCTTGTCGGACATCCTGCGCAAGATCGAAGCCTACAAGCGCGACGAGATCGCGGCAGCCAAGCTCGCCATGCCGCTCGCCGAGATCAAGGCGAAGGCCAGGGACGCCGAGCCGCCGCGCGGCTTCCTTGCTGCGCTCGAGGCCAAGCGCCGGGGCGGCGGCTTCGCGTTGATTGCCGAAATCAAGAAGGCCAGCCCCTCCAAGGGGCTGATCCGCGCCGATTTCGACCCGCCAGCCTTGGCCAAGGCCTATCAGAAAGGTGGCGCGACCTGCCTTTCGGTGCTGACCGACGCGCCATCCTTCCAAGGCGCGCCGGAATTTCTCACCAAGGCGCGCAAGGCGGTGTCCCTGCCCGCATTGCGTAAGGATTTCCTATTCGACCCTTACCAGGTCTACGAAGCACGAGCCTGGGGCGCAGACGCCATCCTGATCATCATGGCAAGCGTCGACGATGCTCTGGCGAGTGAATTGGAAGCTATCGCCTTCGAACTCGGGATGGACGCGCTGATCGAGGTGCATGACGAGGCCGAAACGGAGCGCGCGCTAAAATTGTCGTCGCGACTGATCGGTATCAACAACCGCAATCTGCGGACCTTCGAGACCAGCCTTGAGACTTCCGAGCGGCTGGCGCGAATGGTGCCGGGCGGCTACCTGCTGGTCAGCGAGAGCGGCATCTTCACCCACGGCGACTGCCTCAGGATGCAGAAGACCGGCATCAGCACCTTCCTGGTCGGCGAGAGCCTGATGCGGCAAGCGAACGTGGCCGCGGCGACCGAGCTTCTGCTGACAGGCAAGGCAGCGGCCGAGGCCATCTGAGATGGCCCTCACCCATCTTGGCGCCAAGGGCGAAGCCAATATGGTCGATGTCGGCGACAAGGCCGAGACGATCCGCACGGCGATCGCCGAAGGTTTTGTCTCGATGCGGCCGGAAACGCTGGAGATGATTCTCGCAGGCGATGCCAAGAAGGGCGATGTGCTGGGCACAGCCCGCATCGCCGGTATCATGGCCGCGAAGAAAACGCATGAGCTGATCCCGCTCTGCCATCCGCTGCTTCTGACAAAAGTTGCCGTCGAGATCGAGCCGGACCGCACGCTGCCTGGCCTCAGGGTCACCGCGCTTGCCCGCGTCACCGGCAAGACCGGCGTCGAGATGGAGGCGCTGACCGCGGCGTCGGTCGCCTGCCTCACCATCTACGACATGGCCAAGGCGGCGGACCGCGGCATGGTGGTTTCCGGCATCCGGCTGGTCGAGAAGACAGGCGGCAAGTCCGGCGACTACAAGGTGGATGCCTGATGGCCTTGGTCCCGGTCGCCGAAGCGCTCGAACGCCTGCTGGACGGTGCTGCGCCATTACCCGGCGAAAGCATTCCGCTGGCTGACGCGGCCGGCCGGGTCCTGGCGGAGCCGGTCGTGGCGCTACGCACGCAGCCGCCGTTCAACGCCTCGGCCATGGACGGCTATGCCGCAAGATCCGCCGATGTCGCTTCAGCGCCGGCTGAACTCGAGGTCATAGGCATGGCGCCCGCCGGGCGCGGTTTCTCCGGAACCGTCGGCAAAGGCCAGGCCGTGCGCATCTTTACCGGCGCGCCGCTGCCTGAAGGCGCCGACACCATCGTCATCCAGGAAAACGTCCGCGACCTTGGCAACCGCCAGATCGAAGTGACGGAGCCGACCGCCGAAGGACGCAATGTCCGTCGCCGCGGGCTCGACTTCGGCCAGGGCGACCTGCTGCTCGAAAACGGCCGCGCGCTCGACGCGGCGGCCCTTTCGCTGGCGGCGTCAGCCAACCACCCCGCCTTGAACGTCGTGCGGCGGCCGCTGGTTGCGATCATCGCCACCGGCGACGAATTGCTGCCGCCAGGCAGCGCGCTCGGCCCCGACCAGATCATTTCGTCCAACGCCTATGGCGTCGTCGCCGCCGCCCAGTCGGTCGGCGCGCGCGCGCTCGATCTCGGCATCGCCGCCGACCGCCAGGAGGCGATCGCCGCGCTGGTCAGGAAAGCGGTCGAGGCGAACGCCGACGTCATCGTCACGCTCGGCGGCGCCTCGGTCGGCGACCACGACCTGATCCATGACGTGCTGACCGGCGAAGGCATGAAGCTCGACTTCTGGAAGATCGCCATGCGCCCCGGCAAACCGCTGATGTTTGGCCGGCTTGGCAATGTCCGTTGCATCGGCCTGCCCGGCAATCCGGTGGCAAGCATCGTCTGCTCGCAACTCTTCCTGAAGCCGCTGCTTGCCAGGCTCGGCGGCCGCGATCACCGGCAGGACGTGCGAACGGCCCGGCTGGGCGCTGCGATGCAGGCCAACGATCTAAGGCAGGACTACGTGCGCGCCGTTGTGCGCGAGGACGCCGGCACCCTGGTCGCGATGCCTTTCGGCATCCAGGACTCCTCGATGCTGCGCATGCTTGCCGACGCCAACGGCCTGATCGTGCGCCAGCCCTTCGCGCCCGCCGCGCAGGCCGGCGCCGAGTGCAACGTGCTGATGCTGCGCTGAGCCGGTCTATCCCGCCGTTTTAACGCAATTCTCGACCGAAACCGTTCACACCGCCGAATTGCTCTATTCGGCGATCAGTGCCCGAGTGAGGGGATGATCCGGATCTCCGAGCCCATCGACAACGTTGAAATGATGCCGGTCCGGCTCGACCACTGAACCGGTGGCAGCGCCGAGCCCGGTCCAGATGTTGGCAAGCAATGTACTCTGGCGCAGGAATTCCGAACGCTCGCCGCCGCCGACCCAACAGGTGATGCGGGCTCCCCGCCGAGGCCGCAGCAAAGCCGGGCTTTCGCTCAACGCTTCCTTCTCGTCGATGTTCAGGGTCTCGTTCAGTGCGGTGAACATCAGCGGCCGAAGGTCGTGCAGGCCTGAAATCGAAACGACCTGGCGTATGCGCCGCGTCACATCGGACGACAGCGGCGCGTCCGCGGTCATCATCCGGCTGGCGAGATGCCCGCCGGCCGAGTGCCCGGTCAGCACCAGCGGACCATCGATCATCGCTGCCGCCTTCTCGATCGCTGCCGCAACCTCGTTGACGATGCCGCTGATCCTGGTTTGCGGGCAAAGCGTGTAAGAAGGCATGGCGACGGCAAAACCGTGGCCGACCGCACCTCCAGCCAGATGCGACCAGGAGGTCTTGTCTGATTCCATCCAGTAACCGCCATGGATGAACACGACGAGCCCCTTTGGCGCAGCAGGTGGGAGAAACAGATCGAACCGGTTGCGCGGCGCTTCGCCGTACACGATATCGAACCGCGCCCTGCCTTGCGCCAACAGCTTTTCCCTAAAGGCTTGCGCCGGTTGATCCCAAGCCGCGGGCCAGCGGTCGCCGCCGGCGATGTTCGCGCCGTTGGCATAGGCGTTGTCCCAGTCGGCAATACGGTTTTCGAACACGGCCCCTCCGCGATCAGGTCGATGTTGAGCGGAGTTTAATTGGCATCGCCGCGGTCAGGTAACGGTTGTCTTGACCGCGAAGCGGGCTTCTCGCCAGACGCCGGTCCGCAAGATGTCTTCGAGCACTTCGACGGCATTCCAGACATCCCTGTAGCCGACATAGAGCGGGGTAAAACCGAAGCGCATGGTCGACGGCGCCCGAAAATCACCGATCACGCCGCGTTCGATCAGGGCCCGCATGATCTGGTAGCCATGCTGGTGAATGAAGGAAATCTGGCTGCCGCGTTTGGCGCCGTCGCGGGTGCTTTCCAGCGTAAGATCGTAACCGCCGCACCGTGCTTCGACGAGTTCGATGAACAGATCGGCCAGCGCAATGCTCTTCCTCCGCACCGTCGCCAGGTCAACGCCGTTCCAGATGTCGAGCGCGCCTTTCAGCGTCCGCATCGACAGGACCGGCTGCGTGCCGCACAGAAATCGGCGGATGCCGGTGCCTGGCGCATAGGCTTGCTCGAAGGCGAATGGCCGTGCATGGCTCCACCACCCGCTGAGCGGCTGCCGCACATCGGCAAGATGCCGCTCGGCCGCATAGATGAAGGCAGGAGAACCTGGCCCGCCATTGAGATATTTATAGGTGCAGCCGACGGCGAAATCGGCGCTTGCCCTGTCAAGTTCTACCGGCATGGCGCCCGCGCTGTGGCAGAGATCCCAGACGATCAGCGCACCGGCGTCATGCGCCATGCGCGTAAGCGCCGCCATGTCGCGCAACTCGCCGGATTTGTAATTGACGTGGTTGACCAACACCACCGCCACGCGTTCGTCGATCAGTTCCTCGATGATCGGCGCGTCCACGCCAGCCAGGTGCAGGACAGTGTTCTTTCCGGTCAAGGCCACCCCTTCGGCCATATAGATATCGGTCGGAAAACTGTCGCCCTCGGCAACGATCACGGTTCGGTCCGGCCGCATCGCCATCGCCGCGTGCAGCACTTTGTAGATGTTGATCGACGTGGTGTCGCAGACCACGGTCTGGCCCGGCGCCGCGCCGATCAGGCGCCCGAGCCGGTCGCCCAGCTCGACCGGCATGTCGAACCATCCGTCCTTGTTCCAAGCACGAATGAGGTCATGCGCCCACTCCTCGGCAGCTGCCCTGCGCAACTCGTCGAATGCGGCGTGCGAGGCCGCTCCCAACGAATTCCCGTCGAGGTAGATCACCCCCTCCGGCAGGACGAAGCGATCGCGCAGGGCGCGCAGCGGATCCGCTGCATCCATCGCCTCGATCTCGGCGAGATCAGGAATTCCCCCCATCATGCTGCCGCCTCCATTTCGGCATGGCGCCTCTCACGATTGGCCAAGGGCGGTTGTCTCACCACCGTCCGTGCCACGGCAAGAACCTTCTGCGCTATGTTAGCTGGTCCATAGACGGCGAAGACCATGGATCGGAATCATTGCCGAAGTTGGCATTTTGGGTCCGTTTCGTTCACGGTGAGGCACGTTCGCGCAAGAGCCGAAGCGATCCCGCCCGCGCCTTTGTGATGGCGTTGGACCGCGCTTCAGCTTAAGGAGGGCTGCATAATCGAGCGGAATCAATGATACCGCTGACCTGACTCGGCCAGGTATCCCTTGGATGCAACATTGTTTCCGAAGCCTCAACAAATTCACTAAACTTTAAACGGTTGCGGAACACAACTGGAACAGATAGTGTTTGTTCTGGGTTTGTTTTTCTGATTCCGGTTTCAGAACCCAAGGGGGCCGCCATGCTGACGCGCAAACAACATGAACTGCTGATGTTCATCCATGAACGCCTCAAGGAGAGCGGGATTCCGCCGTCTTTCGACGAGATGAAGGAAGCGCTCGACCTCGCCTCCAAATCGGGCATCCATCGGCTGATCACGGCGCTGGAAGAACGCGGCTTCATTCGCCGGCTGCCGAACCGAGCGCGCGCGCTTGAAGTGCTGCGGCTGCCCGACTCGATCGCGCCTGGCCTGAATGCCGCGAGAAAGTTTTCGCCGAGCGTCATCCAGGGCGGCCAGGGCAATCTTGGCCGCCAGGTCAAGCCGGCGGCGCCCTCGCGCACGCCGACACCCAGCAATGACGACGACGCTGTTTCGGCCGTGTCCATTCCGGTGATGGGCCGCATCGCCGCCGGCGTGCCGATAGACGCCATCCAGCACCAGACGCATTCGATCTCGGTGCCGCCGGACATGATCATGGGCGGCGAGCATTATGCGCTGGAGGTCAAGGGCGACTCGATGATCGAGGCCGGTATCTTCGACGGCGATACGGTCATAATCCGCAACGCCAATACGGCAAGTCCGGGCGAGATCGTGGTGGCGCTGGTCGACGACGAGGAAGCGACCCTGAAGCGGTTTCGTCGCAAGGGTGCCTCGATCGCGCTCGAGGCCGCCAACCCGGCGTACGAGACCCGTATCTTCGGACCGGACCGGGTCAAGGTTCAGGGTAAGCTCGTCGGACTCATCCGCCGTTACTGAGCAGAACCGCGCGGCGGTCTTCGCCGGAACTGTGTGCCATCTATTCTGTAGGCTGCGGCGCGACCGCCGGCTTTTCCGGTCGTTGATAGGGCGGCAGCCCCCTCGCCTCACGCGCGTATTTCCGCTGCTCGTGCCAGGGTCGGTACGGTTCTTCGACCGCGTAGCGAACGGTTGGCCGCGCGGTTGCCGATTGCGGATCAAAGAAGATGGCGGCGCTGCCGTCGCGTGCCAGCTGCCGCTTGGTGACGACGAGCACGCGCGGATCGCGGCATGGATTGTAGGCCGTGGCGTCGTCGATGACGATGAGGTCGGCGAAACCGCAAGCAGGCCGGGCGCTGGCGCGGTTCTCGGCGAGCGCGACGATGGCACCGGAAGGATGCCGGCCGATGCAGAGGTCGCCGATGCAGTAGAAGGGCGAGCCGGGCGGCAGGTCGACGGGATCGGCGATGTCGAGGGCGTCTTTAGCGAACGTCTCCGGCGGTACGATTTCCTCGGCTTTCAGCGCCCGTTTCCAGTTGTCGGTGGTGAAGTCGTTGGAGCGCGCGCGGTTGATGGCAAGCTCACCGCCGCCGATCGGCATCGCCACCAGATGCGCGTCCTCCGAGATAAGCACGTCCGGAGTACGGACATGCGGAATGGCCAGCAGCGCGGCGAGCGCGAAGGGTAAGGCAGCGAGCCTCAGCCAGGTGGTGGCCATCGTCGCGATGACCAGCGCGACCGTCGCCAGCAGCACCGACTGGATCGAGATCAGCCCGACGGCGTCGACCGGTGAGCGCTCGGATATCCACGCCGAAATGGCGATCATCGCCGTCAGGCCCTTGCCCATCACATAAAGGAATGGGCCGTCGAAGCCGAAGGGCATGGCCAGGGCGCTCAACACGGCAAACGGCATGACGACCAGTGAGACGATCGGCATGACCGCCAGATTGGCCAGCAGGCTGAGCGGCGACACCCGCTGGAAGTGCCAGATCGCAAACAACAATGTCGCGCTGCCCGCGATAAGCGACGTCACGGCGGCACCACCCACTCCAATCGCCAGTTTTCGCGATAGGAAGCCGAGGAACGAACGCTTTGCCGGCGGCGCGGTCGTTTTGCCGGCGCGATAGTCGGCAAAACCGGCATAGGCGCCGACTAGCGCAGCGGTGGCGGCGAAGGACATCTGGAAGCTCGGGCCGACCACTTCGTGCGGCGAGACAAGGATGACGGCGATGGCCGAGATCGCCAGGTTGCGCATGGTGAGCGCCGCGCGGTCGAAGAGCACGGCGGCGAGCATCACGGCCAGCATGATGAAACTCCGCTCGGCCGCCACCACGATGCCGGAGATCACGAGGTAGGCGGCGATCGAGAGCAGCGCGATTGCAGCGGCATATTTCTTCACCGGCCGGCGCGACGAGAAATCCGGAAACAGCGCGAAGGCGCCGCGCAAAAGGACCATGATCGTGCCGGCGACCAGCGCCATATGCAGGCCTGAGATCGAGATGATGTGGTAGATGCCGGTTCGCCGCATCGACTCGTTGATGGCTTCCGGAATGCCGGCACGAACGCCGACGATCAGCGCCGCTGCGATCTCGCCTTCGGACCCGCCGATGCTGCTCCTGATGTGGTCTGCAATCCCTTCGCGCGCGTTTTCCACTGCCGATGCGATGCGCGCGTCAAACGGCGCCTCCACCGGCGCAATCAGCTTTGGATCACCCAGGAAAAAGCCGCTGCCGCCAATGCGGGCAAAATAGCTGTCGAAGGAAAAGTCGTAGCTGTCCGGCCGAACCGGACCTGTCGGCGGCAGCAGCTTGGCATAGCCGGTCAGCATCGACCCGGCTGTCATGCCGGACGGGATCCTGCGGGCAGACAACCTGACGCGGTCCGGCGCGTAGCGCAGCTTCGGATGCTCCGTGGATATGAGATCTATGGTGAGCCGGACACGGCCATTGGCCATCGCCTCGGCGGTGACGAGGCGACCCGTCAGCCGGGTCTGGATTTCCGAACCCAGCATCGGGGTCGCCATCCGCCAGGTCTCGACCTTCGCCGCGAGAAAGCCCAAGGCGCAGAAAAACGCCGCCATGAAGACAAGGTGCGTTCTGTGCCGGGAATGTGAGACCGCCGCGCAGACCGCCATCAGGGCCACTGCCGCAAGCGGCCTGTAGAGATCCGGCTCAGCGCTCAGCGAGAAGTAATAGATGACGCCGGCGGCCAAAAACACCGGCACCAGCAGGAAGCCGATGCCGCGGTCAAGCTCGGTGGCGGCAGCGGTGCCGATGCTTCGGAGCAATGCGGGAAGCGAGGCGCGGCCAAGCTGTTTGCGGATTCGGCTGAGGCTCGCCGTTGGCGAGACCGGCTGTATTGCACCGTCACCGGGTGGCGTAAGCTCGGTAGGTGCCCGCGGCTCCGGAAGCGAAACCGGCGCTCCCTCTTCGGGCGCGGCATGGGCAAACATCAGGCGTTCGCTGACGCCAGCTGTCGTTCCCCCGCCCTCCTCCGCGCCCCGGCCACGTCCAGCCATCGGGTCTGCCCCTTGCGCCCCAGACCGCCTATGCTACATGAACGCCGGTCGCGTGGAAGTCCGCGCGAAACATGCATTTTTTCAGTGCTTCCTCGAGAGTTCCATGTCCGACAAGGTCGTCACCCGTTTTGCCCCCTCGCCCACAGGCTACCTGCATATTGGCGGCGCGCGCACGGCGCTGTTCAACTGGCTCTATGCCAGGCACACCGGCGGCACGATGCTGCTGCGCATCGAGGATACCGATCGCGAACGCTCCACCGAAGCTGCCACCGCCGCCATTCTCGACGGGCTGACCTGGCTTGGCCTCTCCTGGGACGGCGAGGCCGTCTCGCAGTTCGAGCGCGCGCCGCGTCATCGCGAGGTCGCCGAGGAGCTCGTGCGCATGGGCAAGGCCTATTACGCCTATGAGACGCCGGCCGAGCTGGAGGCGATGCGCGAGGCGGCCCGCGCCAAGGGTCTGCCGCCGCGCTACAACGGCCAGTGGCGCGACCGCGGCCCCTCCGAGGCGCCGGCAGGCGTCAAGGGTGCGATCCGCATCAAGGCGCCGACCGAAGGCGTGACGATCGTCAACGACCGCGTGCAGGGCGAGGTGCGCTTCCCGAACAAGGATCTCGACGACTTCATCATCCTGCGTTCCGACGGCGTCCCGACCTACATGCATGCCGTCGTCGTCGACGATCACGACATGGGCGTCACCCACATCATCCGCGGCGACGATCACCTGACCAATGCCGCGCGCCAGACGGTGATCTACGATGCCATGGGCTGGGATGTGCCGTCGATGTCGCACATCCCGCTGATCCACGGCGCCGACGGCGCCAAGCTGTCGAAGCGGCACGGCGCGCTCGGCGTCGAAGCCTATCGCGCCATGGGTTATCTGCCCGAGGCTCTGCTGAACTATCTGGCCAGGCTCGGCTGGAGCCATGGCGACGACGAGGTGATGTCGGTCAAGGACATGGTCGCGTGGTTCGACATCGGCGACGTCAACAAGGGCGCGGCGCGCTTCGACTTCGCCAAGCTCGAGGCGTTGAACGGCGTCCATATGCGCAAGATGGATGACCAGGCGCTGTTCGACATCTTCGTCGCCACCTTGCCCTATCTCGAAGGCGGCCCGACGTTCGCGGCAAAGCTCGACGACAGGCGCAAGGCGCAACTGCTTGCCGCCATGCCCGGTCTCAAGGAGCGGGCCAAAACCCTGGTCGAGCTGGTCGACGGAGCGGCGTTTCTGTTCGCCGAGCGGCCGTTGCCGCTGGATGAGAAGGCGGCCGGCTTGCTCAACGCGGATGCGCGCGCGATTCTGCGCGGCGCGCATGGCGCATTGTCCGCCGTCGAGGGCGACTGGAGCGCCGCCTCGGCCGAGGCTTCGATCCGCGACTTTGCGCAGGCCGGTGGGCACAAGCTCGGCGCCGTGGCACAGCCGCTTCGGGCCGCGCTGACCGGCCGCAGCACCTCGCCCGGCGTGTTCGACGTGCTTGCCGTGTTGGGTCGCCAGGAAAGCCTGGCGAGGATTGGAGATCAAATCGATTAGCAGCGAACTGGCCCAAGAAGATTGGCATTGAAAGGTGTGTTTCGCAGTGCAACATTAGGCTTGGCCCAATCTGGCACGCACCTCCTAAAATGCGATGGCAAGTTCGCGCATTCCGGTGATTTCGACGTGTCGTTTGCAGGAATTGCCTTGCCGGCATGAGGAACATAAAGGAGTTTGCAATGAGCGAAGCTGCGACAAAACTGGAACCGAGCGGCAAGGCGCATGAGTCGACCGCCAGGCTCGAACTCGCCGGCAAGACCCATGAATTCAAGGTGCGAAGCGGGTCGACCGGGCCTGACGTGATCGACATCGGCGCGCTCTACAGCACGACCGGCGTCTTCACCTACGACCCCGGCTTCACCTCCACGGCAAGCTGCGAGTCGGCGATCACCTTCATCGACGGCGACGCCGGCATTCTGCTGCATCGCGGCTATCCGATCGACCAGCTTGCCGAACATGGCGACTTCCTCGAGGTCTGCTACCTCCTGCTCTACGGTGAACTCCCGACCAAGGCACAGAAGGAGGACTTCGACTATCGCGTGACGCGCCACACGATGGTGCACGAGCAGATGTCGCGCTTCTTCACCGGCTTCCGCCGCGATGCGCATCCGATGGCCGTCATGTGCGGCGTGGTCGGCGCGCTATCGGCCTTCTATCACGACTCCACCGACATCTCGGATCCTTACCAGCGCATGGTCGCCTCGATGCGCCTGATCGCCAAGATGCCGACGATCGCGGCGATGGCCTACAAATACCACATCGGCCAGCCGTTCATTTACCCGAAGAACGAGCTGAACTTCGCCGCCAATTTCCTGCACATGTGCTTTGCCGTGCCGTGCGAGGAATACAAGATCAATCCGGTGCTGGCGCGCGCCATGGAGCGCATCTTCATCCTGCACGCCGACCACGAGCAGAACGCCTCGACCTCGACCGTCCGCCTCGCCGGCTCCTCGGGCGCCAACCCGTTCGCCTGCATCGCCGCCGGCATTGCCTGCCTGTGGGGTCCGGCGCATGGCGGGGCCAACGAAGCAGCGCTCAACATGCTGGGCGAGATCGGCCATGTCGACCACATCCCGGAATTCATCGCCCGCGCCAAGGACAAGAACGATCCGTTCCGGCTGATGGGTTTTGGCCATCGCGTCTACAAGAATTACGATCCGCGCGCCAAGATCATGCAGAAGACGGCGCATGAGGTGCTGGGCGAACTCGGTATCAAGGACGATCCGTTGCTCGACATCGCCATGGAGCTGGAGAAGATCGCGCTGACCGACGCCTACTTCATCGAAAAGAAGCTCTACCCGAATGTCGACTTCTACTCCGGCATAACGCTAAAGGCGTTGGGCTTCCCCACCACCATGTTCACCGTGCTGTTCGCCGTTGCCCGCACCGTCGGCTGGATCGCGCAGTGGAAGGAAATGATCGAGGATCCGCACCAGAAGATCGGCCGCCCGCGCCAGCTCTACACCGGCGCCACGGAACGCGATTACGTGCCGATTGCTAAGAGATAGGGAATAGTGAGTAGGCAGTAGGCAGTAGAAAGAGAGCCCCTACTGCCTACTGCCTACTACCTACTGCCTACTGCCTTCCTGATGCACCCCATCACCACCTCGGCTGCGATATCGCCCGAGGGCCGCTCGGTCGCCATGCGGCGGGCGATCTCGGCAAAGCCCGCCTTTTGCCAGGCGCGCATGCCGGTGTCGGCAAACAGGGCTTCCAGCTGCCGGGCTAGGTTTTCCGGCCGGACATACTGATCGTAGAATTCCGGCACCAGCGCGCGGTCGGATATCAAATTGGGCAGCAGTGCCGACCACGTCGTCACCATATGCTGCAGAATCTGGCGCGCGATCAGGTCGAGTTTGTAGCAGGAAACCATCGGAACGCCTGCGAGCGCCAGTTCCAGCGAAACCGTTCCAGACGCGATCAACGCCGCATCGGCCTTGCCGAAAGCCTGCCATTTGCGCTCCGGCTCGGTGATGATTTCCGGCTTGTCGTCCCAGCTGGCGACCGAGGCCTTCACCGGCTCAGCGACATGCGGCACCGTCGGCAACAGCAAGCGCAGACGATGGCCGCGCTGGCGCAGGACCGACATCGTCTTGCCGAACGGCTCGATCAGCCGCCTCACCTCGCCGCGGCGCGAACCGGGCAGCACCAGCAGCGTCTTGACGCGATCGCCGGACAGGTCGCGCGGCATCGCCTGCGCCTTGGCGGCGCCAAGCACGCCCGAATCCTGCGTCAGCCGGTGTCCGACATAGGTGCCGGGCGGCCCGCCAAGGCGGGCGAGCGCCTTCACCTCGAAGGGCAGGATGCAGAGGATGTGATCGACATAGGGCTTCATCGCCACCGCCCTGCCCGGCCGCCAGGCCCATACGCTCGGGCAGACATAGTGGACGATCGGGATGGCCGGCGCCGTTGCGCGGACCTTCTTCGCGACGCGCAGCGAAAAGTCCGGACTGTCAATGGTGACCAGGCAATCGGGCCGCTCGGCCGCGATTGTCGCCGCCGTCTGGCCGATACGGCGCATCAGCCGCGGCAGGTCGCGCAGCACCGCGCTAAAACCCATCAGCGCGATCTCGCCGCCGTCGAAGAGCGGAGTCAGTCCCAGCTGCTGCAAGTGCCTGCCGCCAATGCCCACGAGCTGAACCTTGCGTCCGGTCGTGCGTTCGAGCGCCCGCACGATGTCGGCGCCAAGCAGATCGCCGGATTCCTCGCCGGCGACGATCGCGATCTTGAGCGGCTTGTCAGCGACCATTAGCCGGCTCCCCATTGGCCATTTTCGTCGCGGGCAGGCCGACAATGAACAGGCCAAGCGCATTGGCGCGAGCAAGCGTGGTCGGACCTTCAAGGATAAGCGAACGGCCGGCTTCGACGGCTATGCCGGCAAGGCCTGCCGCATGCGCGGCCTCGATGGTCTGCGGGCCGATAGTGGGCAAGTCGGCGCGCAATTCCTGGCCCGGCTTGGCGCATTTGACCAGCACTCCGCGCGCCTTGCCGGCCAGCCTGCCGTGGCCGCGCAATTCCCGCGTTCTGTCGAGCAGGCCGGCGGTGCCTTCAATGCCTTCCAGCGCGACGGCTCGACCTCCAATCGCAATCGCAGCCTGGCCGATATCGAGTGCGCCGATGGCCTTGGCCGCCTTACGGGCGGCTTCGATGTCACGCCAGTCGGACTGGTTTGGCCCGGTCACCGTCAATGAGCCTTCGCCAGCCGTCAGTTCCGGAACGACTTCGTGCGCGCCGACGACCTTGACGCCTCGCTTTTCCAGGCCTCGGGTCAACACCTTCAGCAGGCCGTCGTCGCCGCGTCGCAACGCTCTGACCACGGAGGGAATTATCGCCAGCAGACCCAATGTCGGCTTTATCCTGCTCAGCCGCGGCCTGCGCTTGATCTCGCCGGCCAGGACAAGGTGCGTGATGCCCCGGCGCTTCAGCAACGGAAACAGCAGCCCGATATCTTCCAGCGCGAGTTTTTCCTGATCGTAGGCCGCGAAGTCTGCCTCGCGGTCGACCTCACCGGCAGCGATGACGATGAAGGGCACAAAACCGTGCTTGACCAGGCCATCGGCGACTTCGACGGGCAGGCTGCCGCCGCCGGCAATAATGCCGACCTTCGAGCCCGGCGCGAGTTGGAACGCTGATGCGGCGCGCTCAGACCTCGTCATCGCCGCTGTCATCGTTGCCGCCACCTTTGAGCGATGGGACGGCAAAGTGTCGCTTGTCGCGACTGGTGATGAAATCGATGATCTTCATGGCCGTTGGCGACCCGGCGAACTCGGCCTTGGCGAGTTCCACATTCTCACCGACGGTGCGGGAACGATCGAAAATCGTCCTATAAGCTTTGCGCAGCAGGTAGATCTCGGAACGCGGCAGACCGGAGCGTTTGAGACCAATGATGTTCAAGCCGCGCAGGCTGGCGCGGTTGCCGACGGCAATGGCGTAGGGAATGACATCGCCGACAAAAGCCGAGCAGCCGCCGAGAAAGGCGTTGTCGCCGACGCGCACGAATTGGTGAACCGCGCTTAGGCCGCCGATATAGACGTTGTCGCCAATCTCGCAATGTCCGCCGAGCGTCGCGCCATTGGCGAAGGTGGCGTTCTTGCCGACGACGCAATCATGGGCGATGTGGGCGTAGGCGAGGAAGTTGCCGTTGTCGCCGACAGTTGTCTCGCCACGGCTGGTGTCGGTGCCGACATGCATTGTGACGCCTTCACGAATGGTGCAGTTCGCTCCGATGACCAGGGTGGTGCGCCCGCCCTTGTGCTTGGTGTTCTGCGGCGGCGCGCCGAGCGTCGCCATCGGATAGACCTTCGTCCCGGCCCCGATGGTCGTGGCGCCCATCACCGACACATGGCTGACCAGCTCCACACGATCGCCAATGATTGCATCGGCGCTGATATGGCAGAACGGTCCGATGCGGACGCCTTCGCCGAGCCGGGCTCCTTCTTCGACGACCGAGGAAGGATGAATGGATGTCTCGACTTTCATGAGCATTTCGAACCGTCAGCCGGTAACCATCATGGCCGAAACCTCGGCTTCGGCGGCTTTCGCGCCGTCAACCATCGCCTCGCAGGCGAATTTCAGCAGGTTGCCGCGTTTCTTGATCTTTTTGACGTGGATCCTGAGCTGATCGCCCGGAACGACCGGCTTGCGGAATTTCGCGTTGTCGATGGTCATGAAATAAACCAGCGACGGCTTCTCGGTGTTGAGGCTGCGAATGCAGATCGCGCCCGCGGTCTGGGCCATGGCCTCGATGATGAGCACACCGGGCATGACCGGCTGCTGGGGGAAATGGCCCTGGAAATGCGGCTCGTTGATGGTCACGTTCTTGATGCCGACAGCGGACTCGTCGCCGTCTATGTCGACGATGCGATCGATCAGCAGGAATGGATAGCGATGCGGCAGGAGCTTCATAAGCCCCATGATGTCGACCGCGTCGAGTGTCGTTGCCACCATATCAGCCATTTCCGTCGCCTTGCTTGCGCGTCCTGGCCATCCTGCGCAGCATCGCTATCTCGCGCATGGCTTCCGCCATGGGCTGCGCCGGGTAACCTCCCCAGACCTCGCCTGCCGGCACGTTGTTCATGAATCCACTTCTCGCAGCAAGCTTGGCCCCTGGTCCGATGGTCAGATGATCGGCAAGGCCGACACCGCCGCCCATGGTGACGTTGTCGCCGACGACGACGGAACCGGAAATACCCGAAAGCCCGGCTATAATGCAATTGCGACCGATGCGAACATTGTGGGCGATCTGCACCAGATTGTCGATCTTGGTGCCTTGGCCGATGATGGTGTCGGACATGGCGCCGCGGTCGACGGTCGAATTGGAGCCGATCTCGACATCGTCCTGGATGATGACGCGGCCGATCTGCGGCACGCGTTCAGGTCCTTTGGCGCCGCCGACGAAGCCGAAACCGTCCTGGCCGATCCTGGCGCCGCCATGGATGATGACGCGGTTGCCGACAAGCGCGTATTGAATGCTGGCGCCGGGGCCGATGAAGCCGTCGCGGCCGATCTGGCAGGAACGGCCGACAACGGCGTGGGGCGCGACGACCGTGCCGCTGCCGATGGATACGCCAGGGCCGATCACGGCACCAGCCTCCACGATCGCTCCGTCCTCGACATGCGCGGATGGATCGATAAACGCATGCGCCGAGATGCCGGTTTCTCCGGTCATTGGCCCCGGAGTCGCGGCCTGCGGAAACAACAGGCGCCCGACCATCGCGAAAGCTTGCTGCGGACGCGGATGCATGAGCACCGCGATGCCCGGCGGCGCCTTGCTGGCAAAATCGGCAGGACACAGCACCGCGGCCGCCCTGAGCGACTGCATCAGGGCGAAATTGCGCTTGCCGTCGACAAAGACGAGCGCGCCATTGCCACCCTCGTTGGCCGGAGCCAGCGCCTCAATGGCAATTTCGGCCTGATCGGAATCGAGCAGGTTGGCGCCGGTCAGATTCGCGACCTCGCCAGCCGTATACCGGCGTGAAGGCGCGAAGAACACCGGATCGGTCATTCCAGAAGCTATATCCAGCTGGGTCGGATCGGTCCACTCCGGGCCGTCAGCCGGCCCGGAACCATCGCAACCACGAAATTAGAAGCGGGTGGCGATACCGAAGTTGAATTCCTGCACGTTGTCGGTCGACTCTTTCTTGACCGGAATCGCGTAGTCGATGCGGATCGGGCCGAACGGAGAGGCCCACATCAGGCCGACACCGACCGAGGCGCGCAGCTTCATGCCAGCCGAGTCTGTGTTAACGCCGACAAGGTTGTTGCCATAAAGCGTGGCCGCATCCGCAAAGACGGCGCCACGCAGACCGAAGCTCTCCGGAATTACTGGAAGCGGGAACTGGGCTTCTGCGGAGGCATTGAAATACGTCGTGCCGCCAAGATGGTCGCCGCTGCCGTCACCGGCAACCGGACCGATGCCGCCATACTCGAAGCCGCGGATCATGCGATCGTTGCTCTGGAAGAGATCGAAGATGCGAAGATCGCCACTGCCGTAGCCCGCGATGTAGCCTGCTCCGCCCGAAACAAGGCCGACGATATCAAGCTGCTCGGACAAGGTCTGGTAGACGCTTGCGCGTCCCGTAAGCTTGACCCACTTGGCGTCGCCACCCAAACCGGCAAACTCGGTTGTACCGGTGATATAAAGGCCCTCATGCGGGTTCTTCATATCGTCGATTGTGTTGTAGACCAGACCGAGGCTGACTGACGATTTGAGCCAAGGGCTTTCCGCAACACCATCCCGAATCGCCTGGGAGATGGTGCACTTGAGTGGGTCATAGATCCCATTGGTCGTGCAATCGTCCGCAAGCGAGTACTTCTCTTGCGAGATATTGTACGCCAGCTGCGTCGAAATGTTGTCGGTGATCGGCAGGCCGAACCGAACGGTCGCGCCGGTGGTGTCGGTATCGTAGTGATCATACTCGCGGGTCGACTTGTAGATGTCGAAGCCCGCCGCGATGCGCCGACCGAGGAAGTAGGGTTCGGTGAAGGAAAGGGCGAAGTCGCGCGAATTCTTGCCGCCGCCGGCCGACAGCTTGATGTACTGGCCGCGGCCGAGGAAGTTGCGCTCGGTGATCGAGCCTTCGATGGACGGGCCGGGCGTGTCGCCGCCGGTCGAATAGCCGGCGCCGACCGAGAACTCGCCGGTCGACTTCTCGACCACGGTGACCACGAGCACGACCTGGTCAGGGGCAGAGCCCGGAACCGTCGAAATGTCCACGGACTGGAAGTAATCAAGGTTTTCCAAGCGCTTCTTCGCGCGCTGGATGAGAACCTGGTTGAAGGCGTCGCCTTCGCTGACATCGAATTCGCGCCGGATGACATAGTCGCGCGTGCGGTCGTTGCCGCGGATTTCGATGCGCTCGACATAGGCCTTGGTGCCCTGGTCGATGGTGTAGACGACCGAAATGGTGTGGTTCTCGAAATTACGGTCACCGCGCGGCGTCACCTGGGCGAAGGCATAGCCCGAGCCCGCGACCTTCTCGGTCAAGGCGACGATCGAATCCTCGACGTCCTTGGCGTTGTAGACGTCGCCCTTGTGGGTCTCGACCGCGGATTCCAGCGACTTCGAGTCGACCTCGGGAATGGTGCTTTCCACGCTGACGTCGCCGAACGTATAGCGATCGCCTTCCTGCACGGTGATGGTGACCGTGTATTTGTTGGTGGTATCGTCGAGCTCGCCGACGGCCGAGACGACCTGGAAGTCGGCATAGCCGTGATTGTAGTAGAAGCGGCGCAGCAGCTCCTGGTCGGCGCGCAGCTTGTCCTCGTCATAGACGTCGTCGCGCAGCACGAAGGAGAGCCACGACGAGCGCTTGGTGTTGATGACGTCCGACAGGCGGCGGCTGGAATAGGCGTGATTGCCAACGAAATTGATCGCCGCGATCTGGGTGCGGCCGCCTTCGTTGATGTTGAAGACCACGTTCACGCGGTTGTCGCCGAGATCCATGATCTGTGTGGTCACCGCGGCGTCGTCGCGGCCGATGCGCTTGTAGGCGGCTTTGACCGACTCGACATCGGCATCGAGCGCCTGCTGCGAGAAGGTCGCGCGCGGCTTCAGCTGGATGGCGGCCTGGAGCGCGTTGTCCTTCAGCTTCTTGTTGCCCTGGAACAGGACCTGGTTGACGACCTTGTATTCCGAAACCTTGACGACCAGGCTCGAACCGACCTGGTTGATCTGAACGTCCGAGAACAGACCGGTGCCGAACAGCGCCTTGACGGCGTCGTCGATATCGGAGCTGGAGAAAGGCTTGCCCGGCTTGATCGAAATGTAATTGCGGATGGTTTCCGCATCGACCCGCTGGTTGCCGCTGACCTCGACACGCGAAATGACCGCGGCCTCGGCCACCGACGTGGCGGCGAACTGCACTGCGAGCGCGCCTGGTACGACCAGAGCGGCGGACAAAGCCGCCGCGGAAGCGGCGCTCAGAAACTTGGATGCTGCCTTCATCGGGCTTTTGTACCTTTTTCTCGTAGTCCCCACGGCGAGAAAACCGGACGTGCGGTATTTTCCCTTACCGTATTAACCGGATTTTCCCTACACGCAAGGCTCCCGGTTAATTTGTATTTACTTAACCGTACCGCGTGGCTTTCGCGTCACGCATATCCCCACGCATGGTAAACGGCATCTCAATATGACCGGGGCTGAAGCCAAATTTCTTCATGATTTCAGCACCCAAACAGATCGTTCCAAAACACGAAGCCCATGAAGCCGAGCACCAGGAACAGCCCGGCCCGGTAGGCCATCTCCATCATTCGCTCCGAAACGGGCCGCCGTATGATGGCCTCCACGCCGTAGAACAAGAGGTGGCCGCCGTCGAGAGGGGGAATCGGCAGGAGATTGAGAAATCCTATCCCGACTGACAGAAATGCAACAAGCTGCACCAGCCACTCGAAGCCGAGCTTGGCTGCCTGACCCGACATCTTCGCGATCTTGATCGGACCGCCCAGCTGGCATTTGTCCTCGCGTCCAAGCGCAAAACGTTGCAGGAACTGGCCGGTGCGCTCGATCACATGCCCGGTTTCCTCCACCGCCGCCACCACGGCGCCGGCCGGCGTATAGGAGATCAGGCGCGGCTGGCCGAGCTCGGCGTTGTTGACGACGCCGATAACCGCGACCTTGATCTTGTTGCCCAGCGCATCCTGCTGCTCCATGGGCTCCGGCGTGGCCGTAACGTCGATTTCCTTGCCGTCGCGCAGCATGGTGAAGGCGATGGCGTCGCCCGCCCGGCCCGAAACCAGCCGCTGCACGTCGGCGAAGGTCTCCACCTTGCTGCCGTCGACTTTGACGAATCGGTCGCCTGGCTGGATTCCAGCCTTTTCCGCTGGACTGCCCTTGGTGACTTCGGCGACTGTCGGCTCCAGGACCGGACGGCCATAGAGCGAAAACAGCACCGCGAACACGGCGATCGTCAGCAGGAAATTGAACAGCGGCCCCGCAACGACGGTTGCGGCGCGCTTCCAGATGGGTTGCGTGTGGAAGGCGACCTCGCGCTCGGCTTCCGTCAGCGATTCGAGCTCTTCCGTGCTCGGCTGGCTCGATGTCGCGTTCATGTCGCCGACGAATTTGACGTAGCCGCCAAGCGGAATGGCGCAGAGCTTCCAGCGCGTGCCGCGGCGGTCGTAGAAACCGAAGATCTCAGGGCCGAAGCCGATGGAAAAAGCCTTCACGCCGATGCCGCACCAGCGGCCGATCAGATAGTGGCCCATCTCATGGACGAACACGACCACGGTCAGCACGAACAGGAACGGCACCAGCGTGCCAAGGACGAAGCCTTGTGTGCTGAACACCGCGTGAAAGATGTCGTTCAAGTCATGCCCTCAAATTCGCCCGCACGCGACACTCCGCCGCGACTGTGGCATCAATCCGGGCGAATCCGTGGCGCGCGCCATTTTTCGCCCTACTGCTGCGTCGTTCAGTTCGGAAACAGCCCCAGTGCCGGATGCTCGGCGCCCGCCGCGATCCAGCCCAAGACGTACAGCGCGAACGCGGCCGCGACAAGCCCGTCCACCCTGTCCATGACGCCGCCATGGCCGGGAATGAGATTGCTGGAATCCTTGGCGCCGTGCCGGCGCTTGACCCATGATTCGAACAGATCGCCGATCTGCGAAACAATCGAAAGCGCCAGGGCGACGAGGCCAAGCTGGACGAGATTGCCGGCCCCGGCCGCAACCGCCAGCAGCAAGCCGGCGACAACGCCGCCGGCCGCGCCGCCCAGCGCGCCGCTCTGCGTCTTGCCGGGCGAGATCGACGGCGCGAGCTTCGGGCCGCCGACCGCGCGGCCGACGAAATAGGCCGCAATGTCGGTCGCCCAGACCACGGCGAACAGGAAGAGAATCGCAATCAGTCCGGAATGATTGTCGTCACGGACATAGGCGAGCGAAAAGCCGGAAAGAGCCGCATAGGCCAGTCCAGGGGCTTCCCACGGCGCAGGCCCTCCCACGCGGGCGGCAATGGCCGCGACCGCCACAAGGATCGCCACAAGCAAGAGCAGCCACAAAGCCGGCACGCCGGCGATCAGCGCGCCGATGAAAACCAGAATCAGCGCTTCCGGCAGGAAGCCGAGAGCCGCCCCGCTCGCGGGACGCGCCATGCGCGTCCATTCATAGAAGATCAGCGCCGCTATTCCCGCGCAGAACAGCCGAAACGGCAATCCGCCGAGCCAGGTGAGCGCAAGCGTCAGCACCGCCATCACGATTGCCGAGATGACGCGCTGCTTGAGATTGCTCATGCGTTGCGGCGCCTAAAGCGCGACGTCGCGGGCGGCAAGCCCGCCGAAGCGTCGTTCTCGGCCGGCAAAGTCGCGCAAGGCGTCGGCCAGGTGCTCGCGGCTGAAGTCCGGCCAATAGCAAGGCAGGAAGATGAGCTCGCTATAGGCAGCCTGCCAGAGAAGGAAGTTCGACAGCCTGAGCTCGCCGCTGGTTCGGATCACCAGCTCGGGATCGGGAATGCCCTTTGTGTCGAGCGACGCGGCAAAACTTTCCGCCGTGATCGCGTCGCTCGCCATGTCGCCGCGCGCGACGGCATCCGCCAGCCTGCGCGCCGTGCGGACGATCTCGTCGCGGCCGCCATAGTTGAAGGCGATCACCAGCGTCAGCGATTCGTTGTCGGCGGTCAGCGATTCGGCCTCCTGCAACAGCCCTCTGATATCGGGCTGCAGCCCCTCTTTGTCGCCGATCACCCTCACCCGCACGCCGTTCTGGTGCAGTTCCGCGAGATCGCGGCGGATGAACAGCTTCAAAAGCCCCATGAGGTCGCTGACCTCGGATTTCGGCCGCGACCAGTTCTCCGAGGAAAAGGCGTAGACGGTCAGGTAGGATATGCCGAGCCCAGGCGCGGCGCGAACCGTCTTGCGCAGGGCCTCGACGCCGGCGCGGTGCCCGGCAAGGCGCGGCAGGCCGCGCGCCTTGGCCCAGCGTCCGTTTCCGTCCATGATGATGGCGACATGCGCGGGCGTTGCCATGGTCTCGCTTTCGGGCCGGAAAACCCGACCCTAAACCTGCATGATTTCAGCTTCCTTATCGGAAAGCAGGTGATCGATGGTGCTGATCGTCTCGTCCGTCAGCTTCTGCACCTGGTCGGAGCGCTTGCGCTGATCGTCCTCGCTGATGGTGCCGTCCTTCTCCGCCTTCTTGAGGAAATCCATGCCGTCGCGCCGCACATGTCGCGCCGCGACGCGGGCGTTCTCGGCATAGCCATGCGAAATCTTGACCAGTTCCTTGCGGCGCTGCTCGTTGAGCTCCGGCAGCGGAATCCTGAGATTGGTGCCGTCGACGATCGGGTTGAAGCCGAGATTGGCTTCGCGGATGGCGCGGTCGACGGCGCTGACCATCGATTTGTCCCAGACCGAGACCGAAATCATGCGCGGCTCCGGCACCGTCACATTGGCCACCTGGTTGATCGGCATCGTCGTGCCGTAGGCCTGGACCTGGACGGCATCGAGCAGGTTGCTGGACGCGCGGCCGGTGCGCAGCGAGGCCAGGTCGTGCTTGAAGGCGGCGATCGCCCCGTCCATGCGTCGCTTCAGGTCTTCGAACTCGCCACTCATGATCATCTCCTCGACCCGTTCGCCGGGTTCACTGCTTGTGCCGTCGTCCCGTCCGCGGTTCCGTCTGACGGATCCCGGCCTCGGTTATTTGTCCGCGACGACCGTGCAATGGCCGCCGCCCCTCAGAATATCGCCGAAACCACCTTTTTCGTGGATCGAATAGACGATTATCGGAATGTTGTTTTCACGCGCAAGTGCAATCGCGGCGGTATCCATGATCGCAAGCCCGCGTTTGATGACCTCCGCGTGGCTGATGCGGTCGAAACGGACCGCGTTCGGGTCCTTCTTGGGGTCAGCCGAATAGACCCCGTCGACTTGGGTGCCCTTGAACAGCGCATCGGCGCCGATCTCGGCGGCGCGAAGTGCCGCGGCCGAATCGGTGGTGAAGAACGGATTGCCGGTGCCGCCGGCGAAGATGACGACCTTGCCCTGGTTCATATAGGCGGTTGCCTGGCGCTGCGAAAAGCTCTCGCAAAGTTCCGGCATGGCGATCGCCGAAAGCACGACGGCGTCGACGCCGATCTTGTTGAGCGAGGTGCGCAGCGCCAGCGAATTGATGACGGTGGCGAGCATGCCCATGTGATCGCCGGTGACGCGGTCGCCGCCCTTCGAGGCCACGGCGACGCCGCGGAAGATGTTGCCGCCGCCAATGACGACGCCCACTTCGACGCCCAGCGCGCGCGCCTCGGCGATGTCGGCGGCGATGCGGTCGACCACGGAGACGTCGATGCCGAAATGCTGCTCGCCCATCAACGCTTCGCCGGAAGCTTTCAGCACGACACGTCGATAGAGGGGCTTCACCGTCATCTGGATCCTCGAATATCTCGGCGCGGCAATTTTGGAGGCAAAACCGCCCCCGCTTCATCCGGCGATGCTGTCATGACGGGTTGACCCGATACACGAAGGGCGCGGCGATGTCACGCCGCGCCCTCGTGCAAAATCCCAGGCTTTTTCGGTCAGTTGCTGCCTTTTGATCAGTTGCCGCCTCTTCAGTTGCTTGAGATGCTGACCGCCTCGCCTTCGATCATGACCGCGGGCGAATAACCGGCCGGCTTGTCGCCAGTCACGGCCCCGCCGGTCACTCGGACCTGGATTTCCGAGCCGAAATAGGAATGCGGGAACGGCGCGGGCGTGGCGCTGACCTTTTCCAGCCGCGCGCGAAGTTCTGCAGGAATCGAAAAGTCGAGCGCGCCGAGATTATCCTCGAGCTGCGCAAGCTTCGTCGCTCCGAGGATGACGGAAGCGATGCCCGGCTGCGTCGCCGCCCAGTTGAGCGCGACTTGAGCCATGCTGCGGCCGAGCTCGGCGGCCACCGTTTCGAGTTCGGCCACGATCGCCCAGTTGCGTTCGCTGAATTTCTGGAAACTCGGATGGGTGGTGTTGCGAAAACCGTCAAGCCGTCCGGCATTGCCCGCTTGTGTCGGACGGTATTTGCCGCTGAGCAGCCCGCTCGCCATTGGGCTCCATGATGCCGGCGCCGTGATGCATGGCGAAGGGCACGAATTCGCGTTCGATGTCGCGTTGCGCGAGCGAATATTCGAGCTGCAGGGCGCAGATCGGCTCATAGCCGCGCAGTTCGGCGATGGCCTGCGCCCGACCGGCATACCAGCCCGGCACGTTTGACAGGCCGATGTGGCGCACCTTGCCCGCACGCACCAGGTCGTCCAGCGTGCGCAGGACTTCCTCGGCCGGCGTCAGCCTGTCCCACACATGCAGGAGATAAAGGTCGATATACGCGGTCCCGAGCCGTTTCAGCGAGGCGTCCACGGCGCGCAAGATGTTCTTGCGGCCATTGCCACCTGCATTCGGATTGCCGGGATCCGAATTCATGGTGAATTTGGTGGCAATCACGGCCTTGTCGCGCAGGCCGCGCTCGGCGACGAACTCGCCGAGCCAGGTCTCGGCGGTGCCGCCTGTATAGAGGTCGGCCGTATCGAAGAAATTGCCGCCCGCCTCGACATAGGCGTCGAACATGGCGCGGGCAGTATCCTTGTCAGCGCCCCAGCCCAATTCGGTGCCGAAGGTCATCGTGCCCAGCGCCAGCCGGCTCACTCTCAGGCCGCTGTTGCCGAGCGTGTAATAGGTCATTGTCATGGACGTCTCTCCAATTCGGGTCCGATTGACGGCGCGTTAGGAGCCGGGGGTCGCCTTGACCCAAGGATTGCCGCGCTCATGCGTCATCCGGAACGTGAAACCGTCGACCTTCCAGCCGGTGCCGGAACGCGTCAGGTGGTGCTCGTAGGTGCCCCAGACTTCCCAGAGCGGGTCGCCATTGCCTTCCATCCGGTTCCAGGCATAACCGTTGGAGCGGACCGTCGCCGCACCGGCGTCGAAGGACACCTGATGGTTGGTGCGCAGATGCAGGCTGGTCTTGCTGCCTTTGAGGTTGCCCGCCCAGGCGCCGATCAGGTCGTCCGAGGCGATGTTGGCCGCAGGCTGTCCAGACAGAGTGCTGAAGTCTGCGGTCACTCGATCCGCAAAGTAGCTGCGGGCAAGCGTCCAGTCCTGCGCGTCGACGGCACGGTCGATGGCATCGGCAATGCGGATGACGGCGCGCTCATCGGCGAGCGCCCGCCAGTCGGACGGTTCTGCCCCGCCGGCGTCGATCGGGGCCAGCGCCATGCCTGCCGCGAAAGTGATGTGCCTCAACGCATTCATCTTTTTTCTCCCTTGTGCATCAGCCCGCCGCCGACATCTGGCGACAATGTGGACCGGCGCGCCAGCAACGATAAGATTGCATTGTTCGCATGGACCATGCGATATCGTTCATGAATGGATCGCGACCTGCTTAGCCATCTTCCGGTCATCGTCGCTGTCGCGCGACGCGGCGGCTTTGCGCTTGCCGCGGCCGAGCTCGGCATGAGCGCTTCGGCGGTGAGCCACGCGGTGCGGCTGGTGGAAGAGCGCATCGGCCAACCGCTGTTTGCGCGCACGACACGCAGCGTCTCGCTGACCGAGGCAGGCAAGGCGCTGGTGGAGACGGCGGCCCCCGCCCTGCAGGACATCGCCGAGCGGATGGACCGCATCCGCGGCGTGAAGGGAAGGCCGGCCGGCCTGCTCAGGATCAACGCCTCCAACATAGCGATCCCCCTGGCGGTGACGCCGGTGGTCGCGGCCATGGCCGAACGCTATCCCGACGTGACGGTCGAGATCGTTGCCGACCAGGGACTTATCGATATCGTCGGCGAAGGTTTCGACGCCGGCATCCGGTTGGGCGAGATGATCGCGCAGGACATGGTCACCGTCAGGATGACGCCCCCGTTCAAGGCCGTGATCGTCGCCTCTCCCGCCTATGTCGGCAAGCACGGCCGTCCACGCGACGTGGCCGATCTCGCCAATCACAACTGCGTCGGCTACCGGCTGGTCCGATCGGGCGCGCTTTACCGCTGGGATTTGAACGACAGCGGCAAGGATGTCGTCGTCGAAACGCGCGGCACGGCCGTCGTCACGGATTCGCTTGGCGCCATCGATCTGGCGCTGGCCGGCCTCGGGCTCGCCTACGTCTTCGAGCCGCTGGTGCGCGCCGACTTGGCGGCCGGCCGTCTCGTCCAGTTGCTGCCGCGGACGGCGATCGAGGAGCCCGGTCTTTTCCTTTACTTTCCGCGTCGCGCATCGATGGCACCGAAGCTCAGGGCCTTTATCGACACCGCACAAGAAATCGGCCGAGCATCCATGCGGACACCCGGCCGAGTTGCCTGAGCTCGTGAGCTCTTCACCTTAAGGGAAACGCCGGGCGCTCCCCTCGGATCGGAGCTATTTCTTGACCGCCGCCGCGACTTCCGCCGCGAAATCGGTCATTTCCTTCTCGATGCCTTCGCCCAGCGCGTAACGCAGATAGGCGGTGATCTTCGCCGGAGCGCCGATCTCCTTCTCGGCATCCTTCAACGCCTTCTCGACGGTGATGTCGGGATTGAGCACGAAGGCCTGCTTCAAAAGCACAACCTCTTCATAGAACTTGCGCAAGCGGCCCTCGACCATCTTCTCGATGATCGCTTCCGGCTTGCCCGACTGGCGCGCCTGATCGGAGAAGATCGCCTTCTCGCGCTCGACCAGCGCCGGGTCGACTTCCTCGGCGCTCAGCGCGACCGGGTTGCTGGCGGCGACATGCATCGCCACCTGGCGGGCGAAGGCGTTGGCCGCATGCTCGTTGCCGGTGGTCTCGATCGCGACCAGCACGCCGAGCTTGCCCAGCCCATCGGCAACCGCGTTGTGCACATAGGTCGCCACCGCGCCATGCGGCACGGTGAGCTTCGCCGAGCGGCGGAAATTGATGTTCTCGCCGATGGTGCCGACCGCGTCCTTGACGGTCTCGGTGACAGTCTTGTCGGAGCCCGGATACTTGGCCGCAGCAACCGCCTCGGTCGCACCATAGGCGAGCGCGACCTTCGCGACATTGCGGACCAGTTCCTGGAACTGCTCGTTGCGGGCGACGAAATCGGTCTCGGAATTGACTTCGACAACCGCGGCCTCACGCACGCCGGCATCGACGCCGATTAGGCCCTCGGCGGCGGTGCGCCCGGCCTTCTTGTCGGCCTTCGAGATACCCTTCTTGCGCAGCCAGTCGACGGCCGCTTCCATGTCGCCGTTGGTTTCGTTCAACGCCGCCTTGCAGTCCATCATGCCCGCGCCGGTCAAGTCGCGGAGTTCTTTGACCTGTGCAGCCGAAATCGTCATTGTCGCCTCTTTGTTTCAAATGCGCCGACGCACCATCGGGACTCGATGATGCGCTCGGCAAAAGCGCTTTAGCGCGCCAATTTATTGGAAAGATGAAGGCCGGGACCCGGCCTTCCTTATCAAGCTTCCGGAGCTTCGGCAGCCGGAGTGTCGAGCGCGGGCTCGACCGGAGCCTCGGCCGAAGCGCCGATGTCGACCCCGAGCGCGCCCTGCTGGCGGGCGATGCCGTCGATGGCGGCCTTGGCGATCAGGTCGCAATAGAACTGGATGGCGCGGGCCGCGTCATCATTGCCGGGGATCGGGAAGTCGATCTTGTCCGGGTCGCAGTTCGAATCGATGATGGCCACGACCGGGATGCCCAGGCGCTTGGCCTCGAGGATCGCGATCGCTTCCTTGTTGGTGTCGATGACGAACATCAGGTCCGGCGTCGAGCCCATGTCCTTGATGCCGCCGAGAGCCTTGTTGAGCTTCTCGCGCTCGCGATCGAGGTTCAGGCGCTCCTTCTTGGTGAGGCCCTGGGCCTCGCCGGCGAGCGTCTCGTCGAGCTTGCGCAGGCGCTGGATCGAATTCGAGATCGTCTTCCAGTTGGTGAGCATGCCGCCCAGCCAACGCGAGTTGACATAGTACTGGGCCGAACGCTGCGCGGCGTCGGCAACGATGTCGGACGCCTGGCGCTTGGTGCCGACGAACAGCACGCGGCCGCCCTTGGCGACAGTGTCGGACACCTGCTTCAGAGCCTGGTGCAGCAGCGGCACCGTCTGCGACAGGTCGATGATGTGAATGTTGTTGCGGGCGCCATAGATGTAAGGCGCCATCTTCGGGTTCCAGCGGTGGGTCTGGTGGCCGAAGTGAACACCAGCTTCCAAAAGCTGGCGCATGCTGAAATCTGGCAGAGCCATTCTCTAGTTCCTTTCCGGTTGGCCTCCACGGACACAGGCATTTCGGACATATGTCCTGATGCCACCGGAGGTTTCAGCCGGATTTCTCCCGGGCAGACACCAAAGTCCGTGTGTGGAATGAGCGCGCATATAGAGGGGAAGTCTCATAAACGCAAGCCGGGAAAACGCCCTTACCTGCGGCGATCCGCCCAAATCTCAGCGTTTTACCTTGCCGTTCGGCACCCTGACGCGGCGAAAGATCGCGACGATTTCCTCGCGGCTGCATTCGATGGCGCCAAGCCGAACCGCGCGATCGCGCTCGAAGCCGGTGATGTCGTAATGCGGCGCCGACGTCTTGGGCGGCCCTTGATAGGAGGAAAGCTTGAGGCCGAGTTCGGTGGCGAAGCGGTGCAGCTCGTCCGTGTCGTCGGCAAGGAGATGGCACCAGCGGTGGCCGGCCCATTTCCAGATCGCCGCATCGACATAGACCGCCATCAGGCTCGCCGCATTTGGTGAGCCTCACACATGGCGTTCGCAAGCCAGGCCTGCAAGCTAGGGCGGCTACTGTCGAAGCGCTGCTATTTCGACGCCGGGCAAGGCTTGGTCTGGTCGAACAACGACAAGTTCACCAGCTTGCCGGTCATCGAGAAGTCGCCATAATCCATGACGAGGTCGCGAGTGATGCCGTTCTCGTGCAGCTTGAAGCTGATCCGGTACTCCGGCACCTCCTCGCCGCTTTTGTCGGTATCGTCGAAATAGGCAATGTCGACCGGCCAGTATTTGTCGGAGGCGAGCTTGGCCAGCGCCGGCGCTTCCGGATCCGTCTTTTCTGCGTCCGTCTTCTTGCCAACGATGACGGTGGTGGTCATCACCTTGTTGGCATCCTCTGAACCGTCGAACAGATTGGTCTGGTAGAAATTCTCGCCCTTCTCGGCCTTGCCGATCAGCTCGACCAGATGCTGGGTCGGAAACTGCGTCGCCGCGAGATCGAGGCTGCTCTTCTCCGGCTTGTCGATATCGACCTTCAGGCCCTTCGCTTCCCTGGTCGCCGTGCCCTTGACTTCCTTGTCGAGGTTCTGGTCGACAAAGGATTTCGTCACGAAGGAAAAGGTCTTGCCTTCGGCGTCCTCGAAAGTCGTCGTCTGCTGGTCGGTCAGCCTGGTGTTGTCGTTGGTGACGATCTGCGTGACGAAGCGGAACTTGACCGTATAACCTTCGCAGGCCGAGCCGTTGAACTCGTAGACCATGCGGCCGGTGATGCCGGTAATGCCTGAACGGTCGGAGGCCTTGCTGAGCGTGAGATCGTAGACGGCGCGATGCGCCTGCAGCGCGGGCACCGCAAAGGCCGGCGCCATCGGAAGCGCCGCCGAAAAACAGGCGGCGGCGAGGAAAAGGCGCGTTGCGCGCATGCGTTACTCCGATCGTCGCAGCCGGGGGGCAGGCCGCAGGGAAAGATGGTCCAGCTTAAAAAAAGTCGTGGCGGAAGCGAGGCAAAAATAGCAATTTCGGCCCCGCCAACGCGGCGTCTTCCAGCAATAGGGAAAACCAATGAGCGAAACAATCGAAAAGCGGCTAAGCGATCTTGGCGTCACCCTTCCGGCCGCCGCCGCGCCCGCCGCCAACTACGTGCCCTATTGCCGCACCGGCAACACGCTGTTCACCGCCGGCCAGCTGCCGCTGAAGGACGGCAAGTTGCAGGCAAGCGGGTTGCTCGGCCGCGACATCGACACGGCCGCCGGCAAGGAAGGCGCGAAATTCTGCGCCATCAACATCCTGGCGCAGGCCAAGGCAGCACTCGGCGACCTCGAAAAAATTAGCCGCCTGGTCAAGATCACCGTCTTCGTCGCCTCCGCGCCGGATTTCGTCGAACAGCATCTTGTCGCCAACGGCGCCTCCGACTTCCTGGTCGCGGTACTCGGCGAGCGCGGCAAGCACGCCCGTTCCGCCGTCGGCACCGCCTCGCTGCCGCTCAACGCCGCGGTCGAGATCGAAGCGATCTTCGAAGTCGAGTGAGGTTCAAGATGACCGATCTTTCCTGGCTGATCGCGCAGCCTGTCGCGCATCGCGGCTTCCACGACATGAACAAGACGCGCTGGGAAAACACGCTGTCGGCCTTCGCCGCGGCGGCCGAGCGCGGCTATGCCATCGAATGCGACGTGCATATCTCGTCGGATGGCGTCCCGGTCATCATCCATGACGGCGATCTGAAACGCCTGACCGGCCAGGACGGCTTCGTCTGGCAGCGCACCGCGGCCGAACTGGCGACGCTCAAGATCGGCGGCACCAAGGACCACGTGCCGACGCTCAAGGAAGCGCTCGACCTGATCGACGGCCGCGTGTCGCTGGTGGTCGAGCTGAAAGGCGTTCCTGGCCATGATGCCGGGCTGGTGGCGAGCGTCGGTCAGCTGCTCAAGCGCTACAAGGGCAAGGTGGCGATCATGTCGTTCGATCACTGGCTGATCCGCGACTTCGCCAAGGACGCGCCGGGTATCCCCGGCGGGCTGACCGCCTATGGCAGGGACAACCAGTTGATCGAGGCGCATTTCGCCATGCTCGCGCACGGCCTCGCCTTCACCTCTTACGCCGCTGGCGACCTGCCCAACCCCTTCGTCAGCTTCGTGCGCAAAAAGCTGAAAATGCCGGTCATCAGCTGGACCGTGCACGACCAGCCGGCGGTCGACCTCACCTTCAAATATGCCGATCAAATGACCTTCGAGGGTTTCGAACCCGATCTGGTCAAGGTCGCCTAGAGCCGGATGATTTCAGGTCAAACGACCTGAAATCCGATCCGCCTCTAATCAATCTAAAGAGAGAGCATGATGTCGTCCGAAAACCGCTTGACACTTTTCGGCATCATGCTCTCGGGAATGCCCGAAACGTGACTTGTAGCAGCCCTGAGGACGCTTAAATAAGCCCCATGGATCAGGGCGACGACGACGATGGACGGGCAGCGAACGCGGATTACGCGATCCGCGTCGCGGCGGGTATCGGCGCCTTCACCTGCGTGGAGTGGGACGGCTTTGCCGGAACCACGCGCGGCGACAAAGAAAATGGCTACAATCCGCTGGTTTCATTCGCTTTTCTAAGCGCATTGGAAGATTCTGGATGCGCCGTCCGGCGCACCGGCTGGCAGGGCCATCACCTGCGGCTGGAAACCGCGCAAGGCAGGCTTCTCGGCGCCGTCCCCTGTTATCTCAAATCGCACAGCCAGGGCGAATATGTCTTCGACCATGGCTGGTCGGACGCCTTCGAGCGCGCCGGTGGCCGCTACTATCCCAAACTGCAATGCTCGGTGCCGTTCACGCCGGTCACCGGCCCTCGCCTTCTGGTCGGCAAAGGCGAGAATGTAAGTGCCGTGAGAGCCGGACTGGCGGAAGGCCTGAAACTCGTGACCGACAAGCTCGGCGTCTCTTCCGCGCATGTCACCTTCGCCAACGAGCCTGATGTCGCGACGCTGGAAGCGGCAGGCTTCCTGCATCGCACCGACCAGCAGTTCCATTTCTTCAACGAAGATTTTTCGAACTATGATGACTTCCTCGCCACGCTTGCCTCGCGCAAGCGCAAGGCGATGAAGAAGGAGCGTCGCGAGGCGCTTGCCGACGGCATCTCGATCGACTGGTTGATCGGCAAGGACATCACCGAAAGCGCCTGGGACGATTTCTTCGCCTTCTACACGGATACCGGCGGCAGGAAATGGGGCCGGCCCTATCTCAACCGGCAGTTCTTCTCCCTGATCGGCGAGCGCATGGCCGATGACATTCTTCTGGTGATGGCCAAGCGCAACGGCCGCTACATTGCCGGCGCCATCAACTTCATCGGTTCCGACGCGCTTTATGGGCGCAACTGGGGCTGCATCGAGGACCACGCCTTCCTGCATTTCGAGGTCTGCTATCATCAGGCAATCGACTTCGCCATCGAGCGCAAGCTCAAGGTAGTGGAGGCCGGCGCGCAGGGCGAACACAAGCTGGCGCGCGGCTACCGGCCCGTGACCATGCATTCGGCGCACTACATTTCGCATCCCGGTCTGCGCAATGCCGTCGCCGACTATCTTAGGCGGGAGCGGCGCGAAGTCGAGCGCATGGGCGAGTATCTCGAAGAGCACACGCCCTTCCGCAAGGACCTCGCAGAATAAGGTCTAGCGGTCAGTGCGGCTTTCGGGCGGCGATCGGAACCAGGAACGAAAAGCAGGCGACCAGGAACAGCACCGCGCCGGCAAGCGCCAGCAAATCGCCCGCGCGCCATGCCGCGGCGATGAAAAACAGCGCCGACACGATGAACAGCAGCCAACCGGCGACGATCCACTTCATGATTGCTCCGTCCTAGATTGCCGCATCAGACGACAAATGTCGGTTCTCAAGCAATAGCAGAGCCTGCCGTCGACAGCTGCCTATAATATTGGCCAAGCAACGAAGCCGGCTCAACGCCTGCTGTTTACCGGATTGGTGGAATCCGCTAAGTCATCGCCAGGGGCATTGGTGCGCGAGCACCTTGGGGTTGGCATGCTGTTTTGGGCATCTTGGGACGTCGGGCAATGGCTCGGTGTGGCGGGGCTTGCGGCCGCGCTGCCGTTGACCGTCCGGCTCGAAGGCAAGCCGGGAACCTGGCCTCTCGGCTTTTCCACCTTCTTCCTTCTCTTTGCTTTCCTGCACCTGTTTTTTCCAGGCGCGATCGTCGCGCTCTGGATGACGCTCATGCTGACGGCCATCATCGGCATCGCCTCGAAGCTGAAATACCGCTATCTCGGCTTCAATCTTCTGGCCGGAGATCTCTATCATCTGGCCGCGAGCAGTTGGCGCAGCGTCTTTGTCGACAATGCCCGAATGGCGATCCCGGCCCTCTTCGCCGGAGCGGCGATCGCTGCGGTCGCCATGCTTGTCGACATAACTCTGGTGGAACAGGCGACGTCGCTCTCGCTGCGCCTCGCGATTTTCGCCGTAGCCGTGCTGATCTACGTGGCAGTCTATCGGTTGAGCGGCGGAGCGCCTCGTTTCCGCTTCGACCTGCTCACCAGGGATCGCGCGCATCTCTCCGCCTTCGTGGCGTCGTGGCTCGGCGCGGGACCTTCGCAACGGCCGGGCTTCGTTGACATCGCTCACGATCCGCTGCCGTTTCTGCCGCCTGTGCCGGCTAAGCGGGAGAACGGCGAGGCTCGGCCGCACATCTTCATGGTCCTGCATGAATCGACATTTGATCCGAGGCACCATGGCGTGCCGATCAACCGTGCTTTCGAGCAATTCTTCTCGCCCGCAAACGGTCTGTCTGGGGCTTTGCATGTCGATGTTTTCGGCGGCAGCACGCTGCAGACCGAATTCTCGGTGCTGACCGGCCTGTCCTCGCTTTCCTTCGGCAACGACAGCCGCTTCGTCTTTCATCTGCTGGCTGGGCGGGTGCGCCACTCATTGCCCTCGGTGCTTTCAGGCATGGGGTACCATGTGTCGCATGTGAGCTGCGATCGTCCCAACTTCGTCAATTGCGATCGCTTCTATAAATCGATCGGGTTCGAGGAGGTCGCCTATGCCGCGACCTTGCCGCCGCCCTTCGATCTGGAGCGCTGGCGTCGCGAGCGCCATGACGAACAGCTTTACAGCCATGCTCTGAACCGGATTGCGGACCGCTTGGGAAGCGAGAGGCCCTGTTTCCTCTCGATAATGACGCTGATGAACCACGGCGATCACCGTCGCCGCATCTTCCCGCCCGAGCTTCAGGCCGATATCCGCCGTGAAGCCGTCGCGCTGACCGGCAATGAGAATTACGGCGAATACGCCGTGCGGCTGGCAGAAAGCGTCGAGGCCTATGCCGCGTTTCGCGGACAACTCGAAACCGCGCTGAATGGCCGGCCAGCCATCGTCGTGCGTTATGGCGATCACCAGCCGTCATTCACGGCCGCCCTCACCGGCCTGCCGCCTTCCGACAGAGCCTTGCACAAGACCTTCTACGCGATCGAGGCGATCAACAGCGCTTTGCCCGCCGATCTGGCCGCTCCCGCCATGCTCGACGCGGCATTCCTGTCGACATTGACCATGTCCGCCGCGCGTCTGCCGCTCGATCCGGTATTCGCGACCAGGACGGCCCTTCTGGCTGACTGTGCCGCTCGCTATTTCGCAAGCGAGTCCGTGCGCAAGAAGCGCTTCCACCGGGCTCTTGTCGAAGCGGGCATGGTCGATCTCGCCTGAGCGCCTTGCCGCCCATCGGCAGCTTCGCTACACCGGACGGCGAATGCAATTGGGAGTGTCACCCCATGGCCGAAGCCTATGATCCCGGCAACATCTTCGCGAAAATCCTGCGCGGCGAGATTCCCTCGCACCGCGTCTACGAGGACGACGCGGTCGTCGCCTTCATGGATGTGATGCCGCAAGGCATGGGCCACACGCTGGTGGTGCCCAAGGCGCCGTCGCGCAACATGCTCGACGCCGATCCGGCAACGCTCGGCCCATTGTTCGGCGTGGCGCAGAAAGTTGCGGTCGCGGTGAAAAAGGCCTTCAACGCCGACGGCGTCACTCTGATGCAGTTCAACGAGCCGGCCTCCGGGCAGACCGTCTATCATCTCCATGTCCATGTCGTCCCGCGCTTCGAGGGCATACCGTTGAAGCCGCATTCGGGCCAGATGGAGAAGCCGGAGGTGTTGGCCGAGAACGCCGGCAAGATCCGGGCAGCGCTGGGAAGCTGAACGGACCGGCGCTCAGGTGGTCGGCAAATTCGCCAATGTGTGGAAAGCCATTGGCGCCGGTCCCGCGATGAGCCTCTCACGGATCGACCCCGCGCATGCCCGTGGGCTGAGCAACGACGTATCGACTTCCAGGTCGTAGAGGCCGGGCTTGTGCACCTCTTCCTGCCAGCGGCGGACGGGCAGCGGCATGGGATCGTCGTCCGTTCCAATGACGTATGGCGTACCTTCCCCACCTGCTGCGCGCCTTCGCAACACCTCGTCGATCGGGCAGCGGACGCCGACGAGCAGCACCGGCAGGCCGGCTAGGCGTCGCGCACAATGGGGAAGGATGTTCAGCGATCTGGAATAGGCGTCGTGATGACCGATATCGACGACGACATTGAGCCCCAGCCGGCTGTGGGCCGCGATCGAATCGTAAAGCGCGGCGTAAAGCAGCGGCACGAAAGCCTCGATGTCGGGGCGTTCGCCGCCGGGACGCAGGCCGATACCCGGGCGCAGCCGCGGCGGCGTGGCTTGGGCGCAGGCGTCGACGCCGAGATTGATCCACACACCCTCGAATGTCTCCTGGATCGCCGCGGCGATGCTCGATTTTCCCGAGCGCGGCGCGCCGTTGAGGATGATGATCTGTCCGGCTTCCAAGCGGTGCTCCTGTTCAACGAAAAAAGGCCCCGTTTCCGGGGCCTTCTGTATTTCAAGCGAGGGCTTGTCAGCCCTTGCGCGGCAGTTGCGGCACAAGGCTGCGCTTGTTGCCGTCCTTGCCTTTCGGCTCCGGCTTCTGCGCCACCGCCTTCTTGGGCGCAGGCTTCTTGGCGACCGCCTTTTTCGGCTTCGGCGCGTCTTCCGGCTCTTCCTTCTTCGGCTGCACCGGCGACTCGTCGGCGAGCGATTCGAGCTTCAGGCCGGACTCGCCGGTTTCCTTCTTCTCGACGGTGACGCGCACCGTGCCGCCCTTCTTGAGCTTGCCGAACAGCACCTCGTCGGCCAGGGGCTTCTTGATGTGCTCCTGGATGACGCGGCCGAGCGGACGCGCGCCCATGCGCTCGTCGTAACCCTTGTCGGCCAGCCAGGCGATCGCGTCCGGCGACAGGTCGAACGTAACGCCACGCTCGGACAGCTGCGCCTCGAGTTGCATGACGAACTTCTGCACCACCTGATGGATGACCGGCACCGGCAACGAGCCGAACGGGATGATAGCGTCCAGACGGTTGCGGAACTCCGGCGTGAACAGCCGGTTGATCGCCTCGACGTCGTCGCCTTCGCGCTTGGTCGAGCCGAAGCCGATCGCCGCGCGCTGCGCATCCGACGCGCCCGCATTGGTGGTCATGATCAGGATCACATTGCGGAAGTCGATCTGCTTGCCGTTGTGGTCGGTCAGCTTGCCGTGGTCCATCACCTGCAGCAGGATGTTGAACAGGTCCGGATGCGCCTTCTCGACTTCGTCGAGCAGCAGCACGCAGTGCGGATGCTGGTCGACGCCGTCGGTCAGCAAGCCGCCCTGGTCGAAGCCGACATAGCCGGGAGGCGCGCCGATCAGCCGCGAGACGGTGTGGCGTTCCATATATTCCGACATGTCGAAGCGGATCAGCTCGACGCCAAGCGAGGCGGCAAGCTGCTTGGCCACTTCCGTCTTGCCGACGCCGGTTGGCCCTGAGAACAGGTAGGAGCCGATCGGCTTCTCCGGTTCGCGCAGGCCGGCGCGCGCCAGCTTGATCGCCGAGGTCAGCGCGGTGATGGCCGTATCCTGGCCGTAGACGACGCGCTTCAGCTCGATATCGAGGCCCTGCAGCACCTTCTCGTCATCGGCCGAGACGGTCTTCGGCGGGATGCGCGCCATGGTGGCGATCGTCGCCTCGATCTCCCTGATGCCGATCGTCTTCTTGCGCTTGGCTTCCGGCACCAGCATCTGCGAGGCGCCGGTCTCGTCGATCACGTCGATCGCCTTGTCCGGCAGCTTGCGGTCGTTGATGTAGCGCGCCGACAGCTCGACCGAGGCCTTGATGGCTTCGCTCGTGTAGCGGACCTTGTGGAACTCCTCGAAATAGGGCTTCAGGCCCTTCATGATCTCGATGGCGTCCTCGATGGTCGGCTCGTTGACGTCGATCTTCTGGAAACGCCGCACCAGCGCGCGGTCCTTCTCGAAGAACTGGCGGAACTCCTTGTAGGTGGTCGAGCCGATGCAGCGGATGGCGCCGGACGATAGCGCCGGCTTCAGAAGGTTCGATGCATCCATGGCGCCGCCCGAAGTGGCGCCCGCCCCGATCACCGTGTGGATCTCGTCGATGAACAGCACAGCGCCCGGATAATCCTCGAGCTCCTTGACGACCTGCTTCAGCCGCTCCTCGAAGTCGCCGCGATAGCGGGTGCCGGCCAAGAGCGTGCCCATGTCGAGCGCGAAAATGGTGGCGTCCTGCAGCACTTCAGGCACGTCGCCTTCGACGATGCGCTTGGCGAGGCCTTCGGCGATCGCCGTCTTGCCGACGCCGGGGTCGCCGACATAGAGCGGGTTGTTCTTGGAACGGCGGCACAGCACCTGGATGGTGCGGTTGATCTCGCTGTCACGGCCGATCAGCGGGTCGATCTTGCCGGCCCGCGCCTTGTTGTTGAGATTGACGCAGTAGGCCGTCAGCGCGTCCTGCTGCTTCTTCTTGCCGCCCTCTTCCTGCGGCTCGGCGCCATTCTGGCCGCCCTGCTCGTCCTCGGCGCCGCGCGGCGTGCGCGACTCCGAAGCGCCCGGGCGCTTGGCGATGCCATGCGAGATGTAATTGACCGCGTCGTAGCGGGTCATCTGCTGTTCCTGCAGGAAATAGGCGGCGTGGCTCTCGCGCTCGGCGAAGATGGCGACGAGCACGTTGGCGCCGGACACTTCCTCGCGGCCGGACGACTGCACATGGATCACGGCGCGCTGGATGACGCGCTGGAAACCTGCCGTCGGCTTCGAATCCTCGTCGTAACCGGTGACGAGGTTGTCGAGCTCGGTGTCGATATAGGTGAGAACCGTATGCTTGAGCTCGTCGAGATCAACGTTGCAGGCACGCATGACGGCGGCCGCCTCGGTGTCGTCGATCAGGGCGAGCAGCAAATGTTCGAGCGTCGCATACTCATGATGCCGCTCGTTGGCGAATGTCAGCGCCTGATGTAGCGCCTTTTCCAGGCCTTGGGAGAAAGCCGGCATGTTACCTCACTTCTTCTCCATCACGCATTGCAGCGGATGCTGATTCTGTCGGGCGAAATCCATGACCTGGGACACTTTGGTCTCGGCCACCTCGAATGTGTAGACACCGCACTCGCCCACTCCATGATTGTGAACATGAAGCATGATGCGTGTGGCGGCCTCGCGGTCCTTTTGGAAAAACCGCTCCAGGACGTGAACGACGAACTCCATCGGCGTGTAGTCGTCGTTCAGAATGAGGACCCGGTAGAGACTGGGCTTCTTGGTCTTGGTTTTGGTGCGCGTGATGACAGCGGTGCCGCGACCGGGATCGTTGCGGTCTCCGTCACCTTGCATTCGCACCACGCCTGCCGTGGCAGTCAAACCGATCGTCACGTAGTCCAGCCTTTTCGAATCCTCATGCGAGTTCAACATGTAGGTTCTCGATGAACGATTTTAAGCCCTTCTGTTTAGCTGACAATATGGCTAGGTGGGCAAACCTCTGCGAATTTCTCAATCGTGAATGCGGTTAATGTGCATCGAGTTGCGCTCGCGCATGAAAAAACCCGGCCGCGTTTCCGCGACCGGGCCTTTCCGACTGGCCGGCTGGCCTTGTCGGGTGTGATTGGGCGAAATTACTTCGCCTTGGCGACCACCGATTCGAAGGGCTTGTAAGCTTCCTTGGCGAGTTCGGCATAGAGATTGCCGATCTTGCTGGCCTCGGCCACGAAGCTCTCATAGCTCTGCTTGGCGTAATCGGTCTGGATCTCGACGGCCTTCTCGATCGACTTGGCCGCGAACAGCTTCTCGAAGGCGGCGCTGCCGGCTTCGAAGCTCTTCTTGGTGTATTCGCCGGCTTCGGTGGCGATCGCCTGCGCGCCCTTGCTGAGCGAGGCAAAGCTCTTCAGCCCGGTGTCGGCAAATTCCTTGCCGTATTTCGTGAAGTCCTCATAGGTCTGGGTCATTTCATGCTTCCCTTTGGTTGAAACGCCCTTTTTGGCCCCGGGCGCCCTTGTGCAATGCACCTCAATATATTGTGCGATGCACAAAAGTCAAGAATCCCTTGGGTAAGCAGGGGCCCAGCGCCGGCGGCCGGTAAAATTCGATTAAAGAGAAGCTCGATTTGCCGAAAAATGGTGAACGCTGCGGTTACCATAAACGGATTGGTAACGCTGGGCGCGATAGCTTGGCCGGAAGCGAGGCAGGCCTCCCTTTGCCGCCTCCGGGGCAACGAAAATTCAGGGTAAGTAACGGTGCGTCAGGCGTTGTCGGGCTTCGTCTCCAAATCTTCTCTCTCCTTCAAGGCAATCATGGTTGCCGCGCTCGCGGTGACGATTGTCGCCGCCGATGTCGCTTCGGCTCTTGCGGCAAGGTCCGCGGCCATCGTCGTCGACGCCAAGACCGGCAAGGTGCTTTATTCGGCCGATGCCAATGGCCGGCGCTATCCGGCTTCGCTCACCAAGATGATGACGCTCTATTTGACCTTCGAGGCGTTGGCGAAAGGCAGGATCAGCAAGAACACGCCGGTTCCGTTTTCCGCGCATGCCTCCGCCGAGGCACCGACCAAGCTCGGCGTTCGGCCCGGCGGCTCGGTTCCGGTCGAAACAGCTATTCTGTCGATCGTAACGAAGTCGGCAAATGACTCGGCAACCGCGCTCGGCGAAATGCTCGGCGGCAGCGAAGACAATTTCGCCCGCATGATGACGGCCAAGGCGCGCCAGCTCGGCATGAATGGCACCGTTTTCCGCAACGCCAACGGCTTGCCCGATCCCGGCCAGTTCACCACGGCGCACGACATGGCCATGCTTGGCATCGCACTGCGTGAGCACTACCCGCAATATTACGGCTATTTCTCGCAGCGCTCGTTCCTGTATGGCCGCCAGCGCATCAACGGCCACAACCGCCTGCTTGGCCGCATCAAGGGCGTCGACGGCATCAAGACCGGCTACACCCGCGCCTCGGGTTACAACCTCGTCTCCTCCGTGGCCGATGGCGATCGCCGCCTCGTCGCGGTGGTGATGGGCGGCGCTTCCGGGCGCAGCCGCGACAACCAGATGGCCGCGCTGATCAACACCTATCTGCCGCGCGCTTCGACGCGCGGCGGTGGCGATCTCATCGCCAAGGGCGGCGACAATCCGATCAAGACCTTGGCCAAGGTCTTCTTGCCCAAGCATGACGCGCCCACTCCGGACGCCAAGCCGGCAACGGATGACACTGTCGTTGCCTCAGCCGACGATGACGTCCAGGACGACGACGCCCAGCAGGTCGCCGAGCAGACGAAGCCCGTCATCAAGGTCAAGAAGGTGAAGACGGTTGCCGTCGCCGCCATGGCACCTGCCCCTGAATCCCAGGAGACTTCGCCCCAGGTCGTCACCGCCTATGCCGAACCCGCGCCGGTCGCGCCCGCGATCGATCCGGTCAGGACGTCGTCGGTGCCGTCCGGCTGGGTGGTTCAGGTTGCCTCCTCGCCGACGAAAACGGGAGCCCAGGCGCTGCTCGATCAGACCGCCAAGCAGGCGCCGAGGATTCTGGCCGACGCATCGGGCTTCACCGTCGCATTCGACAAGGACGGCACAACCTACTACCGCGCCCGCTTCGGCGGCTTCGGCTCGAAGGGCGCCGCCTGGAAGGCCTGCGATGCCCTGAAGCGCAAGAAAATATCGTGCTACGCCGTCGAGCAATAGGCGGCTGTTGAATCTCCCGGAAGGTACCGGCGTCGAAGGAGACTAATCGTGATTGGAGAGCAAGACGTCCTTGGCTTCATTGATCCGCGCCGCCAGGACAGACGTGCCGCCGACATCGGCGTTCAAGCGCTGCATCAGGCGGCGGTGCGCCTTGCGGATATCCGCCGCGGCAGCCCCCGCTTCAAGACCAAGGACCTTGTAGGCCTCCTCCTTAGTCATGGCGCCCGCACCTGGCGCAACACCCAGCCCTTCGCCACCGTGAGGCTGCGCGTCCTTGCGCCAGACGGGAAAACGGCCGTCAAGATACGTCTCTAGGAGCTGGCGGCTCTCTGGATCGGGACTGAGCTCGCCATGAAGTTGGCGCAGGTCCGTCAGTCCCATGGCCCCCAGCATCTTGCCTTCATAACGCCCGGCCAAGACAAGCCCCTCGAGCCTGCCGCTGTCGTGGTCGAGGTCCATTTCGAGCGCGGCGGTGCGCACTGTCGAATGCTTGGAGGCGGCCGCCCGCGCCGGAGGCCGCCTTGTGCGTATCCATCCGACCCAGGCCAGCGCCGCGAGCAAAAGCAGTCCGCCGATAAGGCTGCGGCCGAAGATCAGCATGGGCGCGCCAACCAGCCCCAGGAAGGCCGGCCCAAGCGATCTCAGACCGTCGGCCATCCTTGCCGCATCCGCGCGCACAAAGAGCATCGCGGCGCCGAAAAGCACCACGAGCACCGCTGCCAAAGCAAGGATCACGCCCATCGATTAGCACCGCCATACGGATGACCGAGCATAAGAAATAGGATGGGACCAAGGTCCGGCGCTTGCAAGTCCCACATCGGACGAGCCGAAGGGCCAGCGCCGCGGGCGGTAAACAAAGCCGCGCTAGAGCAGACCGAGTTCGGCGAGTTCGAGCCTCAGCTTGGGCGGCATTTCGGCGAGCGCCGTCCTGCCCTTGCCAAGATCGGCCGGCGCATCGGCGGGCTTCAGATAGCGCCAGCCCTGGAAGGCGCGGCGCGGCTGCCAGTCGGTGCGCACCACATTCGGATCGAGCATAAGATGGCAGCGGCCGATGCCCTCGCGGTCGGTAAAGGGCCGGATCTCGGTGATCAGCTGCCGGCACTGCACATTGCCCTTGATCACCCAATAGAGCGAGCCGCCATCGGTGATCTCCCCGCCGCGCGTCGGCACCATGCGGGTGGTGTGCCAGTGCTCGGCCGGCTCGCCAGCACGGCGCCGCTCGTCGAGGCGGAACGCAATCCACTCTTCGAGGTCCTCGACGCTGTCGCAGCCGACGCACAGTTTTAGGAGATTAAGTGACATGTCCCAAGATTTAGCCGCAAGGGTCGACGCGTCAACGCCTTGAGCGACTTCTCCACAGGGCCAGCCTGGACTCTCGATGAGACCTCAGCACTCGACGACGTTGACCGCCAAGCCGCCGAGGCTGGTTTCCTTGTACTTCTCGTTCATGTCGAGGCCGGTCTGGCGCATGGTTTCGATCGCGGCATCGAGCGGCACAAAATGCGTGCCGTCGCCCTTGATGGCCAAGGAAGCGGCCGTCACCGCCTTCACCGCGCCCAGCGCGTTGCGTTCGATGCAGGGCACCTGCACCAGGCCGCCGACGGGATCGCACGTCATGCCGAGATGATGCTCGAGCGCGATCTCGGCGGCGTTCTCCACCTGCTCCGGCGTGCCGCCCATGACGGCGCACAGGCCGGCGGCGGCCATCGCCGAAGCCGAACCCACCTCGCCCTGGCAGCCGACCTCGGCGCCCGAGATCGAGGCGTTGGACTTGATGATGCCGCCGACGGCGGCGGCCGTCAGCAGGAAGTCGCGGATGCTCGGCTGGTCGGCTTCAGGATGGAAATGGAGCCAGTAGCGCAGCACTGCCGGCAACGTGCCGGCGGCGCCATTGGTCGGCGCGGTCACCACGCGCCCGCCGGCGGCGTTTTCCTCGTTGACCGCCATCGCATAAATCGACAGCCAGTCATTGGCGAGCAAGGGATTGGGCCGGTTCTGCTGCCACTGTTCCTGCAGCTTGTCGTGCAGCTGCCGCGCGCGGCGGCGCACCTTCAGCCCGCCCGGCATGATGCCGTCCTGCGACAAGCCGCGATCGATGCAGCCCTTCATTGCGCCCCAGATCGCGTCGAGGCCTTCGTCGAGCTCCTCGCGCGACATATGCTTTTCCTCGTTGGCACGCTTCATCTCGGCGATCGAAAGCCCGCTCTTGGCCGCCATCGCCAGCATTTCGACGGCATTCTTGAAGGGGTACGGCACGTTTTTGCCCTCGGTCGTCACCGAGCCCTTTGCCTTCATGCGTTGCAGCTCTTCCTCCGAAACGACGAAACCGCCGCCGATCGAATAATAGATGCGCTTGAGCAGCAGCCGGTCGAATGCGTCATAGGCATAGAAAGCCATGCCGTTGGCATGACCGGTCAGCGGCGTCTTGCGGTCGAGCACGAGGTCCTTGGCGGGATCGAAGCGGTATGCCGGGTGCCCGGGCGGCGAAATGCGCTTCTCCGCGCCGATGCGGGCGACGATGCCATCCGCCTCGTCCGGATCGACCGTCTGCGGCGTCTGGCCTGCCAGGCCGAGGACCACGGCCCGATCCGAGCCGTGGCCGATGCCGGTATAGGCGAGCGAGCCATGCAGGCTGGCGCCGATGCGGTCGACCTTGACGCCGGCGGGACGAGGCCAGTCACCGGCCAGGATCTCGTCGAGGAACCGGCGCGCGGCCGTCATCGGCCCCATCGTGTGCGAGCTCGACGGGCCGATGCCGATCTTGAACAGGTCGAAAACCGAAAGGAACACGGGGGCGTTGTCTCCTGAGGGTCGCTTGAAACCTACATATAGGAATTCCCGGGATGTTTCCGCTGTTTTGCATGCTGCGGCGCGGCGGCTGCCGACCTTGTTTGCTCCGCCAGCGACATCACTTCAACTCGGGCCTGCGCGCCGTCTTCTTCTCGATCGGCTATCTCGGCTGGTTCGTCGATCCGGTGGTGTTCGTGGTGTCGACGCTGGTGCTGTTTGCCGTGCTGGTGCGCCGTCAGTTCTTCTCCGCGGCGCGGTAGGCGGTGCTCGGTCAGCCGCCCGGCCCGGGGAAGAACTGATCGATCCTGCCGGACAGCCTGTAGGCGAAAAGCCCAATCCACTCGCGCACCGCAATGGTGGTCGCCTGCACCGAGTCGACCGGATTGTCGCGGTAGAAGCCGACGCCTTCCCTGCCCGAGGTGCGATAATCGACCGGCCACGGAATGGTGGCAAAACCCGCCTTGTCGAACAGCGCCTTGGCGCGCGGCATGTGGAAAGCCGAGGTGACCAGCAGCCAGGTCTCGCCCGGTTTCGGCTCGACGAGATTCCGCGAGAAGACAGCATTCTCGTAAGTGTTGCGGGATTTGTCCTCGAGGATCATGCGATCGGCCGAAACGCCGAGCGCCCCGAGCAGCCGCGGTGCCGTGTCGGCGTCGCCCTCGCCGTCGAGGAAAAGCGAACCGTTGCCGCCGGACACGACGACCTTCGCTTGGGGAAAGTGCCTCGCCAGGATCGCGGTCTCGACCATGCGGTCGCCGCTGCTGTTCAGCTCATAGCCGCCGCGCGCCAGGTTGATGGCGCCCTCGAAGCCGCCGCCAAGCACGACGATGCCATCGACCTTTTCCGGTAGTGGCGGCTTGGGGAAGCGTTCTTCGAGCGGGGTCAACATCATCGCGCCAACCGACGTCCAGGCCGAAAGCATCAGGATCAGAAAAGCCAGCACGCTGCCGGTTGCAGCCAGCCGCCGGCGCCCGAACAGCGCCGCAAGCAGGCCGGCGAGCAGCAGGAAGATGGCCAGATTGATCGGCTGGATGAAGAACCAGAGAATCTTGGAAAGATAGTAGAACACGCTTGGCACTACCGCGCATAGGAATGGTTGATGGCGGTAAATCGCCTAACGGCTTCCGCCACCGCTTCAGCTTCGGGCCGGCTCAGTTCCCGGCCAAAGGAGATTGAACCTGTTGCGCCGGTCAAACGGACAACTTCCTTCAGGCCGGCCTCGTCGGTCGGATAGGGATGGTTCAGGATTTCGACCGAGAGCGGCCCACTGAAGGTCAGGGAGGCGCGATCGGGAAGCGGGCTGCCCCTGGTTTCGCGGAGCACGGTGGTTTTGGTGACGCGCAGCTCTTCCCCGGCGCAAGCCAGCCACAGCAATTCCTTGCCGAGGAAATAGGCGAACAACCCGACGACAGCCAGGAATGAAACAAGACCAACGAGGCCCATCGCGATCGTCGCCGGCGACCTGTCGAAGAACCCCCAATACGCGGTGACGGCGACAATCCCGACAGAGAGCAGGACAAAGCCTGTCCTTATGGCCGAACGCCGCGGCGGGTTGCCGATGATCAGTTCGCCCGCCGTCTCGACAATGGATATGCGAGACGGGGCCGACATCCTACCACCATTTCTCCGGCTGGAATCTGCCCGCGGCCTTTTCGATCACATGCGCTGTCTGGAACAGCGTTTCCTCGTCGAACGGGCGACCGATCAGCTGCAGGCCGAGCGGCAGGCCCTTGCCGTCGAGGCCGGCCGGCACCGAAATGCCCGGAAGACCCGCCATGTTCACGGTCACGGTGAAGATGTCGTTGAGGTACATCTTGACCGGATCGGAAGCCATGTCCTCGTCGGCGACGCCGAAGGCGGCCGACGGTGTCGCAGGCGTCAGGATGACGTCGACGCCGGCGGCAAAGACGTTCTCGAAGTCGCGCTTGATCAGCGTGCGCACCTTTTGCGCTTGCAGATAGTAGGCGTCGTAGTAGCCGGCCGACAGCACATAGGTGCCGATCATGATGCGACGCTTGACCTCGCGACCGAAGCCGGCGGCACGCGTCTTCTCATACATGTCGATGATGTCCTTGCCGGGCACGCGCAGGCCGTAGCGCACGCCGTCATAGCGGGCGAGGTTCGACGACGCCTCGGCGGGTGCCACGATATAGTAGGCGGGCAAGGCATATTTGGTGTGCGGCAGGGAGATATCGACGATCTCGGCGCCGGCATCCTTCAGCCAGGCGATGCCCTTCTGCCAGAGCGCCTCGATGTCTTCCGGCATGCCGTCGACGCGGTACTCCTTCGGAATGCCGACCTTCATGCCCCTGACCGGCTTGCCGATCGCCGCTTCATAGTCCGGCACCGGGCGGTCGACCGAGGTCGTGTCCTTCGGATCGACGGAAGCCATCGACTTCAACAGGATGGCGGCGTCGCGCACGTCGCGCGCGATCGGCCCCGCCTGGTCTAGCGAGGAAGCGAAGGCGACGACGCCCCAGCGCGAGCAGCGCCCGTAAGTCGGCTTGATGCCGACCGTGGCCGTGAAGGCGGCTGGCTGGCGGATCGAGCCGCCGGTGTCGGTGGCGGTGGCGCCCGCGCAGAGGAAGGCGGCCACGGACGATGCCGAGCCGCCGGACGAGCCGCCCGGCACCAACTGGGCATTGTCCAAGGTCCGCGCCGTCTTCGTGCCGCCGGCGGAAACAAAGCCACCGTCGCCCTGATGCGTCGTCGGCATGACGACCGTGTCGAGGCGCGAACGCCGCCACGGATTGATCACCGGGCCGTAATAGGAGGTCTCGTTCGACGAGCCCATGGCGAACTCGTCCATGTTGAGCTTGCCGAGCATCACCGCGCCGTCGGCCCACAGGTTGCTGGTCACGGTCGATTCGTAGCGCGGCTTGAAGCCGTCCAGCACATGGCTGCAGGCCTGGGTGTGGATGCCTTGGGTAGCGAACAGGTCCTTGATGCCGAGCGGAATGCCTTCCAGCGCGCCGCCCTCGCCCGTGGCGAGCCTGGCATCGGAAGCCTTGGCCATGTCGCGCGCCTTGTCGGCGGTGACAGCCACATAGGCGTTGAGCACGGGATTGGCGCGATCGATCGCCGCGAGATAGGCCTCGGTGATCTCGGCCGCGGTGATCTCCTTGCCGCGCAGCTTGGAGCGGGCCTCGGAAATGGTGAGATGTGTGAGATCGCTCATCAGGCAAGGCTCTTTTCGTAAAACACCGACCATTCGGAGTCGGGATAATCCAGCACCGGTCCGCAACGCGAGAATCCGGCGCGCTCATAAACGGTCCAGGCGGCAGGGTGCCGATCGCCGGTTTCGAGAACCAGACGCTTCAGCCCTTCCTTCCGGGCAAGCGCCTCGACACGTCCGACGATCTCGGCGCCGATCTTGCGGCCGCGGTGCGAAGGCCGCGTATACATGCGCTTGACCTCGCCGGTGGCATCGTCATGGCGCTTGAGCGCGCCGCAGCCGACGGCAAGGCCGTGGTCGCGGGCGATGAACACCGTCGTATCCATGTCCGCCATCTGCTCGACGGTGAGATGATAGCAATGCTCGGGCGGCGTCAGCTCGAGCAGCGCGGCGTTGAGTTCGGCGATCAGCGCACGCACGTCGTCCTGCAAAGGCGTCTCGATGGCGATCTCGACAGCCACAGCCTACTCCACCACCTTCGGAACGAGGAAGAAGTTCTCTTCCGTCGCCGGCGCGTTGGCGACGATGTCGGCGGCCTTGTTGCCGTCGGTCACGGCATCCTGGCGCTTCTTCATCTCCATCGGCGTGACCGAGGTCATCGGCTCGACGCCCGAGACATCGACCTCGTTCAATTGCTCGACGAAGCCGAGGATGGCGTTCAATTCGCCGGTCATGCGCTCGGCGTCCTGCTCGCTCACCGCGATACGGGCAAGGTGCGCGACGCGCTTCACGGTCTGGAGATCAACGGACATGTTCTTTTCGCCTCGGGAAAGCCAGTGCGGGCTATAGCGGCGCCGCGCTCAGCGCGCAACATGGATGATGCCGGAGCGGTCGGCACGCGGCCACCCGCTCGGCTACTGAGGCAGCGCCACGCCTTCGCAATGATAGTAGCTGCCGCCGTTGCCGGACCGCGCACCCTCATCGTCGACCGGCCGGACCGAGACAAGGTCGATCTGTTTTGCGTTTACCGGGGTGACCGAAAGCACGTCCGGAAACACATGGTCGGGTTCCCGGCAGATCGCGGTCACGGCCCAGCTCGGCGCGCTGCGTGCCTTGCTGACCTGGAGGAACTCGCAATAGTACTCGACCCCTTGCAATCCCTTAGCCGTCAGCACGATGTTGCCGGCGTCGATCACGGTCTGCAGCGTCTCGTTCTTGGCCTTGTCGCAGAGATCCTCGGATTGCAGGTAGACGCCCTCGATGAAATCGTCAGCCGCCGGCGCCGGCGTTGCCGCGACCAGCATCGAAACGCAAAGAGTCTGTCTCAAGGCTATGATTTTATTCCAGATTCCTGACGGAGAAACCTAGATCGTGACCGCCTTGCCTATTTCCGGCAACGCTACCTTGACGCCCGACCCTTCCATGCCGGTGACGAACTTGTCGGCGGTCTGATCGATCATCGAGAAAGTGCCGAAATGGCAGGGAACGACTGTGTCGAAGCCGAAGAAGCGGCGGCAGGCAAGCGCCGCCACCGCACCGCCCATGGTAAAGCGGTCACCGATCGGCACGATGCCGATCTTCGGCTCGTGCAGCTCGTTGATCAGCCCCATGTCGGAGAAGATGTCGGTGTCGCCCATGTGGTAGAGCGTCTTGTCCTCGGGAAAGTGCAGGACAAGCCCGCCCGGATTGCCGAGATAGGTGTTCGTGCCGCCCTCACCGCCGAAGGAGGACGAATGCAACGCCTGCACGAAAGTGGTGGTGAACGGCCCGCAATCGACCGTGCCGCCGAGATTGCCCGGATTGATCTTGTCGCCGCTGACCCCCTGGCCGACGAGATACATGCAGATCTCGAAATTGGCGACCAGCATGGCGCCGCTTTTCTTCAACACCTCGACCGCGCCGCTGACATGGTCGTTGTGGCCGTGGGTCAGGAGCACATGGGTCACGCCCTCAGCCGGCCCTTCCCAGCCGTCCGTCCAGGACGGGTTGCCGACCAGATAGGGGTCGATGAGAATGGTGGCGTCCTTGGTCTCGACGCGGAATGCCGAATGTCCGTACCAGGTCAGTTTCATGAATGCTTCCTCGATTTTTCCGTTGCCGGAAGATAGAACGCTCCCGGCAAATTGAAAGTAGCGCGGCGCTTCTCACCGTCAAAAGAATGTGTGACGCCCGGATGTCAGGAAAAAGCCGTTGGGCATTATTTCAATCGAGGAACTGCCGGAACGGCTTGCCGGCGGCAGGACGCTCGCCGGGCTCGATCTCGGCGACAAGACGATCGGCGTGGCGGTTTCCGATCGCGTGCTGTCCTTCGCCCATCCGCGCCCGGTCATCCTGCGCAAGAAGTTTTCGCTCGATGCCGCCCAGTTGCTCGCTCAGTTCGAGAAGGACAATGTCGGCGCCGTCGTGCTCGGCCTGCCGGTCAACATGGACGGCTCGGAAGGACCGCGGGCCCAGAAATCGCGCGCCTTCGTCCGCAACATGGCGCCGCTGTCGGACCTGCCCTTCGTGCTGTGGGACGAGCGGCTGTCGACGGTCGCTGCTGAACGCACACTGATCGAGATGGATTTCTCGCGCAAGAAGCGCGCCGGCAAGATCGATTCGGCGGCCGCCGCCTTTATTCTGCAGGGAGCGTTGGACCGGCTTCAGTCGCTCGGCCGAACCGACCGGAGCTGATATCGCCCTGCCGGCGCTGTCTGATCCATTCGGCGATGTTGCGCCGGCGGCGGAAGACCCAAAGCCCCATCAGCAGGAAAAAGTCGAAAATGCAGGTCCGCGCCACCATGCCGGGGATAATGGCCGGATCGATGCCCAGCATCTGGCCATAGAGCTCGAAGACGAAATCATGCAGCTGGCGGCTCAGCATCACATAGCCGAAATTCATGTCGTTGAGCGACAGGAAGAACCATCCCCAGAAGATGGCCATCGGAGCGGCCCACAGTGCGAACAGCGTGCGCATCAGCGGCTGCCTCCTGGCTTGCGTTCCGGGCGGCCGGATATGCGGGAAAGGAGCGAGCTGTGCGCGGCGCCCATCGCCATGCGCGAGGCGGCGCGAACATCGCCCTCCGGCAAATTCATTGCGGCGAAGGTGGAGCGCCGTTCGGCCAGCACGGCGACGTAGGAAGCAAGCAGCGCCGTCATCTGTATGGCGACGATCATGAACAGGCCGTCGACGCCTTGCGCCACGCCGCCGATGAGGATCAGCGAAAGCAGGAAAGATGCCGAGATGAAGGCGATCCGCGCCACGCTCTCGCCCGCGTCCGGCCTTGCCGCCGCGTTCAGCAGCGTTTCGACGAAGGTCCAGCAGAACAGCACCGCGACGGTCAAAAGCGCGACCGAAAGCGGCGCGACCACGGCGGCATTTTCAAACTGCGGAAACCGGTTCCCCTGGACTGAGAGGCCGAGCACGCCAAGCGCCGCCGCTATGCCGCGGCTTCCGTCTATGCAGATATAGGCAAGCAGGGCGAAAACCACCGCCCAATGCAAGGCCAGAACTGAGCTCAACACGTGCCGCATACGCTTCCCGCTGGCGGAGCTCGGGGGGTCATGGTTAACCGTTCCCTACTCCAGCAAGCGGAGATTGGGCTTTGCAACGGTTCGCCGCAACGGAAACCATTTGTTAAGGTTAACAGCTATCCACAGATCGGCAATCCGCCTTTGGGGGCATGATGCCGAAAAGGATCAGGTCACCGGCGGATAGAGCGTGTCGATGATCATGCGCGCGTCGTGGCGCGAATCGAGCATGCCGTAGGTGGTGCGCCACTGGCCGCCGAGCCGGGTTTCGACGAAGGCGTCGGCGATCCGCCCTGCCCCCAACCTGCGAAGCTCCGCCGCGGCGGCCGAAAGCGCCAGCTGTTCGGTGAGCAGCCGCGCCGAGCCCTGGTCGGTCGCGGCGACCTGCATGGCGGCTTTCAGCACGCCGATGGTGCCGCGCCCGCCGGTGCCGAGATCGCGGTCGATGCCGGTTAGCACCTCCTCGAACAGGCCGGGCGCGCGGCCAAGCACGCGCAGCACGTCGAGCGCCATGACATTGCCCGAGCCCTCCCAGATCGCGTTGACCGGCGCCTCCCGGTAGTAGCGGGCAAGCGGCGCTTCCTCGACATAGCCGTTGCCGCCAAGGCATTCCATCGCCTCGTAAAGCAGCTGCGGCGCGATCTTGCAGACCCAGTATTTGACGACAGGCGTCATGGCGCGGGCAAAGGCCGCCTCGCCGCGATCGCTTGCCGCCTCGTCGAAAGAGCGCGCCAGCCGGAACGACAGCGCCGTGGCCGCGGCGACATCGAGCGCCATGTCGGCCAGAACCCGCTGCATCAGCGGCTGGTCGATCAGGCTGGAGCCGAACACCTGGCGATGACGCGTGTGATGGACGGCCTCGGCGAGGCCCGCCCGCATCAGCGCCGACGAAGCGACAGCGCAGTCGAGCCTGGTCAGCGTCACCATGTCCATGATCGTCTTCACGCCGGCGCCTGGGTCGCCGACCATCTCGCCGATCGCGTTGACGAACTCCACCTCCGACGAGGCGTTCGAGCGGTTGCCGAGCTTGTCCTTCAGACGCTGGAAGCGGAAGCCGTTGCCGGAGCCGTCGCCCAGGATGCGCGGCACGAGGAAGCAGGACAGTCCCTCTGGCGCCTGACCGAGCACCAGGAAGGCATCCGACATCGGCGCCGACATGAACCATTTGTGGCCGGTCAACCGGTAGAACCCGCTTCCCGTGCGCTCCGCCCTGGTGGTGTTGGCGCGCACATCGGTGCCGCCCTGCTTCTCGGTCATGCCCATGCCGAGCGTCAGTCCGGTCTTTTGCACCGGAGGCTTCTGTGTCTGGTCATATTTGCGCGTCGTTACGCGCGGCGCCCATTCGCGGAAAAGCTTCGGACTTGCCATCAAGGCCGCCAGCGAGGCGCTGGTCATGGTGATGGGACAAAGATGCCCGGTCTCGAGCTCGGCGGTCAGATAAAAGCGCGCCGCCCTCACCTGATGGCGACGGCCGATCTCGGCATCGCCGTTTTCCCACACGGAAGAATGCAGCCCACCGGCGACCGAGCGGCGCATCAAGGCGTGATAGGCCGGATGGTATTCGACCAGGTCGAGGCGGCGGCCCTGGCGGTCATGCGTCCGCAATTTCGGCGTGTCGGTGTTGGCGAGGCGGGCGAGCTCCTGCGCCTCCTGCGTCATGACGAAACGGCCAAGCCCGTCGAGATCCTTGCGCACGGGGTCGGAAAAACGCTCGGCAAGCTGGATGAGCAACGGATCGCCCCGCCATGCGTTGCCGCCCGTCAACGGCGGCGGCTGGTTGATCACCTCGTCGGTCAAGCCCAATCCTTCGTCTGGTAGGGAGGTCCTATCATTTTAGGCCGCGGTCGCGAATCCGAAGCCACTGGGCCTTATAGCCCAAGCCATGCAAGGCGCGCGACGAAAATACCGGGGAGAACGCTCGCAATCCAAAGCTGGCGCTTGCGGCAGGCCGGACCGCACCCTATAGCAGCGCCTTGAGATGACCGACGCTTCGTCCCTGCCGCTCTTTCCCCACCGCCATCTTCTAGGCATCCGCGATCTTTCCCCCGCCGATATCGAGCTGCTGCTCGATCGGGCGGACCAGGCCGTGGCGATCTCGCGGCAATCGGAAAAGAAGACCTCGACGCTGCGCGGCCGAACCCAGATCAACCTGTTCTATGAGGCGTCGACCCGCACGCAGTCGTCCTTCGAACTGGCCGGGAAAAGGCTTGGCGCCGACGTCATGAACATGTCGGTGGCAAGCTCTTCGGTGAAGAAGGGCGAGACGCTGATCGATACCGCAATGACGCTCAACGCCATGCGCCCGGACATCCTCATCATCCGCCACCAGTCGGCCGGCGCGGCGGCGCTCCTGGCACAGAAGGTCGGCTGCTCGGTGGTCAATGCCGGCGACGGCGCGCACGAGCACCCGACGCAGGCGCTGCTCGATGCGCTGACCATCCGCCGCGCCAAGGGGCCGCTGTCGAAGCTGATCGTGGCGATCTGCGGCGACATCCTGCATTCGCGCGTCGCCCGCTCCAACATCATGCTTTTGAACGCGCTTGGCGCGCAGGTGCGCGTCGTCGCGCCCTCGACATTGCTGCCGTCCGGCATCGACAGGATGGGCGTGATCGTCGCGCGCTCGATGGCCGAGGGCCTGAAGGATGCCGACGTCGTCATGATGCTGCGCCTGCAGCGCGAGCGCATGGAAGGCGCGTTCGTGCCGTCGATCCGCGAATATTTCCACTATTTCGGCCTGGATGCCGAAAAGCTGAAGGCCGCCAAGGACGATGCGCTGGTCATGCATCCCGGTCCGATGAATCGTGGCGTGGAAATCGCCTCCGAAATCGCCGATGGGCCGCAAAGCGTCATCCAGGAACAGGTGGAGATGGGGGTCGCCGTACGCATGGCGGTCATGGAAGCTCTGCTCGACCCGCGCCGCAACCATGAGGGGCGCGGCGCATGAGCGTGACCGTCTTCAGCAAGGCGCACATTGTCGACCCGTCGCGCGGCGTCGACGAGATCGGCAGCGTCATCGTCGACGGCCGCAGAATCGTCGCGGCCGGAAAGGCGGCATTGAACCAGGGCGTGCCGGAAGGCGCCGCCGTCGTCGACTGCGCCGGCAAGACGATCATTCCGGGCCTTGTCGACGCGCGCGTCTTCATCGGCGAACCAGGCGGCGAACATCGCGAAACCATCGCCTCGGCAAGCGTGGCGGCGGCGGCGGGCGGCGTCACCTCCGTCGTCATGATGCCGGACACCGATCCGGTGATCGACAATGTGGCGCTGGTCGAATTCGTGCTGCGCACGGCACGCGACACCGCAAGCGTCAACATCTTTCCGGCGGCCGCGATCACCAAGGGCCTCGAAGGCCGCGAAATGACCGAATTCGGCCTGCTGCGCGCAGCCGGCGCCGTTGCCTACACCGACGGCCGCCACACGATCGCCAATGCGCTGGTGATGCGCCGCGCGCTCACCTACGCCCGCGATTTCGGCGGTGTGATCGCGCATGAAACCCAGGATGCCGACCTCGCCTCGTCCGGTGTGATGAACGAGGGGCTCTACGCAAGCTGGCTTGGCCTCTCTGGCGTCCCGCGCGAGGCCGAGCTCATTCCTCTTGAACGCGACCTGGCACTGGCCCGGTTGACCGGTGGCGCCTACCACGCCGCCAAGATCTCGTCGGCGATGGCGGCCGGCGCGGTGAACAGGGCCAAGACCGACGGCGCCAATGTCACGGCCGGCGTCGCCATCCACAACCTGTCGCTCAACGAGAATGACGTCGGCGAATACCGCACCTTCTTCCGGCTGACCCCGCCCTTGCGCGCCGAGGACGACCGGCTGGCGATGATCGAGGCGATCAAGGACGGCACGATCGACATCATCGTCTCCTCGCACGACCCTCAGGACGTCGACACCAAGCGCCTGCCCTTTGCCGATGCCGCCGCCGGCGCTATCGGGCTGGAGACGCTGCTTGGCGCAGCACTTCGGCTCTACCACAATGCCGACGTGCCGTTGCTGAGGCTGATCGAGACGCTGTCCACGGCGCCGGCAAGACTGTTCGGCCTGCCGGGCGGCACGCTGAAGCCGGGCGCGCCGGCCGATCTCGTACTTGTCGACGTCGACGAGCCGTGGATCGTCAGCGAAAGCGGTCTGCGATCGCGCTCGAAGAACACCTGTTTCGAAGGCGCGCGCCTGCAGGGCAAGGTCTTGCAGACGATGGTTGCGGGACGCACGGTGTTTTCCGCATAGACCACCCACCGCTTTGAGCCCTGTCTGGCCTGCCCCTGCACAGAGTTGCTTGGCGAACCCTCCCGACTCTACCATTATGACCAACTGATGCCTGAGCAGAGCTAGCTCTTGCAAACCATGGTTGCATAACGCACAGTATCTCAATCCTAGAGCGAGCAGCCGGAGCACAGGAAATAAGGGGGAAACAATGGGTTACGCGGTCGCGCTCGTCTTCGGCTATCTGCTCGGCTCGATCCCGTTCGGGCTCCTGATCACCCGCGCGGCCGGGCTCGGCGACGTTCGCAAGATCGGCTCCGGCAATATCGGCGCGACCAATGTGCTGAGGACGGGCAATAAAGGGCTCGCTGCCGCCACGCTGCTGCTCGATGCGCTGAAAGGCACGGCCGCGGTGCTGGTCGCCGGGCATTTTTCGCCGGACTTCGGCCTGTTGGCCGGCTTCGGCGCTTTCCTCGGACATCTCTTCCCGGTCTGGCTCGGCTTCAAGGGCGGCAAGGGCGTCGCCACCTATCTGGGCGTGCTGCTCGGCCTTGCCTGGCAAGGCATGCTGGTCTTCGCCGTCGTCTGGCTCGCAATGGCCTTCCTGTTCCGCTATTCCTCGCTGGCGGCGCTGGCGGCGGCGGTCATTGTGCCGATCGCGCTCTATTTCATAAGCACGCCGCAGATCGCCGGCCTGTTCGCCGTGATGAGCCTGATCGTCATCGTCAAGCATCATGCCAACATCTCGAGGCTGCTGGCCGGCACCGAAGGCAAGATCGGGGCGAAGGGATGAGCGCGCCGGCCGCCGGCCCGCGCCTCAGCGACCGGCAGCGGCTTGCCTGGCTTCGCCTGATCCGCACGCCCAATGTCGGCCCGGCCTCGTTTCGCGAGTTGATCAACCGCTTCGGCTCGGCCGAAGCCGCGCTTGAAATGCTGCCCGAACTGATGATCTCCGGCGGCGCCAATCGTATCGTCCGCATCCCTTCCGTCGCCGAGGCCGAAGCCGAGCTGGACGCCGCCCGGCGCGCCGGCGCCCGCTTCGTCGGCATTGGCGAGGCCGATTATCCGCCCTTGCTGAAGACCCTCGACAATCCGCCGCCGCTGCTGGCGGTGAAGGGCGAAGGCGCGGTCTTCCGCCTGCCGGCGGTGGCGATTGTCGGCGCCCGAAATGCCTCGCTGGCCGGCATCAAGATGGCGCGCATGCTGGCAGCCGATCTCGGCCGCGAAGGCTACGTCATCGTTTCCGGTCTGGCGCGCGGCATCGACACGGCCGCGCACAAGGGCAGCGTTTCGACCGGCACCATCGGCGTGCTGGCCGGCGGGCTCGATGTCCCCTACCCGTCCGAGAATGCCGGCCTGTGCGATGAGATCGCCGATCGTGGCGGCGCCATCGTTTCGGAAATGCCCTTCGCCTGGCAGCCGCGCTCCCAGGATTTCCCGCGCCGCAACCGCCTGGTCGCCGGCATGGCGCTTGGACTTGTGGTGGTCGAGGCCGCACAGCGCTCCGGCTCGCTGATCAGCGCCCGCCTCGCCAATGAAATGGGCCGGCTGGTCTTCGCCGTGCCGGGCTCGCCGCTCGATCCGCGCGCCGCCGGCTGCAACGCTCTGCTCAAGGACGGCGTCACGCTCGTCACCGAGGCCGCCGATGTGCTCGGCGCGCTGGCGCCGCTTGCCGGCACCCGGGCTCCAAGAACCGCTCCAATTGCCGAGGCGCCCGACATATCCGCCATGCCGCCGCCCGGCGAAAGCGACCGCGCCGATGTGCTGGAAGCGCTTGGGCCCACGCCGACAGGCATAGACGAGATCATCCGCCACACGGGATTAAGCGCCGCGCAGATTGCGATGGTGCTTCTTGAACTCGACCTGGCGGGACGGCTCGAGCGCCACGCCGGCGGAAATGTGTCGCTGATCGCGTGATCCGCGGACTGCCGCAACTTTACCGGAATAGGTATTTAGACACTTCCGGATTGCCGCGGCGCCACATCACGTTGTCGAGGAAGTAGTGGTGCACGTTGATGAAGATCAGCACGATGAAGAAGAACAGCGAGGAACCGAGGACCTGGCTGTCGTAGGGGACCAGGGCGGTCAGCACGAACGGGATCAGCCAGAAGCCGAGATAGCCGAGAGCGCCACCGCCGATGATGAACCCCAGCACCCGCAACCGGTAGCGGGGCCCAAGCACGGATAGTATCTTCGGCTCCGGATCCCGCACGGCGTCCGAGACGTCACGCTCGACATTGGTCTGATAGCGCCACACCACGGCCAGATATTGCAGCGAGTGAAGCGCCGGCACCACGAGCAACCAGAGCGGGTTGATCCTGGCGATCAGGATCCAGAGATAGAGTGACGCGACATAGGCCACGATGCCGTTGTAAGGCAGTCCGCCGCCATTCCGTCGCCAGCGGTTGACCAGCATCAAAAGCGTGGCTGCCGTCGACCCGACGGCCGCCAGCACGGCAATGTCGGTGATCCATGACGGCGCCGCGAAGGTGTAATATTGAAGGCCGTAATACTGCCCCTGCGTCACAGCCGTATTCGTCTGCAGCCAGGCCAGGATCCACACCGCGTAGCTGTTGACGAGCAGCACCTTCTTGTCCCGGTCATCGAAGAATTTGCGTTTCAGGACGGCGTCGACCATCAGCATGCCGTAGCCTTGCTTGACGTAGTGCCAGCCGACGAAGAAGAACATCGCGTTGGCCGCGAAGCCCAGCAGCCGCGTGTTCGACGTCGCCGCGCCATAGGCAAAGAACAGCGCCATGATCGCCGGAACGATGACGCCGGCGAAAATATAGCGAAGCTGCAGGCTCCTGTCGTAGCCGTCGCCGCGCGCCTTGCGGCCGAAATTGCGGTAGAAAATCTGGTAGGAGTGGGCGAAGTGCGGATAGTTCACCAGATAGGCCACGACGACCATCGTCGCGGCCAGCGGGCCTTCATATGCGCGCGGCACGAAGAACAGCACCGGCAGGATCAGAAACGCGCTGCCGCCCAGCATGAGAAAGTCGGCGACCGGACCAAAAAGATATTTGCCAGGCGGTGTCGTCGCCTTGGGGGCCTCAGCGTCTACCGAAAGGTCGAGTGTCATCCTGGAGCCTCCTTCGGAGGCGCCGAGTTTAACCACGACCTTATCCAGGGACAAGGTAACGCGGCAGGATCACCCTTGTCTTGGGGAAGTCACCCCATCAGGCTGAGGCGATCGAAGCGATATTCGTTAGCCGCTTTCTGGCCTCCGCGACCCGCTGCTGTTCCGACCTTATGCGGTCGCATAGGGCAAGATTGATCCCGACGCCGCATTCCTCGTCTAGCAGTTCTTTTGCGTGATTGAGCGAAATCTCTGCGCGCTTGACGCGCTGCCTGGCCCTGGCCAGTTCCAAGTTCATTACGTCCACTGCATCCGCATCCCGAATTGCGGTCCCTTCGGGAGGGAAACAGCCGCGCATGAGTTTTTGTTCCGATTGCCGGGACCACGGACGGTTTTGGATCATTAATTTTGGTGAGCGCGATGGGATTCGAACCCATGACCTACTGATTAAAAGTCAGTTGCTCTACCGGCTGAGCTACGCGCTCCCGCGGGCTCGAAACGCCGCCCTCGAAATTGCGCGGAACATAGGGAGAGTGCCGCGGCCGGTCAACCGGAAAAAGACGGCCGCCAGCCGGAGTTATCAACGGGTCTGGCGAATTTTGGCGACTGGCGATCAAGCATCCGTGGTGCCGAGTGCGATGCCCGCTTCGATCTCCCTCGCTATCTCAGAAGCTCCTGAAATAACAATGGTTTGAGATTCAAAGGGGAACCATTGAGGTCATTTTCCGTTCCTTCGGCACAGGGACGTCAACCACCCTTCCCAGGAGAAGACCCATGAAAAAGATCGTATCGGGCTTGCTTGCCGCCACCTTGTCGGTTTCGTTCGCCGCCGCGGCGGCGGTGCCGGCCAACGCCGCCCAGGTGTTCGTCCCGCAGGCTTCGCCGGCTTCGTCCGACGTCCAGACGGTCGCAGAACGCGATTTCCGATGGAGGCATGGCGGCCATTGGCGCGGCGGCCAGCGTTTCTCGCGCAATGACGGCATGTACTGGAACGGCCATCGCGGCTATCGTGAATATCGCCGCGGCTATCGCCGTCATGGCGACTACTGGTTCCCGCTTGCCGCTTTCGCCACCGGCGCGCTGATCACCGGCGCCATCGTCAACAGCGAGAACAACCGCGTCTATCGCGGCAACTCGCACGTACAGTGGTGCTACGACCGTTATCGTTCGTATCGCGCTTCGGACAACACCTTCCAACCCTACAACGGCCCGCGTCAGCAGTGCGTTTCGCCCTACTGACGGCCTCCAGTCAGTACCCAGGGTCGTTGACTGAGCCCGTGCCTCGAGAGGCACGGGCTCTCTCGTCGTTGTTCAGCCGGATTTCAACAGTTGAGCGCGCCCACAGGTCAGCTTGCCCAGCTAATGCTTTTGAGAATCAGATAAAGACCTACGCCGTCATCTGGAGGAGAGCGATAGGCTCCGCAAGCGTTGCAAATCCGAGTCACTGCTGAGGTCAGTTTCCAGCCGAGTGCATCAAGATCTTCGCCCGTCACATAGTCTCGAGTTAAATCGCCGATGCCGTGCTTCTTACCGAAAGATCGGGCTGACTGGGCGTCAGTTATGAATTCCGAGGGCCAATTCGAATTGGCCCAAGCCCAGAGCCAATTGCCAGCTTCAACGCTCGTTGACCCAGCAATTTGGATCTCCGAGACGACCGTGACGACGCCTTGTTCTGAGAAAAGGAGCTTTCCAGCCTTCAGGTCGTAATTATAGCGAGACCAACTGCCAAGGCGGAAGTCATCCTGCAAGCGCCTATTTTTCGCTCGAAGTTGTTCGAAAGCCTCCTCACGCCAGGCAGCATACCAGTCTGGGTCCATTCCCCTCACCCTGCACGCTGACTGACAGCTCCTTATTGCCCACTCAACGTCCTGCGCACCGCATCGCGCCATCCGGCCAGCTTCGCCCCGCGCGCGGCCGCATCCATCTGCGGCATGAAGCGCCGTTCAAGCGCCCAGCTCTTAGCAAATTCCCTTGCCTTCGGCCATACACCGGCCTTCGAACCGGCGAGCCAGGCGGCGCCAAGCGCCGTCGTCTCCAGGATCGTCGGACGGTCGACCGGCGCGTCGAGAATGTCGGCGAGCCGCTGCATGGTCCAGTCGGACGCCACCATGCCCCCGTCGACGCGAAGCACCGTCTTGGCCGAGGCGCCTTTCCAGTCCTTGCGCATGGCGTCGAGCAGGTCGCGGGTCTGGAAGGCGACCGATTCAAGTGCGGCGCGCGCGAACTCGGCCGGGCCGGAGTTGCGCGTCAGGCCGAAGATAGCGCCGCGCGCGTCCGCGTCCCAATGCGGCGCGCCGAGGCCGACGAAGGCCGGCACTAGATAGACTTGTTGCGCCGGATCCGCGGCCGCCGCCAAGGCGCCGCTTTGCTCGGCCTTGCCGATCACCTTGATGCCGTCGCGCAGCCACTGCACGGCGGCGCCCGCGATGAAGATCGAGCCTTCCAGCGCGTAGGTTGTCTTGCCGTTGAGCCGATAGGCGATAGTGGTCAAAAGCCGGTTCCTCGAGCGCACCAGGTCGGCGCCCGTGTTGAGCAGCGCGAAGCAGCCGGTGCCGTAGGTGGATTTCATCATGCCGGGTTCGAAGCAGGCCTGGCCGATCGTCGCCGCATGCTGGTCGCCGGCCACGCCGAGAATTCGCATCTCGGCGCCAAAGAGGCTCTTCTCGGTGACGCCGAAATCGTCGGCGCAATCCTTCACCCGCGGCAGGATCGCGGCCGGGATCTTCAGGATCGAAAGCAGCTCGTCGTCCCAGACATTCTTCTCGATGTTGTAGACCAAAGTGCGCGAGGCGTTGGTGGCATCGGTGGCGTGCACCTGGCCGCCGGTCAGCCGCCAGATCAGGAAACTGTCGATGGTGCCGGCGAGCAGTTCGCCCTTCTCGGCGCGCTTCCTGGCGCCCTTCACCTTGTCCAGCATCCAGGCGATCTTGGTGCCGGAGAAATAGGGATCGAGCAGCAGGCCGGTCTTCTTCGTGAATGTCTTCTCCAATCCCTGCTTCTTCAGCTTCTGACAGAGCGGCGCGGTGCGCCTGTCCTGCCAGACGATCGCATTATGGATCGGCTTGCCGGTCCCCTTGTCCCAGATGACGACGGTCTCACGCTGGTTGGTGATGCCGATCGCGGCGACATCCGATGCCGTGCGGCCGGCGGCCTTCAACGCCGATTTCACCGTGGCGAGAACACTCGCCCAGATGTCTTCCGGGTCATGTTCGACCCAGCCGGAAGCCGGATAATGCTGCGTGAATTCCTGCTGGCCGGCGCCGGCGACCTTCATCTTGTCGTCGAACAGGATGGCCCGGGTCGACGTCGTCCCCTGATCGATGGCCAGCACAAAACCGCTCATTCCGCATCCTCCCACTTCTCATGCAACAGGGGAGACGGCAAAGCCGCCTCCCCCGCACTTCCTACAAGGGCAAGCACGCCCGCGTCATGCAGTTACTGCTGCTGCCAGCTCTTCACCAGTTCGTCGTAGTTGATGGTGATCGGCTTTTCCTTCTCGTTCTCGATCTTCAACTGAGGAGCGAGATTGCCTTTCTTGACCGCGTCGGCGTTCCAATAGGCGAGGTCATGCTCTTCGGCCATCTTCGGGCCGATATCGCCCTGGACGCCCGACTTCTCGATGCGGCTCATGACCTTTTCCTGCTCGGCGCAGAGCGAGTCCATCGCTTCCTGAGCCGACTTGGCGCCGGACGAGGCATCGCCGATCGCCTGCCACCAGAGCTGGGCCAGCTTCGGATAGTCAGGCACGTTGGTACCCGTCGGCGACCACTGGACGCGGGCCGGCGAACGATAGAACTCGATCAGGCCGCCGAGCTTCGGAGCGCGCTCGGTGAAGCTCTTGTCGTGGATCGTGCTCTCGCGGATGAAGGTCAGGCCGACATGGCTCTTCTTCACGTCGACCGTCTTCGAGGTGACGAACTGCGCGTAGAGCCAGGCGGCCTTGGCGCGATCGTCGGGCGTCGATTTCATCAGCGTCCAGGAACCCACGTCCTGATAGCCGAGCTTCATGCCGTCCTTCCAGTAGACGCCGTGCGGCGACGGCGCCATGCGCCATTTCGGCGTGCCGTCGTCGTTCAGCACCGCCTTGGCGCCGGCGTCGACCATCGAAGCGGTGAAGGCGGTGTACCAGAAGATCTGCTGCGCGACCGCGCCCTGCGCCGGCACCGGGCCGGATTCGGAGAAGGTCATGCCCTGGGCTTCCGCCGGAGCGTAGGCCTTCAGCCAGTCGAGATATTTCTGGATCGAGTAGACCGCCGCTGGGCCGTTGGTGTCGCCGCCACGCGCCGTGCAGGAGCCGACAGGGCGCGAATTCTCGTCGACCTTGATGCCCCATTCGTCGACGGGCAGGCCGTTCGGAATGCCCTTGTCGCCATTGCCGGCCATGGACAGCCAGGCGTCGGTGAACCGCCAGCCGAGCGACGGGTCCTTCTTGCCGTAGTCCATGTGGCCGTAGACCTTCTTGCCGTCGATCTCGCGGCCGGTGAAGAATTCGGCGATGTCCTCATAAGCCGACCAGTTGACGGGAACGCCTAGGTCGTAGCCATACTTGGCCTTGAAGTCGGCCTTGTTCTTCTCGTCGTTGAACCAGTCGTAGCGGAACCAGTAGAGGTTCGCGAACTGCTGGTCGGGGAGCTGATAGAGCTTCTTGTCGGGCGCCGTCGTGAACGAGGTGCCGATGAAGTCCTTCAGGTCGAGGTTCGGATTGGTGACGTCCTTGCCTTCATTCGCCATCCAGTCGGTCAGGTTGCGCACCTGCTGGTAGCGCCAGTGCGTGCCGATCAGGTCGGAATCGTTGACCCAGCCGTCATAGAGGTTCTGTCCCGTCTGCATCTGGGTCTGGATCTTTTCGACGACGTCGCCTTCCTGGATGACGTCATGCGTGACCTTGATGCCGGTGATGGCGGAGAAGGCCGGCGCCAGCACCTGTGACTCGTATTGGTGCGTGGCGATGGTTTCCGAAACGACCTTGATGTCCATGCCGGCGAACGGCTTGGCTGCGTCGATGAACCATTGCATTTCCTTTTCCTGATCGGCGCGCGAAAGCGTCGAAAGGTCGCCTATCTCCTTGTCGAGAAAGGCTTTTGCCTCGTCCATACCGGCGTAGGCGTTGCCCACGCTGAGCAATAGGGCTAGGGCGGTCGTCGATGTTAGAAATTGCCGTCGCATGTGTCTCCTCCAGTCTTAGGTTTCGAGTGCGTTCCGGGGCGGCCGCCAGCACGCGGCCGCTCCGGCTATTCCCCCTCTATACGTATCGGAACACGCCAACGGCGTAGACCACGGAGAGAGCGAGAGCCCACCACAGGTTGGGTCCTACCAGACCCAGCCAAGCGAGATGGATGAAGGCGCTGCCAAGCAGCGACAGGAACAAACGATCGCCGCGCGTCGTCTCGAAGCGCAGCACGCCGACGCGCGGATTGCCGCCGGGCGAGACATATTCCCAAACGCCCATGCCGCAGAGCATCAGCGCGATGACGATGAAGAAAGCGGCCGTCGGCCACGTCCACGCCATCCAGGAGAAGTCGAGGTTCATGGCTTAGACCCTCCCCAGGGCAAAGCCCTTGGCGATATAGTTTCGCACGAACCAGATGACCAAAGCGCCGGGGATCAGCGTCAGCACGCCGGCGGCGGCGAGCAGGCCCCAATCCATGCCGGCGGCAGAGACGGTGCGGGTCATGGTGGCGGCGATGGGCTTGGCGTCGGTCGTGGTCAGCGTGCGCGCGATCAGGAGCTCCACCCACGAGAACATGAAGCAGAAGAAGCAGGCGACGCCGATGCCGCTCGCGATCAGCGGCATGAAGATCTTCACGAAAAAGCGCGGGAAGGAATAGCCGTCGATATAGGCGGTTTCGTCGATCTCCTTCGGCACGCCGGACATGAAGCCTTCGAGGATCCACACCGCCAGCGGCACGTTGAACAGGCAGTGCGCCAGCGCCACGGCGATATGGGTGTCGATCAGGCCGAACGCCGAATAGAGCTGGAAGAACGGCAGCGCGAACACCGCCGGCGGCGCCATACGGTTGGTCAAAAGCCAGAAGAACAAATGCTTGTCGCCAAGGAAGCGGTAGCGCGAGAAGGCGTAGGCCGCCGGCAGCGCCACCGCCACCGATATCACCATGTTCATCACCACATAGGTGATCGAGTTGATGTAGCCCGAATACCAGGACGGGTCGGTGAAGATGGTGCGATAGTTCGCCAGTGTCGGATTATGCGGGAACAGCGTCAGCGACGACACGATCTCCGCGTTGGTCTTGAAGCTCATATTGATGAGCCAGTAGATCGGCAGCAGGATAACGATGATGTAGACCGTCGGCACGATCCACCACCAGCGCGATTCCTCGCCGCGGCGGCGCATCAGCCTCGCCACCTCGTCCTGCGACAGCGCGCTGCCCACCTCGGTGACCGCCGTCTCGCTCACGCGCGTCGTCTCGTTGGCGCCCGCCATCTCAGCGCTCCGCGTCGTAATTGGTCATCACGGTGTAGAACACCCACGACAACAACAGGATGATCAGGAAGTAGACCAGCGACATTGCCGCCGCCGGACCGAGGTCGAACTGGCCGAGGGCAGTCTTGACGAGGTCGATCGACAGGAAAGTGGTCGAATTGCCGGGGCCGCCGCCGGTGACGACGAAGGGCTCGGTATAGATCATGAAGCTATCCATGAAGCGCAACAGCACGGCGATCAGCAGCACACGCTGCATCTTGGGCAGCTGGATGTAGCGGAACACCGCCCAGCGCGATGCGCCGTCGATCTTGGCCGCCTGGTAGAAGGCATCGGGAATCGAGACCAGGCCGGCATAGCAAAGCAGCACGACCAGGCTGGTCCAGTGCCAGACATCCATGATGATGACGGTGACCCAGGCGTCGATCGGATCCTGGACGTAGTTGTAGTCGATGCCAAGCGCATTGACGTAATAGCCGAGCAGGCCGATGTCGTTGCGGCCGAAGACCTGCCAGATCGTGCCGACGACGTTCCACGGTACGAGCAGCGGCAGCGCCATCAGCACCAGGCAGACCGGCACCCCCCAGCCCTTCTTCGGCATGTTGAGCGCGATGAAGATGCCGAGCGGCACCTCGATCGCCAGGATGATGAAGGAGAAGATCAGGTTGCGCACCATCGCTTCCCAGAAGCGGTCGGAGTGCAGCAGTTCCTCGAACCATTCGGTGCCGGCCCAGAAGAAGACGTTGTTGCCGAACGTGTCCTGCACCGAATAGTTGACGACGGTCATCAGCGGGATGACAGCCGAGAACGCCACCAGCACCAGCACCGGCAGCACAAGGAACCAGGCCTTGTTGTTCCAGGTCTTGTCCATCTACGCCCCCATCTCGACGCGCCAGGAATCGGCATAGATGTTGATGCCGGCCGGATCGAAGCGGACTTTCGGCTCGGCCGGGACTTCGTCGTCCTCGCCGATCACCGCGGCAATCTCCCTGCCTTCCAGGTTGGCGCGCACGACCTTGTGGCGGCCGACGTCCTCGACCTTGGAGACCTGCACCGCCATGCCCTCGCGGACGAGCCGCACATATTCGGGGCGGATGCCGAGCTCGACGGCGCCGGCTTCGGCCTTGGGCACGCCGGGCAATTCGATGCGCTGCGCGCCGAGCGTCGCCGTTCTGCCTTCCAGCGCAACCGGCAGCACGTTCATGCCCGGCGAGCCGATGAAATAGCCGACGAAAGTGTGTCGCGGGCGCTCGAAGAGCTCGGCCGGCGAGCCGATCTGGACGATCTCGCCGTCATACATGACCACCACCCGGTCGGCGAAAGTCAGCGCTTCGGTCTGATCGTGCGTGACATAGACCATTGTGTAGCCGAAGCGCCGGTGCAGCTGCTTCAACTGCGAGCGCAGCACCCACTTCATATGCGGGTCGATCACCGTCAGCGGCTCGTCGAACAGGATGGCGTTGACGTCCGAGCGCACCAGGCCGCGTCCAAGCGAGATCTTCTGCTTCTGGTCGGCGGTGAGCCCGCGCGCCTTCTTCTTTGCCAGCGAAGCGAGATCGATCATGTCGAGCGTCTCGCGCACCTTGCGGTCGACGTCCGTCTCCGGCACGCGGCGGTTGCGCAGCGGGAAAGCCAGATTGTCGTAGACGGTCATGGTGTCGTAGATGACCGGGAACTGGAACACCTGCGCGATGTTGCGTTCCTGCGTCGACAGATTGGTGACGTCACGGCCGTTGAACAAAAGCTTGCCGTGCGAGGGATGCAGCAAGCCGGAAATGATGTTGAGCAGAGTGGTCTTGCCGCAGCCCGACGGCCCAAGCAGCGCGTAGGCGCCGCCATCCTCGAAGGTGTGGTGCACTTCCTTCAGCGCGAAATCGGAATCCTTCTGCGGGTTGGGCAGGTAGGAATGACGAATATGGTTGACCTCGATGCGCGCCATCGTTTGCTCCTCACGCCGCCAGCTTCGACGCCGTCACGGCGCGGCCGTTCTGGTCGAACACCATGATGTGGCGCGGATCGATGAACACCTCGACCTCGTCGTCCGTCTCGAAATCGAGAATGCCATGCGCAAGCATGACCCAGCGCGCATCGGCGAAATCGAGATGGACGAAGCTTTCCGAGCCGGTGATCTCCGTGATGGTGACCTTCGCCCGCACCGGCACAGCGGAAGCGTTCGGCCGCTCCAGCGACAAATGATGCGGCTGGAAGCCGATCGTGTAGCTGGCGTCAGGAATGCCGTTGAGTTCCGTCGGCACCGGCAACTTGACGCCGCCTTCGAGCAGGAAATCCGACCCCTTCTTGGAGAGCACGATGGTGTTGAGCGGCGGATCGGCGAAGGTCCGCGCCGTCACCAGATCGACGGGCTTGCGGAACACTTCGACCGTCGGGCCGAATTGCGTGACGCGGCCTTCCGAAAGCGTCGCCGTGTTGCCGCCGAGCAAAAGCGCCTCGTGCGGCTCTGTCGTCGCATAGACGAAGATGGTGCCGGCGGCGGCAAAAATTTTCGGCAGCTCGGCGCGCAATTCCTCGCGAAGCTTGTAGTCGAGATTGGCCAAAGGCTCGTCGAGCAGCACCAGGCTGGCATTCTTGACGATGGCGCGGGCAAGCGCGGTGCGCTGCTGCTGGCCGCCGGACAGGTTGAGCGGCGTGCGGTCGAGATAGGGCGTGAGCTTCAAAAGCGCCGCCGCGTTGCGCACCTCCTTGTCGATCTTCGCCTGATCGAGGCCGGCCACCCGCAGCGGCGAGGCGATGTTCTCGTAGACGGTCATCGCCGGGTAATTGATGAACTGCTGGTAGACCATGGCGACATTGCGCTTCTGCACCTTCTGCCCGGTGACGTCCTTGCCGTCGAACCAGACCGAGCCGGAAGTCGGCGCGTCGAGGCCTGCCATCAGTCGCATCAGGCTGGTCTTGCCGGAAAGCGTCGGCCCGAGGAGCACGTTCAGCGAGCCGTGCTGAAGCGTCAGCGACACGTCGCGGATATGCTCCTGCGCGCCGACGGTCTTCGTCACGTTCCTCAGTTCCAGCATCACGCCTCCTCCCAGGCCTTGCGCATCAGCGGTCGATCCTCATTCCGCCGCCGCGACATGGCGGCTGCTCAGTCCGCGCATGAATTCTTCCAATGCGGCCGTCTGCTCGCGGCTGAAATGCAGGCCGCGCTTGGTGCGGCGCCACAGCACGTCCTCGGCAGTGACCGCCCATTCGTTTTCGGCCAGATAGCGCACCTCGGCCTCGAAAAGGTCGGCGCCGAAATTGCGGCCGAGATCGGCATTCGACTTGGCGAGCCCGAGCAATTTCTCCGCCCGCGTGCCGTAAAGCCGGGTGAAGCGGCGCGCCAGCCGCTGGTCGAGAAACGGATAGGCGTTCTTCAGCCTGGCGACCTGGGCATCGAAGCCGGTCGCGGCGAAATCGCCGCCGGGCAGCGGCGCGTCATGCGTCCACGGCTTGCCGCGCTTGCCGAGAAAACCTTCGATCTTCTCAAGCATCGATTCCGCCAACCGGCGGAAAGTCGTGATCTTGCCGCCGAAAGCGTTGAGCAAGGGGGCTGCGCCCTCCCCGCCATCGGCCTTCAGCACATAATCGCGCGTCGCCTCCTGCGCCTTGGAGGCGCCGTCGTCATAGAGCGGGCGCACCGCCGAATAGGTCCAGACGATGTCGGAGCGCTCCACCGGCTGCGCGAAATATTCGCTTGCCGCGGCGCACAGATAGTCGATCTCGGTGTCGGAGATCTTCACGTCATGGGGATCGCCCGGATAGTCGCGGTCGGTGGTGCCGATTAGGGTGAATTCTTCCTCGTAAGGAATGGCGAAGATGATGCGGCCATCCTTGTTCTGGAAGAAATAGGCGCGCGGATCGTCGAACTTCCTATGGATGACGATGTGGCTGCCTTGCACGAGGCGGACATTGTGGACGTCGTTCTGGCCGATGGCAGTCGAGAGCACGTGATCGACCCAAGGGCCGGCGGCGTTGACGAGAAGCCGCGCGCGAACCTCCTCGATTTCACCGGTAAGCACATTCTGCACTTTTACGGTCCAAAGCGCACCGTCGCGCCGCGCGCCGACAACCTTGGTGCGGGTGTGGACAATGGCGCCCCGGTCTGCCGCGTCACGAGCGTTCAGCGCCACCAGGCGTGCGTCGTTGACCCAACCGTCCGAATATTCGAAAGCCTTGCGGAACAATGGCTTGAGCGGCTTGCCTGCCGGATCGCGGGCCATATCCAGCGTCTTCGTCGCCGGCAGCAGCTTGCGCCCGCCGATATGATCGTAAAGGAACAATCCCAGCCGGATCAGCCAGGCGGGCCTGAGGCCTTTGGCATAAGGCAGAACGAAGCGCATCGGCCAAATGATATGCGGCGCGTTCTTCCACAGAACCTCGCGCTCCATCAGCGCTTCACGCACCAGCCGGAACTCGTAGAATTCGAGGTAGCGAAGGCCGCCATGGATGAGCTTGGTCGAGCCCGACGAGGTTCCGCTGGCGAGATCGTTCATCTCGGCGAGGTATACCGAAAACCCACGACCAACGGCGTCGCGGGCTATGCCGCAGCCATTGATGCCGCCGCCGATGACGAAAATGTCATGGATCGGAGATGCGTCCAAAGAATCCTCCAACGATTTCGCATTGCACCATTTTTGTGTTTTACGAAACCGTGGCGGAATTATTTCGAACTCAAACCGAATGTCAAACGAAATATCACAGCTGCGTGAGCCGGCTGTGATGCGCGGCTATTCGAGCGCCGTCTCGATAAGCCGGACCTCGGTCTCCTCGCAAATCTTGCGTATCGACGGGATTTCGCAACGATCGGTGATGAAGGTATTCACCTGCGAAAGATGGCCGATCCGAACCGGCGCCGTGCGCTCGAATTTCGTCCGGTCGGAGACCAGGATAACGTGGCGGGCATTGGCGATGATGGCCTGCGCAACCTTCACCTCGCGGAAATCGAAGTCGAGCAGCGCGCCGTCATGGTCGATCGCCGAGGCGCCGATGACGGCGTAATCGACCTTGAACTGACGGATGAAATCGACGGCCGCCTCGCCGACGATGCCGCCGTCGGAACCGCGCACGACGCCGCCGGCGATCACAACCTCGATCGTGGGATAGATGCGCATCCTATTGGCAACGTTGATGTTATTGGTGATGACCATAAGCCCGTTATGGTCGAGCAGCGCCTTGCTGACGGCCTCGGTGGTGGTGCCGATATTGATGAACAGCGAGGCATTGTCAGGAATCAGCCGCGCCGCCGCGCTGCCGATCGCCTCCTTCTCGTCGGCGGCAATCTTGCGCCGTGCCTCGTACTCCATGTTCTCGATGCCGGACGGGAACAGCGCACCGCCATGGATGCGGGTCAGCAGCCGCTGATCGCACAGATCGTTGAGGTCCTTGCGGATGGTCTGCGGCGTCACATTGAAATGCGTCGCCAGGTCGTCGACCAGCACCCGGCCATGGTCTTTCGCCATCTGGATGATCTCGGCATGGCGTGGCGAAAGAAACATCGCGCGTCCTCCATTTTCGTTTTTTCCGTCTATATCGGAAAACGAAAGCGAAGAAAAGGCATAAGCCGGCTAACGAAAATCACCTGATTGCAAAAGGCAAACCAGTGCGGAACACGCCTGCTGCCTCAGGATGGACGCCGGGCAATCTCGGTAATGACGTCGAACGCCGCGTCGACATCGGCTGCCGTCGCCTCGAACTGCCCCGCCTGAAAGCGGATCGCCACGCGCCCGTCGACCCGCGTCTGCGTGAGATAGATGCGGCCATCGGTGTTGATGGCGTCGACCAGACGCAGATTGTGCTCGTCAGCATCGATGCCTGGTGCCGCGCGATGCCGGAACGAGAAAAGCGACAGCATCGGCTCGCTGCTGAGCTCGAAATCCGCCTCCCTGGCCAGCCGCGCGGCAAGCCCTTCGCTCCAGGCGACATGGTTGCGGATCATGTTGCGCAACCCTTCGAGACCGTGGGCACGCAGCAGGAACCAGAGCTTGAGCGCGCGGAAGCGGCGCCCGAGCGGCACCGACCATTCCGAATAGTTGATGATGCCGTCATGGCCTCGGGTTTTCAGATAGTCCGGCTTGATCGCCAGCGTGCGCACCAGGTCTTCCGGCTGACGCACGAACTGGATCGAGCAGTCGAACTGCGCGCCCAGCCATTTATGCGGATTGAAGACGATGGAATCGGCGCCTTCGACGCCGGTCCAGAATTGCCGGTATTCCGGGCAGATCATCGCCGATCCGGCCCAGGCGGCGTCGACGTGCAGGTAGAGCCCGTGCCGCTTCGCGACGGCGGCTACCGCCGCGATGTCGTCGGTGCCGCCGGTGCTGGTGCCGCCGACGCAGGCGATGATGCCGGCCGGCAGCAGGCCGGCCTCGCGATCGGCAACGATCGCAGCCTCGAGCGCCGCTGTGTCCATGGCGCGAAAACGTCCGCCGACCGGGATGCGGATGAGGTTTTCCTCGCCGATGCCGGAGACCCAGATGGCGCGGTCGATCGAGGTATGGACCTGGTCGGAGGAGTAGACGCGAAGCTTTGCCTGCCCGGCCAACCCTTTTTTGTTTCCCTGCCAGTCAAGCGCCCGCTCGCGCATGGTGAGCACCGCGGCAAGCGTCGCCGACGAGGCCGAATCCTGGATCACGCCGGAAAAGCCCTCGGGCAGGCCGAGCGCCTGGCGCATCCAGTCGACGACGCGCGTCTCGAGCTCGGTCGCCGCCGGCGAGGTCTGCCACAGCATGCATTGCGCGGCCATCGCCGAGACCAGATATTCCGCCACGACCGACACCGGCGCCGCATTGGCCGGGAAATAGGCGAAGAAACGCGGGTGCTGCCAATGCGTCATGCCCGGCACGATCTTTTCTTCGAAGTCGGCGAAGATCTTGTCCATCGGCTCGGGCATTTCGGGCGGCGAAACCTCGATGCTCCTGAAAATCTCGCCCGGCGCGATCGCCGGCCGCACCGGACGCTCGCGCAGGCCGGCGCGGTAATCGGCGCCCCAATCGGCTGCCCGCCTCGACCAGTCGCGGAATTCCTCATTGTCCATAATTTCCTCCCAGCAGCCGCCCATGTCGGCTAACCGAACCGCTCTCAATTTTGCTTAACATGTTAAATATATTAAGGCAACGGCTGGATCGAAAGGCCCTACCCCGGAAAATCCGGCAGATTTGAAAAGGCCAGTTTCAGCGCGCTGGACCAGCCGTCCGAAATGGTGCGGTAGTAAGGATCGTCATGGCCGATCCGCCGGTTCAGCCCCACCTTGAACGCATCCTGTTCCATGAACAGAAGATCGAGCGGCAGCCCGACCGAAAGGTTGGATTTCAGCGTCGAGTCGAAGGATACCAGCAGCAGCTTCACCGTCTCCGCCAGGCTCATTGTCCGGTCATAGGCACGGATGATGATCGGCTTGCCGTATTTCGTCTCGCCGATCTGGAAGAAGGGCGTGTCGTCGGTCGATTCGATGAAATTGCCTTCCGGATAGATCATGAACAGCCTGGGCGGGCTGCCCTTGATCTGGCCGCCGAGGATGAAGGAAGCATTGAAATAGGCGTCCGCCTTCTCGCCGTCGGGCGACGCATGCGCGATCGCTTCCTTGACCGTATCGCCGACCAGCCGCACCGTCTGGTACATGGATGGGGTCTCGAGCAGTTTCCCATGGCGGTCGCCGACCGCCTTGTTGCGCTCGTCGAGCAGGCTGACGACGGCCTGCGTCGTGGCAAGGTTGCCCGCCGACATCAGCACGATGACGCGCTCGCCGGGCTGTTCCCACACATGCATCTTCTTGAAGGTCGATATCGAATCCATGCCGGCATTGGTGCGCGTGTCCGACATGAACACGAGCCCGCGATCGATCTTGAGGCCGACGCAATAGGTCATGGTCGCTCTTCTGCGAAAGCAATTCCAGGAAGAACGTGTAGCGGTTTTCCGTCTGGAATTGCGTGAAAACAAAGAGATAGAGCGGTTCGGTGATTCTATCAAACGCTGAACCGGTCTGGCGATTGCGGCGCAGATTACTGCTCTACCGTGACGGTCACGGCAAGCTTCTCTTGCGCCTGCCCCAGCAATATCCCCGACACCGGCGAGGCATCGCGATAGTCGCGCCCCGTCGCCACCCGCACATAGCGTTCGTCGGGAGAGATACCGTTCGCCGGGTCGAAGGACACCCATCCGAGCCCGACGACATAGGCCTCGGCCCAGGCATGGCTTGCCGCCTGCTCGACGGCAGCATCCATCATCAGGTAGCCGCTGATATAGCGGGCGGGAAAACCAAGCGCGCCCGCCGCGGCGATGAAGATATGGCTATGGTCCTGGCAGACGCCGGATTTCAACGCGAGCGCCTCCTCCGCCGGCGTCAAGACGCTGGTGGTGCCTGGCCTGTAGGCGACGCGTTCGCCGATAGCGCCCATCAGCCGGTGCAGTCGCTCGATCTCGGTGCCCTGTCCGACCGCGCCGGCCAATTCGCGGATGCGCTCGCCGGCAGTGGTGAGCTGCGTCTGCTGTGCGAACAGCCAGAGCGGCGCAAAGCCCTGATGCGGGCCCGTCACCCCCGCCGTATCATGCGTGGTCACGTCTCCGGCGGCCTCGACGGTGATCGAGTTCTGGCCGCTCTCGGCGCTCACCAGCCGCATGTCGTTGCCGAAATGGTCGGTGAAGCGCACCTCCTCGCGCGCGCCCTCGACCTTGATCGCCCAGGAGTCGACGGTCTGCGTACGCCCGCTGGAAGGCAGCAGGCGCAGCCGCTGCAGCAGATACTGCACCGGCTGATCGTAGCGGTACTCGGTGCGATGGGTGATCTTGAGCCGCATAGCGCTCGCCCTCGGCTGTGCTCAGTAGAACCGGTAATCCTGGGCGATCTCGTCGCCCAGCCTGGTGTTGTCGCGAATGAACTCGGCCAGGAACTCGTGCAAGCCGTGGTCGAATATGTCCTTGATCGACCCTCTCTTGAGCAATGCCTGGATCTTCTCGGCCGTGGCATGGCAGGCATGGCGCTCGCCATAATCGTCGGCGAGGAATTTCAGATGCTCGCCAAGGAAGCGGTAGCAGAAGGTCAACGAGCGCGGCATGCGCACGTTGAGGATCAGATAGTCGGCGATGTTTGTCGGCTTGTAGTCGGCTTCGTAAACCCAGCGATAGGAGCGGTGTGCCGACACCGAGCGCAGGATCGACTCCCATTGGTAGTTGTCCAGCGTCGAGCCGACCCAGGACAGCGAAGGCAAGAGCACGTAATATTTCACGTCGAGGATGCGAGCCGTGTTGTCGGCGCGCTCGACATAGGTGCCGAGCTGCGAGAAGTCGAAAATCTCGTTGCGCAGCATCGTGCCGTAGAACGAACCGCGGATCAGCGCCGTCTCGCGCTTGATGGCATCGAGCACCGTCGGCAGGTCGCGTTCGTCGATCGGCCTCGCCAGCATGCGCTTCAGCGACATCCAGGCTTCGTTGATGCTTTCCCAGGTCTCGCGCGTCAGCGCCGTGCGCACCATGCGGGCATTGTTGCGCGCCGTCTCGATCGACGACATCGTGCTCGACGGGTTCGAAGTGTCGCGCAGCAGGAAGTCGGAGACGTTGGCGGCGGTGTAGTCCTGGTATTTCCGGCTGAAGGCGATGTCCGAGCCGGCGCTGAGCAGCACCGAGTTCCATTCCTCCGAAGCGCTCTGCGTGCGCGTCAGCGCCATGCGCAATCCCGCGTCGACCAGGCGCGCCATGTTTTCGGCCCGCTCGATATAGCGGTTCATCCAGTAGAGACCGTTTGCGGTGCGGCCGAGAAGCATGTCAGGCCCTTCGGGTTAGCGAATAGGGAATAGGGAGTAGTGAGTAGTGAATTTTCGAACTTCGACCGAATGTGGCATTGCTCTTTCCCCTACTGACTACTGACTACTGACTATTCCCTACTCACTCATCTCAATCATCCAGCACCCAAGTGTCTTTCGTGCCGCCGCCTTGCGAAGAGTTCACCACCAACGAGCCTTGCTTCAGCGCGACACGCGTCAAGCCGCCCGGCACGATCTGGATACGATCCGAAACCAGCACATAAGGCCTGAGGTCGACATGGCGCGGCGACAGGCCCTTCTCGGTCAGGATCGGGCAGGTCGACAGCGCCAGGGTCGGCTGGGCGATGTAGTTCGAGGGCTTCGCCTGCAGCTTCTTGGCAAACTCCTGGCATTCCTTCTTGGTCGCCGCCGGGCCGACCAGCATGCCGTAGCCGCCGGAGCCGTGCACTTCCTTGATGACGAGCTCGCCGATGTGCTCGAGCACATATTTGAGGCTGTCCGGCTCCGAACAGCGCCAGGTCGGAATGTTGCCGAGGATCGCCTTGCGGCCGGTGTAGAACTCGACGATCTCCGGCATGTAGGAATAGATCGCCTTGTCGTCGGCGATGCCGGTTCCCGGCGCGTTGGCGATGGTGATGTTGCCGGCGCGGTAGACATCCATGATGCCGGGCACGCCGAGCGCGGAATCCGGCCGGAAGGTCAGCGGATCGAGGAAGTTGTCGTCGACGCGCCGGTAGAGCACATCGATCTGCTTGTAGCCCTCGGTCGTGCGCATCGCCACATGGCCGTCGACGACGCGCAGATCCTGCCCTTCGACGAGTTGCACGCCCATCTGGTCGGCGAGGAAGGCGTGTTCGAAATAGGCCGAGTTGTAGGAACCCGGCGTCAGCACCGCGATGGTCGGCGCGCCCTTGCTGCTTTGCGGCCGCACCGCGGCGAGCGACTGGCGCAAAAGCTGCGGGTAGTTCTCGACCGGCCGCACCTTGATCTTCTGGAACAGCTCTGGAAAGAGCTGCATCATTGTCTCGCGGTTCTCCAGCATGTAGGAGACGCCGGACGGCGTGCGGGCGTTGTCCTCCAGCACATAGAACTCGTTCTCAGAGATGCGGACGATATCGACGCCGATGATGTGGGTGTAGACGCCGGCCGGCGGCCTCACCCCGATCATCTCGGGCAGGAAGGCCTCGTTCTTCGCGACAAGCTCCCTCGGCACGCGCCCGGCGCGCAGAATCTCCTGGCGGTGGTAGATGTCGTCGAGAAAGGCGTTCAGCGCCTGCACGCGCTGTTCGATGCCTTGCGTCACCCGGCGCCATTCCTGGCCGGAGAGGATCCGCGGGACGATGTCGAAAGGGATCAGCCGCTCGGACGCCTCCTGCTCGCCATAGACGGCAAAGGTGATGCCGGTCTTGCGGAAGACGCGCTCGGCGTCCTGCATTTTCTGGGTAAGCCTGGCCGGGTCCTGCTCCTTCAGCCAGCGATCGTAAGCCTCATAAGGTCTTCTCAATCCGGAGACTTCCGGAAGCATTTCGTCGAACGCTGCCAATCGCGTACTCCCCTCTGGACCATTTCACTGGCCTCGCCGGAGAAAATCAAGCGCAATCGGTGATTTAGGACGCGATGGTGGCCGCTCTATGCGAATTGCCTAAATTTAAGGCATGAGCGGCAAGGCCGGGTCAGTTGCTGCTTCCCGGCGGGGCATCGCCAGGTCCGTCAAAACGCCCGGAAGGTCACGATCGTGAAGGTGTCCTTGATTCCAGGCAGAATCTGCACCCGCTCGTTGACGAAGTGGCCAACATCTTCCTCGTCGTCGATATAGAATTTGGCGAGCAGGTCGTAATTGCCGGCGGTCGAGTAGATCTCGGAGGCGATCTCGGCATCGGCAAGCGCGCTGGCGACCTCATAGGACTTGCCCAGGTCGCACTTGATCTGCACGAAAAATGCCTTCATTGCCCGGTCCTGCCAGCCTGCTTCATGAATAAGCGGCCCTTGTGGCAGACTGCTGCCCGGCTTTCAAGCATCAGCCGGCGCGCGCCGTTCTTGACGACCGCCTAGGCAGGGCGCTCCGGCGTCGAAACGGCGAAATCTTGCGAAGGGATGAAACCGCCGGGCATCGAAGCGCGTATGTTAGATTGCATTCGCCAAGCGAGTTCCGGGAGGCAGGCCATGCGCCGCATATTGTTCGCACTAGCTCTTGTTCCGATGTGGATAGCCTCGCTTGCCTTTGCCGGCGATGCCGAGATCAAGACCGCGCAGGCAGTCATCGACAGCCAGTTGAAAGCCTTCATCGCCGATGACGGCGCCACCGCCTACAGCTTCGCCGCGCCGAACGTGAAGCAGATCTTTCCGACCGTGGATACCTTCATTAACATGGTGACGAACGGCTACGCGCCGGTGCGCAAGCCCCAGTCCTATTCCTTCGGCAAGGTCGAGCAGACCGGGCCGGGTTCGATCGTCCAGCAGGTGCTGATCGTCGGACCCGACGGCAAGGACTATGAGGCGGTCTACACGCTGCAGCAGCAGGCGGACGGCAGTTTCAAGATCACCGGCTGCAGCCTGCGCACCTCGACTTCGGTCAGCACCTGAACAATTCCAGGAAAAGTGTGAGCGGTTGGGCTCGGCGTCTTCGCCGTGGCCTTCCGTCCGTAATTGCGCCAGAACAATGCGGCGTCATAGCGCCCGGATATCGCCCCTCGCCCAGCCCTCGGTGATCTCCGCCGCCCGCGTCTCAAAAGCCTGCGCCTCGATGGCCGCCCGGATGTCCTGCATCAGCCTCTGATAATAGGACAGGTTGTTCCAGGTCAGCAGCATGGCGCCGAGCGCTTCCTGCGAGCGCACCAGGTGATGCAGGTAGGCGCGCGAATAGTCGCGCGCGGCCGGGCAGTCGCTTTCTTCGTCGAGCGGCCGCGGATCGTCGGCATGGCGGGCGTTCCTGAGATTGACCTTGCCGCGCCGCGTGTAGGCAAGGCCATGGCGGCCGGCCCGCGTCGGCATCACGCAGTCGAACATGTCGATGCCGCGCGCCACCGATTTCAGGATATCGTCCGGCGTGCCGACGCCCATCAGGTAGCGCGGCTTGTCGGCCGGCAGTTCCGGGCAGGTGATGTCGAGCATCTCCAGCATCACCGACTGCGGCTCGCCGACCGCCAGCCCGCCGACGGCATAGCCTTTGAGGTCCATCTCCTTCAGGGCTTGAGCGGAGCGCACACGCAAGGCCGCGCTGTCGCCGCCCTGGACGATGCCGAACATCGCCTTGCCCGGCTGGTCGCCGAACGCCGCCTTGCAGCGCTCTGCCCAGCGCAGCGACAATTCCATGGCGCGCTCGATCTCCTCGGGCTTGGCCGGAAGTGCGGTGCATTCGTCGAGCTGCATCTGGATGTCGGAATCCAGCAGTCCTTGGATCTCGATCGATCGCTCCGGCGACATCTCGTAGGGCGCGCCGTCGATATGCGAGCGGAAGGTGACGCCCTGTTCGGTCAGTTTCCTGAGCTTCGACAGCGACATGACCTGGAAGCCGCCGCTGTCGGTCAGGATCGGATGCGGCCAGCGCGCGAACTCGTGCAGCCCGCCAAGCCGGGCCACGCGCTCGGCGCCCGGCCGCAGCATCAGATGGTAGGTATTGCCGAGGATGATGTCGGCGCCGACCCCGCGCACCTGGTCCATATACATGGTCTTGACGGTGCCGCCGGTGCCGACCGGCATGAAGGCCGGCGTGCGGATCTCGCCGCGCGGCATCGAGACCAGGCCACGCCTGGCCTTGCCGTCCGTGGCAAGCACCTTGAAGGAAAAAGTCTCAGCCATTGAATTCCTTGTCGTGCAGCGGCGCGGCCGGCGCCTGCTCGTCCAGCGACTGCCGGTAGCGGATGCAGCCGCGCATGAATTTCGGCCATGGCGGCACGGCGATCGCAGGTTCGGTCTTTTCCGGCAAAAGGTCCCAGAGATCGGGGTGATGCCAGCACAGATCATGCCCGGTCGCGTCGCGATGCGCGCGGATGCCGGCGCGCAGCTTCTTCACCTCCGCGATCAGCCTATCGCGGTCCATGCCGTCGAGATCATCGTCCATCGCTGGTCTCCGCCCGGTAAAGCAGGCTGGCGTCGCCATAGGAATAGAACCTGTAACGGTTCTCGATGGCATGCGCATAGGCCGAACGCATCGTCTCCAGCCCGCTGAAGGCCGAGACCAGCATGAACAGCGTCGAGCGCGGCAGATGGAAATTGGTCATCAGCATGTCGGCCGTGCGGAAGCGATAGCCGGGCGTGATGAAGATGTCGGTGGGACCGGACCAGGGCTCGATCCTGCCATCATCGCGCGCTGCGCTCTCAAGCAAGCGCAGCGACGTCGTGCCGACGCAGACGATCCGCCCTCCCCGTGCCTTGGCCGCGTTGAGCGCCGCCGCCGTTTCCGGGCTCACCGAGCCGGTCTCGGCATGCATCTTGTGGTCGGCCGTGTCGTCGGCCTTCACCGGTAAAAAAGTGCCGGCGCCGACATGCAGCGTGACGAAGCGGCGCTCGATGCCCTTGGCGTCCAGCGCGGTAAACAGCTCCGGCGTGAAATGCAGGCCGGCGGTGGGGGCAGCGACCGCGCCCTCTTCCCGGGCATAGATGGTCTGGTAGTCGGCGCGGTCGCGCTCGTCGTCGTCGCGCTTCGAGGCGATATAGGGCGGCAGCGGAATATGGCCGACGGCATGCAGCGCCTCGTCGAGGAACTGTCCGGAAAGGTCGAAACCGAGCAGCGCCTCGCCCGCCTCGCCCTTTTCGAGCACCGTGGCGTCGAGCTGGCCGAGGAAGCAGGAATTGCCGTCATGGCCGAAATGGATGCGGTCGCCGGCGGCGATGCGCTTGCCCGGCCGCATGAAGGCCTGCCAGCGATCCGGCGCCATCCGCATGTGCAACGTCGCCTCGACCTGCGCCACCGCCTCGCCGCGCCTGCGCATGCCCTTCAGCTGTGCCGGGATGACCTTGGTGTCGTTGAACACCAGCACGTCGCCTTCGCGAAGCAGCGACGGCAATTCGCCGACAAGGCGGTCTTGCGGCGTCTCGCCCGGTTTGACGACCAGGAGCCTGGCGCTGTCGCGCGGCTCAGCCGGGCGAAGCGCGATGCGCTCTTCCGGCAGCTCGAAGTCGAACAGGTCGACGCGCATCAGTAGAGCCGGATGAGCAGCGCCCCGGCAAGCAAGAGCACGGCGCCGGCGACACGGCCAAGCGAGATTTCGCGCACCGCCACGCCAAGGAAGCCGGCGCGGTCGATCAGCATGCCGGCGATCAGCTGGCCGGCGACCAGGAAGGCCATCAGCGCCGCGGCGCCGATACGTGGCGTGAGGATCGTCGACAGCGTCACATAGAAGCCGCCGAGCATACCGCCGGCGACGAACAGCCATGGCGCCGGCGCCTTCCAGTCGAGCTCGATGCCCTGCAGCTTCACCACCGAGATGGAGATGATGCCGAGCACGATGGCGCCGGACAGGAACGAGAACGCCGCGGCGGCCACGGGAAGGCCGAGGCCCTTTGCCAATTGCGAATTGATCGGCGCCTGGATGGCGATGAAGGCGCCGGACAGGATGCCGAGCAGGGACCAGACAGCGCCCATCATCGTTCCGCCCCTACTTGACGTCTGCCGCGACTTTCAGCGAGACGATCTTGTCGGGATCCTGCACAGGCTCGCCGCGCTTGATCTTGTCGACATTCTCCATGCCTTCGATGACCTGGCCCCACACCGTGTACTGGCGGTTGAGGAAGGCGGCATCGTCGAAGCAGATGAAGAACTGCGAATTCGCCGAATTCGGGTTCTGTGCCCGAGCCATCGAGCAGGCGCCGCGTCCGTGATTGGCGTTGGAGAATTCGGCCTTCAGGTCCGGCTTGTCGGAGCCGCCCATGCCCGCGCGCGACGGCGCATAGGTGGGCTTGCTCGAATTGCCGAACTTGACGTCGCCGGTCTGCGCCATGAAGCCATCGATGACGCGGTGGAACACCACGCCGTCATAGGCGCCTTCGCGCGCCAGCTCCTTGATGCGGGCGACGTGGCCGGGCGCCAATTCAGGATACATTTCGATGACGACCTGTCCCTTGGTCGTTTCCAGGATGAGCGCGTTCTCGCGGTCCTTGATCTCAGCCATGTCACAAAAATCCTTTTGAAAATTGAGGGAGTTATTTGCCGTCGGCGGCGATGCGAACCTTGATCATGCGGTCGGGGTCGGTGACCGTGCCGTTGTCGGCCTCGTCGCCCTTCTTGATCTTGTCGACGAGATCCATGCCGCCGACGACCTTGCCGACGATGGTGTACTGGCCGTCGAGGTTCGGCGCGGGCGCGAACATGATGAAGAATTGCGAGTTGGCCGAATTCGGGTCCTGCGAGCGGGCCATGCCGACCACGCCGCGCGCGAACTGCTCGCTCTGCGAGAACTCGGCCGGCAGGTCGGGAAGATCGGAACCGCCGGTGCCGACGGCTTCGGGGTTGAAGCCCTTCTTCATATTGCCGAATTTGACATCGCCGGTCTGCGCCATGAAGCCGTCGATGACGCGATGGAAGGCGACGTTGTCATAGGCGCCGTCGCGCACCAGCTTCTTGATCTGCGCGACGTGCTTGGGCGCCAGGTCGGGACGCAACGCGATGGTCACGTCGCCGTCCTTCAGCGTGATGATCATGGTGTTTTCCTTGTCGGCGGCGACGGCCGGCATGGATGCCGCGAAAAGGCCGGCAAGCACGACGAGGAACGAAGCGAGCTTCTTCAGCTGCATAGGAATCTCCGGGAAGTCTATTTGGTGAACTTGGCGGTGAGCGCGCCGGCGACGGCCGCTGGCACGAAAGGACGGATGTCGCCGCCCATCGACGCAATCTGGCGCACAAGTGTGGCGGTAATGGTGCGCACGGACGGGCTGGCGGGCAGAAAAACCGTCTGCAACTCCGGCGCCATCGTCTCGTTCATGCCCGCCATCTGCATTTCGTAATCGAGGTCGGTGCCGTCGCGCAGCCCCCGGATCATGATCGAGGCGCCGTGCTTGCGGGCCGCGTCGATGACAAGGCCGTCAAAGGAAACGACCTTGATGCGACCGCCGTCGCGGCCGAACTCGGCCTTGGTTGCCGCCTCGATCAGCTCCACGCGTTCCTCGAAGGAAAACAACGGCTTCTTGCCCGGATGGGTGCCGATCGCCGCATAGACGGTGTCGGCCACCGCCAGCGAGGCCTTGAGCACGTCGAGATGGCCGTTGGTCAGCGGGTCGAAGGAGCCGGCATAAAGGGCGGTGCGTTCGGTCATGGCAGGCTTCTAGCGAGCCTCTCGAACAAAGGCAAATCCCATCGATTGCCCGGCCGTGAACCTTTCCGCGCCGATGAACGACAGATGAATGCGGCGATCACGAACATTTCACGCAGCGTTCACCAAGTTGCCGCTTCAAGGGGTGAAACCAAATCCCCATGTCATCGTTGTAAGTCCAGGAGAACACGCAAATGCTGATCTACATGCTTGCCACTGCAATGACCATCGTGATGCTGATCGCGACCGCATTCGGGTTGCATCAGGAAGCAGCGCGGGTGCGCGTCAAGGCCAACACCAAGCGGCTCGATGGTTTCGCCCATCGCAACGTTTATCGTCGCCACTGATCTCCACCATGACCGAGCCGGCCCAAAGGGCCTGTTAAGCCGGGTGAAAGCCTATTCGCTCCCGCCCATATCGTCGTCCGCGCCAGTCTCGCTCGAAGACACCTCCTCGACCTCATCGTCGGCCTGCGGCTCCGAAATCCGCTCCACCGACACGACCTTCTCGCCTTCGGCCGTGTTGAAGATCGTCACGCCCTTGGTGGCCCGGCTGGCAAAGCGTATGCCGTTGACCGGCACGCGGATGACCGTGCCGCCATCCGAAACCAGCATGATCTGATCGTCATTGCCGACCGGGAAGGTCGCAACCAGCCGGCCGATCTCAGCTACCTTCGACACATCGGTGGCTCGGATGCCTTTGCCGCCGCGGCCCGTTAGCCGGAAATCGTAGGAAGACGAGCGCTTGCCGTAGCCATACTCGGTCACCGTCAGCACAAGTTTTTCATGCGCCCTGAGGAACTCGTAGCGCTCCTCGGAAAGCTCGGCTTCCTCGCCGATTTCCTCATTGGTGAGCGCAATCTCCTCCTCCTCGGCCGCGCCGCCGGCGGCAAGCCGGCGCTCGGCCGCGGCGCGCTTCAGATAGGCGGCGCGCTCGGCGGGCGACGCATCGACATTCTCGATGATGGACATCGAGATGATGCGGTCGGTCTCGGCCATGGTTATGCCGCGCACGCCGACGGAATTGCGGCTTTGGAAGACACGCACATCGGAGACGGGGAAACGAATGCACTGGCCGGAATTCGCCGTCAGAAGCACATCGTCATTGTCGGTGCAGGTCTCGACGCCGAGGATCTCGTCGCCCTCTTCCTCCAGCTTCATGGCGATCTTGCCGTTGCGGTTGACCTGGACGAAGTCGGACAGCTTGTTGCGGCGCACGGTGCCGCGTGTGGTCGCGAACATCACGTCGAGCTCGCCCCAGCTGGTTTCGTCCTCCGGCAGCGGCATGATCGTCGTGATGCGCTCGCCCTGCTCGAGCGGCAGCATGTTGATCAGCGCCTTGCCGCGCGATTGCGGGTTGCCGATCGGCAGCCGCCAGACCTTCTCCTTGTAGACGATGCCGCGCGAGGAGAAGAACAGCACCGGCGTGTGCGTGTTGGCGACGAACAGGCGGGTGACGAAATCCTCTTCCTTGGTCGACATGCCGGAGCGGCCCTTGCCGCCGCGGCGCTGCGCCCGGTAGAGCGAGAGCGGCACACGCTTGATGTAGCCGGAATGGCTGACGGTGACGACCATGTCCTCGCGCTGGATCAGGTCCTCGTCTTCCATATCCGAACCGCCGTCGGTCAGCTCGGTGCGGCGCGGTGTGCCGAACTCGTCACGGACCGCGACCAACTCATCCTTGACGATCTGCTGTATGCGCGCGCGCGACGACAAAATATCAAGGAAATCAACGATTTCAGCGCCGATCTGGTTCAATTCATCGGCGATCTCGTCGCGACCGAGCGCGGTCAGGCGCTGCAGGCGCAGGTCAAGGATGGCGCGCGCCTGTTCCTCGGACAGATTATAGGTTCCATCCTCGTTGATGCGGTGGCGCGGATCGTCGATCAGCTGGATCAGCGGAGCGACGTCGTGTGACGGCCAGCGCCGCTCCATCAACTGCTCACGCGCCGTCTGCGGATCCGGCGCGGTGCGGATCAGCTTGATCACCTCGTCGATATTGGCCACGGCAATCGCTAGGCCGACCAACACATGCGCCCGCTCGCGCGCTTTCCGCAACAGATACTTCGTGCGGCGGCTGACGACTTCCTCGCGGAAGCCGACAAAGGCCTTCAGCATGTCGATCAGCGTCAGCACTTCCGGCTTGCCGCCGTTGAGCGCCACCACATTGGCGCCGAACGAAGTCTGCAGCGGCGTGAAGCGGTAGAGCTGGTTGAGGACGACGTCGGCCACGGCGTCGCGCTTCAACTCTACGACGACGCGGTAGCCCTGGCGGTCACTCTCGTCGCGGATGTCAGAAATGCCCTCGATGCGCTTGTCGCGCACCAGTTCGGCCATCTTCTCGATCATCGAGGCCTTGTTAACCTGATAAGGAATCTCGGTGACCACGATGGATTCGCGGTCATTGCCGCGCTGCTCGATCTCGACGCGACCGCGCATGACGATCGAGCCGCGGCCCGTCGAATAGGCGTTGTAGATGCCCGAACGGCCAAGCACGATGCCCCCGGTCGGGAAATCCGGACCGGGCACGATCTCCATCAGCGCCGTCAGGTCGATCGCCGGATTGTCGATGAGAGCGATGGCGCCGTTGCAGACCTCGACGAGATTGTGCGGTGGAATGTTGGTGGCCATGCCGACGGCGATGCCGCCGGAGCCGTTGACCAGAAGGTTCGGGAAACGGGCCGGCAACACCTTGGGCTCGCTGCCGGACGCATCGTAAGTATCCTGGAAATCGACAGTTTCCTTGTCGATGTCCTCCAAGAGCTCATGCGCGACCTTGGTAAGCCTGGACTCGGTGTAGCGCATCGCCGCCGGCGGATCGCCGTCGATCGAGCCGAAATTGCCCTGACCGTCGATCAGCGGCACGCGCAACGACCAGTCCTGCGCCATGCGCACAAGCGCATCATAGATCGAAGCGTCGCCATGCGGATGGTATTTACCCATCACGTCGGCAACCGGGCGGGCCGACTTCACATATTTGCGGTTCCAGTGGTAGCCGCTCTCATGCGAGGCGTAGAGGATGCGGCGATGCACGGGCTTGAGGCCGTCGCGCACGTCGGGCAGCGCGCGGCTGACGATTACGCTCATGGCGTAATCGAGATAGGAGCGCTGCATCTCCTCGATGATCGAAATCGGCTCGATGCCGGTGGGGCCGCCGTCCGGCCCGCGCGGTGTCTTCTGGTCGGTCAAATCAGGTCACAATCCAGTCGGGAATCACTGCATGCTTATATAGGAAACCTTGCCGAAACTCCAATGTCGGCCGGACTTTTCCAGAGACAATTTTGATGGTAATTTCAAATGGATACCGCTGATTGCGACGATATGGCCACAGTCGTTTTCGCCGTCGTGCGGCAAGGTCGGCGATGGATCGGGCAAAAACCGCAAGCGCAATGAACCTGGCCTCATGGTTGCCTTTGCGGACGCTGGGCGGCTGGAGTGTCAGGGACCGTGAAGAACTTCGACAAGGCGATGAAGCAAGCGCTCGTTCTGGCCAAAGGTAAGGACGCGGATTACCTGCCGGGCTGGTGCGGCCCGACATCGGACTGACGAAAAATCCGGCTGACAGCGACAGACCTCATCGGCCCGTGCGGCGGGCGCGATAGGCGCCGGGAGCTTTCCCCATCTCGCGCCGGAACCGGCGGTTGAAGGTCGACAGATCGTTGAAACCGGCGTCGAAAGCGATCGTCGAGATCGCGGCATTTGACGTGCGCAGTTGCACCGCGGCACGGTGCAACCTCGTCCTCAGCAGGAACTGGTAGGGCGTCATGCCGGCAACGTGCCGGAAAATGCGCAAGAAATGATAAGGGCTGGTAGCCGTGCCGTCGGCAAGCTCGGTCAGCGACAGCGGCCGTTCGGCATTGAGCTCGATCAGCCGCACCGCCTCGGCAACGCGTTTCTGGTCGCGACGGCTGGGTATCCGGGTAGGTCCGGAGAAACCTGTCGCAGCGGTGGCCACCGCGCCGGCCATGCGCAGGCCGAGTTCCTCGAACGCTCCGTCGTCACCGGTTTCTCGCGCCGCCTCCGCCTCGGCCAGTAGCGGCGCCAGCGCCGGCCGGGGCGGCAGGCGCGGATCGGCAAAGCCGAGCCGTTTCGCGCCCGGCAGTTCGGCCACGACGCGCTCCAGATAGGCCGGCGAGAAATGGAAGGAGAGGCAGCGGTCGCCGGCGCCGTGCTCATGCCCGCATTCGTAGCAGGCGCCGGGGTTGCCGAGCAGGATGGCGCCCGGCGCCAGCATTGCCGTGCCCTGGCTCGTGCGATAGCGGAACGTGCCCCTGGTCACCGCGGCGACGCAGAAGCTCCGATGCTCTTCCTCGAACGGCCTGTCGCCGGCGACTGCCGTGCAGATCACGTCGAACACCTGCCAGCCATGTCCGCAAGCCAGAGTTTTCTGCGCGGTGGTCATGGCTGAAGGATAGCAATTTTTCCCAAGCGAAGAACCCAGCCATGCCGCTATTGCTCGCCCTCTCCTGACAAACGAGGCAGCAACAATGACCGATCCCTTTGCCGAGGCCCTGCACAGCGACGGCTCCAATCCGGATCTTGCCGAAAAACTGAAGCTCTACGGCCGCTTCATCGGCGCCTGGACCTTCGACGCCACGCGCATTCTCGAAGATGGCACCAGGCTCACCGGGCGCGGCGAGGTGCATTTCGGCTGGGTTCTCGAAGGCAGGGCCGTGCAGGACGTCTGGATCCTGCCCGCGCGCGACGCCGGCCCCTCCCCGTCGCTCGGACCATGGACCTTCTACGGCACGACGTTGCGCGTCTACGATCCCGGTGCCGACGCCTGGCACATCTTCTGGAGCGATCCGCGCAACCAGTATTACAGCCGGCAGCTCGGCCGCGCCGAGGACGACACCATCGTCCAGGTCGGCGCCGACGGCACCGGCGCGTCGGTGCGCTGGAGCTTTTCGCGCATCACCGGGAACTCGTTTCGCTGGCTCGGCGAACGCTCGCATGACCACGGCTTGACCTGGCGCATGGAGGTGGAATTCCTGGCCCGCCGCACGACTCCAGCCTGAGCGATCAACCAATTGTAATCATGGAGGAAACAATGCTTGACCATGTCTCGATCGGTGTCCGCAACGCCGGCGCTTCGAAACGCTTCTACGATGCCGCGCTCGAGCCGCTCGGTTATTCCTGTCTCAGCCAGTCGCCCGGCTCCCTCGGTTATGGCGCCCAAACAGTCCAGCTTTGGGTGAACGACGCCGAACGGCCGGTTCCGGCCGAAGCGGAGTCTGGCTTGCATTTCTGTTTCTCGGCGTCGACGCGCGCCAGCGTCGACGCCTTTCACGCCGCGGCATTGCATGAAGGCGGCAAGGACAACGGCGCGCCCGGGCTCCGGGCGGCCTATGGGGACAACTACTACGCCGCCTTCGTTATCGACCCGGACGGCTACCGCCTGGAAGCCTTTTGCGGCAGGCCCGAATAGCCGGCTGTTTTCCCCTTCCGCGCTGTTTCCAGCGCCTGGGCTTTGCTCTACCAATTGCAGAGTCTGGGCTTCGCCCGGCGGGAGGGGACCAGCGATGCCGAGTTTCGACAGCCTGTTCAACGCCTTCGTCACCATCCTGGTGACCATCGACCCGCCGGGGCTGGCGCCGCTCTTCCTCGCCGTGACGCGCGGCATGAACCGCGAGGAGCGTCAGCAGGTCTCGGTGCGCGCTTCGGTGATTGGCTTCCTGGTCATGGCGCTGTTTGCGATCGCCGGCGCCTCGATCCTGTCGGTGTTCGGCATCACGCTGCCGGCCTTCCGCGTCGCCGGCGGTTTTCTCTTGTTCTTCATCGCCTTCGAGATGGTTTTCGAGCGCCGCCAGGACCGCAAGGAAAAGATCGGCGACGTCGCCATCACCAAGGACATGATCCACAACATCGCCGCCTTCCCGCTGGCGATCCCGCTGATCGCCGGCCCCGGCGCCATTTCGGCAACCGTGCTCTTATCGGGATCCTTCCAGGGTTTTGGCGCGCAGGCAGCGCTGGTCGGCATCATAGCGATCTGCCTGGTGATCACGTTTCTGGTGTTCGTGCTGTCGGAACGCATCGACCGCATCCTCGGCCAGACCGGCCGCTCGATCCTGACCAGGCTTCTGGGTGTCATCCTGGCGGCCTTGGCGGTGCAGTTCGTGGCCGACGGCGTCAGGGCGCTGATGGCCGCTTGAGCAGTACCCTACTGCCTACTGCCTACTGCCTACTGCCTACTGCCTACTGCCTACTGCCTGCCTACTGCCGCCGTTTCGACCACTTCAAAATCATGCGTGATGGTCGCCGTCTTCGCCATCATGGCGCTGGCCGAGCAGTATTTCTCGATCGACAGGTCGATCGCGCGTTTCACCTTGTCGTGCGACAGGGCACGGCCCTTGACGATGAAATGCATGTGGATGCGCGTGAACACTTTTGGATCGGCCTCGGCCCGGTCGGCGTCGAGCTCGACCACGCAATCCTCGACCGCCTCGCGTCCTTTCTCGAGGATGTGCACGACGTCATAGGCCGAGCAGCCGCCGGTGCCGATCAGCACCAGCTCCATCGGGCTCGGTCCCGGCGTCTTGCCATCAGGCCGGTTCGCCGTGCCCAGCACGACCTTGTGGCCGCTGCCGGATTCGCCGACGAAGGTGCGTTCCTCGACCCATTTGATGCGTGCTTTCACGTTGATCTTCCTTATGAGGTTCCTGCCGCCCTACCGTCCGAACACGACGGCATGCATGATCCGGCCGGGCAGAAGCGTGAAGATGCCGGCGCCGACCAGCGCGAACAGATAGAGCTTGATCATGGCGCCGCGATGCGCGGTTACCTTATGCGTGTGCGCATACCAAGCCGCCAGCGGCACGGTGACCAGTACCAGGATCGACAACAGATGGATCGGGCTGAACGGACCGACGAGCCGGATTTGCTGGATCCAGAAACTGGATATGGCGATGACCAGCATCAGCGTCACCCAGGCATAACCCATCACCCGGTGCCGCGTATTGCCCTTGGGCAGCGCCAGCTGGGCGCCGCCCACGGCGAGCGCGGCGAAGGCCGCGAATGCATGCCATGGAATGGGAGGAGGCGCCGACAGAAGCGGTCCGAGCGACATCGCGCCTTCCCCTCAGACGACCGTTTCGAGACGCTTAGAACGGGATCTCGTCGTCCAGCTCGCGCGACGAGCCGCCGCCACCGCCGCCCCTGGAACCGCCGCCGCCACGGCCTTCATTCGGACCGGACTGGCCGAAATCCGAGCCACGGCTGTTGCCGCCGCCGGAATAATTGCCGACCTGGCCGCCGCCGCCCTCGCCGCGCGCGTCGAGCATCTGCAACTCGCCTCGGAATTTCTGCAGCACGACTTCGGTGGTGTATTTGTCGGCACCGGTCTGGTCTTGCCATTTGCGGGTCTGCAGCTGACCCTCGACATAGACCTTCATGCCCTTCTTCAGATACTGCTCGGCTACCTTGGCGAGCTGGTCGTTGAAAATGACGACGTTATGCCACTCGGTCTTTTCCTTACGCTCGCCCGAGTTCTTGTCGCGCCAGCTTTCCGACGTGGCGATGCGAATGTTGACGACCGGATCACCGGAATTCAGGCGGCGGATTTCAGGATCCGCTCCGAGATTGCCGACCAGAATGACCTTGTTGACGCTACCCGCCATCTTACTTCTCCGCGCTCATCCGAAACAAATTTTAAGTCGCTCACTTTACAGCCTGTGGGTCGCCGCCGCCCGCACAGGCTGGCTTTTCCCACAAGGTTTTTGTTCTCTTTTCGTTCTAGTCCTGGCCGCAGCCTCTGTCAAGGAATGTCAGCAACAGGTAGTATTCCTGCGCAGGAAACAAGGGGGACATCGGAATGAACATTGTTTCGCATGAGGATCAGCCGCGCGAAACGTGGCGAGCCGGAGTCGAAACCCGCATGCATGTTGCCGCCGTCAATGGCGCGACCGGCCTTTGTATATTCGAGCAGTGGGTCGGATCAGGTACCGGCGCGCCGACGCACGCGCACACGGTCGAGGAAGTGCTGACGGTGATTGCCGGCGAAGCCGAAATGTGGATCGACGACCGACGCGCCGTGCTCACGGCCGGGCACTCGCTGATCATTCCCGCGCACTGCAAACATGGCTTTCGAAACGTCGGTTCCGGCACGCTTCACATCCAAGCCGTGCTCGCATCGCCGGTGTTCGAGGCAAGCTTCGACGGAGCCGCGGCGCCGGTGAGACGCTGGACATCTTAAAACAACACTTGCCAAATCAATAAGTATCGACTTATGCTTCTATCATGATCGAAGCAGAGATTTTCCGCGCTCTGGCCGACCCGACGCGACGCGCCGTCTACGAGCGGCTGACTGCCGGCGAGATGAGCGTGAGCGAACTGCGCGCCGGCATGAGCGTGTCGCAGCCGGCGGTCTCGCAGCACCTTGCCGTGTTGCGCGGCGCCGGCCTGGTGGTCGAGCGGCGCGCCGGCCGCAACGCCTATTACCGCGCCGATCCGCAAGGGCTCGACCCGCTGCTCGGCTGGATCGAACGCTACCGCGCCTTCTGGCCGGAACGCATCGAGAAGTTGAAGACGGTTCTGAAGGGGATGGACCAATGACCAAAGCAGGGAACCCGACAGCGGCCGAGGCGCCGCTCAGCTTCGAATGCGACCTCCCCGAGCCGCCGGAAAAAGTTTGGCGGGCACTGACCGAGCCGGAGCTGCTCGCCGCCTGGATGATGCCGAACGACATGAAGGCGGAAGCCGGCAGCCGCTTCGCTTTTGCCGGCCCGGATGCGCCGATCGAATGCGAGGTGCTCGAGGCCGAGCCCGGCAGGCTGCTGCGCTATTCCTGGCGCGAGCGGCCTGGCGCGGACGATGGCGAACTCCCGGCCTTCGACAGCATCGTCACCTTCACGCTGGCGCGCACCGCTTCCGGCGGCACGCATCTCAGCATCGTCCATGACGGCTTCGCGCAGGCAGCGCAGCCTCTCGTCGCCATCTCGGGCGCCGGCTGCGGGCTTTCGCTCGATGCGCGCAAAAATCCAATCGCCGCCAATGCGCCCTGCATGATGCTGCGCGCGGCCTGATCAGATCGAGGAGAAAAGCGATGAGCATTGCCAATCTGGTGCCGATGGTGATCGAGCAGTCGAGCCGCGGCGAACGCGCCTTCGACATATTTTCGCGGCTGCTGCGCGAGCGCATCGTCTTCATCAACGGGGAAATCAACGACAGCGTCTCGGCGCTGGTCTGCGCGCAGCTCCTGTCGCTGGAATCCGATCATCCCGACAAGGAGATCTCCATCTACATCAACTCGCCCGGCGGCATGGTGACCAGCGGCTTCGCCATCTACGACACCATGCAATACATCTCCTGCCCGGTGTCGACGGTGTGCATGGGTTTTGCCGCCTCGATGGGCTCCTTCCTTTTGATGGCCGGCAACCCGGGACGGCGCATCGCGCTGCCCAACACCCGCATCGTGCTGCATCAGCCGCTTGGCGGCTTCCAGGGCCAGGCTTCCGACATCCAGCGCCATGCCGAGGACATCGTGCGCACCAAGCAGCATATGACCGAGCTCTACGCCAAGCATTGCGGCCGGACCTATGAGGAGGTCGAGCGCACCCTCGACCGCGACTATTTCATGAGCGCCGCGGAAGCGAAGGACTGGGGTCTCGTCGACCACGTCTACGACACGCGCAAGAAAGCTGCCTGATATCGCGGGCCGGACGCGCGGCAAATTGATCGCCCTGCGTCTGGCTCCGCTCCAGCCGCGCCTCTATAGTTCGGGCATGCCCAAGCTGTTGCAAACCAGACATTTGTGCGTTGCCGCCGCCGCGCTTGCCGGCGCGCTGACGGCCGGTGCCGCGGTTGCCGACGACAGCTCATCGCAGAAGCTGCCCGGCGTCAGCGGCGACTACCGTATCGCCAAGCCGGCGCCGCAACCGGAACCCGACGACGCCCTGCCGGCCGGCAACGACGGCTCGTTCAGGATCGGCAACACCGATGTCAGGATCGGCGGCAGCATAACCATCGATATGGCCACGGGCGGCATGAAGCTGCCGAACCACTGAGCGTCCTGCCCCGGAAATTTGTCGGATTGGGTGGTGCCCTCAGCACAGTCGGCGCCTGTGGCGCAGGCCAAAGAACGCAAGAGCGCAAAAATGTAAGCCCCATCCCTGCTGCGCAGATGGATGGGGCTTCATGGATCTGAAATCCAACTTTAGCCGGGAGTGGACTGCCGGCGTTCTGTTTCGGATGCAACGCGGCGTTCAACCGACGATCCGACTATCGTCTCTAATTGTAGGGAATCGGCAAGTCACGGTTTGTCGGGCTGGCGTTTCAAGTCTGCCCTGGCACTTATGCCCGCCGCGGCTCCATCTCCGTGTGGAGCCTCAAAGGACTGTCCGGTGGCGTCATGCTCCGCTCCTGGGTCCGTTGCGACAATGTCGTTCGAAGCGCTAATCGCTATCGCCTGCGGCGTCTCGCAGGCCGCCAGTTGGGCGGCGAGGCCATCGAAAGACGGCCGGCTTCGTTGACGCTTTCGAGACTGCTCCCCCCAGTCCGACACGTCAACCGTTGAATAGCCGGTTACCGAAAAATGTGATCGCGGAGGTTACGTTCAGGTAAGTCTAGCGCCTTCGTGAACCGGTTCGGACGCGGCGCAGGCGCTCTCTGTTTCCACAGTTTTGTCAGGAGCGTGTTCGGCCTTTGTTCTTTCCGCTTGCCCGCTCGCGCGAAAGGCGGTTAAACGCTTGTTGTCGAGATGTGTGGCGTCACTCGACTTGGCGGCGAAACCACCTACATAAGGGATGGCCGGGGAAAACCCGCCAATCCACCACATTCCAGACTTGAGGCGGCGACCGGCGATGGCCGACCATAAATACCTTTCCATTCGCGGGGCGCGCGAACACAATCTCAAGAACGTCGATCTCGACCTGCCGCGCGACAGCCTGATCGTGATGACCGGACTGTCGGGCTCCGGCAAGTCGTCGCTCGCCTTCGACACCATCTATGCCGAGGGCCAGCGCCGCTATGTCGAAAGCCTTTCGGCCTATGCCCGCCAGTTCCTGGAGATGATGCAGAAGCCGGACGTCGACCAGATCGACGGCCTGTCGCCCGCCATCTCGATCGAGCAGAAGACCACCTCGAAGAATCCTCGCTCGACGGTCGGCACGGTCACCGAAATCTACGACTACATGCGCCTGCTGTTCGCGCGTGTCGGCATTCCCTATTCGCCGGCCACCGGCCTGCCGATCGAGAGCCAGACGGTCAGCCAGATGGTCGACCGGGTGCTCGCGCTCGACGAAGGCACGCGCCTGTTCCTGCTGGCGCCGATCGTGCGTGGCCGCAAGGGCGAGTACCGCAAGGAACTGCTTGAGCTGCAGAAGAAGGGCTTCCAGCGCGTCAAGGTGGACGGCGTCTTCTACGAGATCGCCGACGTGCCGGCGTTGGACAAGAAGTACAAGCACGACATCGACGTCGTCGTCGACCGCATCGTCGTGCGCGGCGATCTGGCAACCCGGCTTGCGGATTCGATGGAGACCGCGCTGAAGCTTGCCGAGGGCCTTGCCGTGGCCGAGTTCGCCGACCGGCCGCTCGACGCCAGCCTGACCGGCGAGGATTCCGTCAACAAGTCGAAGAACGAGACGCATGAGCGCATCCTGTTCTCGGAGAAGTTTGCCTGTCCGGTATCCGGCTTCACCATTCCGGAGATCGAGCCGAGGCTGTTCTCCTTCAACAACCCGTTCGGCGCCTGCCCGACCTGCGATGGCCTCGGCAGCCAGCGCGCCATCGATCCCAACCTCGTGGTGCCGGACGAGAACATTTCGCTGCGCGACGGCGCCATCAGCCCGTGGGCGAAGTCGACCTCGCCCTATTACGCGCAGACGCTGGAAGCGCTGGGCAAGGCTTATGGCTTCAAGCTCGGCGACAAGTTCAAGGACCTGAGCACGGAGGCGCAGGAAGCCGTGCTGCGCGGTACGGGCGAGCGCGAGATCACCTTCCAGTATGACGACGGGTTGCGCTCCTATAAGACGACCAAGACTTTCGAGGGCGTCATCCCCAATCTCGACCGGCGCTGGAAGGAAACGGAATCGGCCTGGATGCGCGAGGAGATCGAGCGCTTCATGTCGGCCACCCCCTGCCCGGCCTGCAACGGCTACCGGCTGAAGCCTGAAGCGCTGGCGGTGAAGATCGGCGGCAAACATATCGGCGAGGTCACGGAGCAGTCGATCCGCAAGGCCGATCAATGGTTCACCGATCTGCCGGCGCAGCTCAACGACAAGCAGAACGAGATCGCGGTCCGCGTGCTCAAGGAAATCCGCGAGCGGCTGCGTTTCCTCAATGATGTCGGCCTCGACTATCTGACGCTGTCGCGCAATTCCGGCACGCTGTCGGGCGGCGAGAGCCAGCGCATCCGGCTGGCCTCCCAGATCGGCTCCGGCCTGACAGGCGTGCTCTATGTGCTGGACGAGCCGTCGATCGGCCTGCACCAGCGCGACAATTCACGCTTGCTCGAAACGCTGAAGCATCTGCGCGATATCGGCAATACGGTGATCGTGGTCGAGCATGACGAGGACGCCATCCTGCATGCCGACTACGTCGTGGACATGGGCCCCGCCGCCGGCATCCATGGCGGCGAGATCATCGCTCAGGGAACGCCGCAGCAGGTGATGGCCAATCCCAATTCGATCACCGGCAAATATCTGTCGGGTGCGCTCGAAGTGGCGACGCCTGGCGTGCGGCGCGAGGCGAAGAAAAACCGGCGCATCAAGGTTGTCGGCGCGCGCGGCAACAATCTGAAGAATGTGACGGCGGAAATCCCGCTCGGCACCTTCACCGCGGTCACCGGCGTGTCGGGCGGCGGCAAGTCGACCTTCCTGATCGAGACCCTGTTCAAGGCGGCCTCGCGCCGCATCATGGGCTCGCGCGAGCATCCGGCCGAGCACGACCGCATCGAAGGGCTAGAATTCCTCGACAAGGTCATCGACATCGACCAGTCGCCGATCGGCCGCACGCCGCGTTCCAACCCAGCCACCTATACCGGCGCCTTCACGCCGATCCGCGACTGGTTCGCAGGCCTGCCCGAAGCCAAGGCGCGTGGCTACCAGCCGGGGCGCTTCTCCTTCAACGTCAAGGGCGGCCGCTGCGAGGCCTGCCAGGGCGACGGCGTCATCAAGATCGAGATGCACTTCCTGCCCGATGTCTACGTCACTTGCGACGTCTGCCACGGCAAGCGCTACAACCGCGAGACGCTCGACGTCCTGTTCAAGGGCAAGTCGATCGCCGACGTGCTCGACATGACGGTCGAGGAAGGCGTCGATTTCTTCTCGGCGGTGCCGGGCGTGCGCGACAAGCTGGAGACGCTGAAGCAGGTCGGCCTGGGCTACATCCATATCGGCCAGCAGGCGACGACGCTGTCGGGCGGCGAGGCGCAACGCATCAAGCTCGCCAAGGAATTGTCGCGCAAGGCGACCGGCAAGACGCTCTACATCCTGGACGAGCCGACCACCGGCCTGCACTTCCACGACGTCGCGAAGCTGCTCGAAGTGCTGCACGAGTTGGTCGACCAGGGCAACACGGTGGTGGTCATCGAGCACAATCTCGAGGTGATCAAGACCGCCGACTGGGTGCTCGACCTCGGCCCCGAGGGCGGCGACGGCGGCGGCGAGCTGGTGGCGTCGGGCACCCCGGAAGCGATCGTGCGCGAAAAGCGCAGCTACACCGGCCAGTTCCTGAAGGAGCTTCTGGAGCGGCGCCCCGGAGGCAAACGCGAAGCGGCAGAGTGATGGCAGGGAACGGCCTGATCTCCGTCGAAAGCCGCTTCGGCGTCACAGAGACGATCGATAGGCTCGTTGACGCCACCACGCGCGCCGGATTGCGCGTCTTCGCACGGATCGACCATGCCGCCGGCGCGCGTGAGATCGGTGCGCCGCTGCGCCCGACCGAATTGCTTATCTTCGGCCATCCGAAAGGCGGCACGCCGTTGATGCAGGACAAGCAAACAGCCGGCATCGACCTGCCGATCAAGGCACTGGCCTGGGAGGACGAGCAGGGCAAGGTCTGGCTGTCCTACAACGACGCGCAGTGGCTAGCGGAGCGCCATGGCCTTGGCAACGCCAGCCGCGACGCCGTTGCGACGATTGCGGCAAGCATGAAAAAGGTTGTCGCGGCCGCTGCCGGAGTGGACCAATCATGAGACTGGCCCGCCCCGACGATCTCGCCGCCGTCGTCGCGCTAACCGCCGAAGCCTATGCGCCTTACACGTCCATCTTCGGCGGACCGCCGGTTCCGGTCACCGAGGATTATGCGCCGCGCATCGAGCGCGGCGAAATCTGGCTGCTGGAAGAAGGCTCACAGCTCGCCGGATTGATCGTCATCGAGCGTCATCCCGACCACGCCATGATCTTCAGCGTCGCGGTTTCGCCGGCCTTCCAGGGCAGAAAGTTGGGCATTGCGTTGCTCAGCTTCGCCGACGAGCAGGCGCGGTCATGGGGCGTGCCGGAGGTGCGGCTCTACACCAATTCCCGCATGGAGCGGAATATCGCGCTCTATGCGGCCTATGGCTATCGCGAAACGGGTCGCCGGCCCAACCCATACCGATCAGGATGGATCCTGGTCGATATGGCTAAGCCGGTCGACCGAGCGGCCTGATCGCATTTCAACGGAGGAGGAAGACGATGAGCCAAGGAAAGATCCGCTCCGGCATGGGCGGCTGGACTTTTGAGCCCTGGGATACCTCCTTCTATCCGGAGAAGCTCGCCAAGGCCAAGCAGTTGCACTATGCCAGCCGCCAAGTGCCGAGCATCGAGGTCAACGGCACCTACTATTCCAGCTTCAAGGAACCGACTTTCGTCAAATGGGCCAACGACGCGCCGGACGGCTTCGTCTTCTCGCTCAAGGGCAACCGCTTCATCACCAACCGCCGCGTGCTTGGCGAGGCGGGAGAGTCGATGATGCGCTTCCTCGGCTCCGGCGTCGCCGCGCTCGGCGAGAAGCTCGGCCCGATTCTCTGGCAGTTCGCGCCGACCAAGAAATTCGACGCCGACGATTTCGAAGCTTTTCTCAAACTTCTGCCCGAGAAGCAGGACGGCGTGCCTCTGCGCCACGCGCTGGAGGTGCGCCACGACAGCTTCGTCGTGCCGGAGTTTCCAGCGCTCGCCCGAAAATACAACGCCGCGATCGTCTATGCCGACCACGCGAAATATCCGGCGATCGCCGATGTCACCGGCGACTTCGTCTATGCGCGGCTGCAGACCGGCAGCGACGACAACCCCGACTGCTACACGCCGAAAGGCCTGGACGAATGGGCGGGACGGGTGAAGACATGGGCACAAGGCAAGCAACCCGCCGACCTGCCGCGCGCCGATCCCGAGACCGATGCGCCGGTCAAGCCGCGCGACGTATTCGCCTACTTCATCACCGAGGGCAAGGTGCGCGCGCCATTCGGCGCCATGGCGCTGATGAAGCGGGTAACCGATTGAGGCGAGCCTTCACTGCGGCCATATCCTTTTGTTTGAGCATCGGATCCTGCCTGCCTGGTGTCGGCTGCGCCTTGCCTCCGGCAGCTTCGTCGGAACTTACGGGGCGTCTTGACCGTTTTGCCTTTCTCGCCGGGAGCAGGTTTCCATAGCGGTTGAGCGTCGCGGAACAATGGCCCGGGCTCCGGCATCGGGAGAGCCCGAAGAAAGCGAGGTGATATGGCTGTCATCCTCATCGGGGCATTGCTCATTGTCGCCGGCATTGTGTACATGGCGGGTGCGGTCCTCAGGCGCGGGAAACTTAGCGATCCAGCACCTGCAGCCTCCGATCGCCCGATGCCAAACCTCACAACGCCTGGCCCGACGCTTGAGCCACGCCGGCGCGGCCTCGGTTTCCTCGGCCTCTCACAGAACTGGCCGGGTCTGCTGATGATGGGGGTCGGCATCATCCTGCTATTGTTGGTGGCGGTCTTCTGAATTAATGGCATCTTCACCGCTATCGTAACGTAATCGATACTTCCTTGCCGCACTAATGCACGCACGACAGGTTGCAGAGACCCGGCGGCGGCAAGGGCGAGTGCATGCTTCTCGACTACAATTCATTGCTGCTGGCCGTCGGCTTCTCCGCAGCCTGCCTCAGCCTCACACTGTTCGGAACATGGCTGACCGCCCGTTCCGACAAATTCCTGCTGACTTGGGCGATCAGCGTGCTGGTAGTCGTGGCCGAGGTCTTTGCCTACGAGGCTTATATTAAGAGACCCGGAACGGCCCTTGGCGTGCTGACGCTGGCGCTGCTGCTGCTCTGCTTCTCCGTGATGCTTGGCGCTGCCCATCAATTCAGGACAAGACGCTCGCCCTTGCCGTTTATCGCGCTTGGCGTCGGCATTTCCTATGCTCTCGCCTTGCCGCCCATGGCGATCGGCTATGACGGGCTGGGCTTCATGCTGGAAAACGCCCTGGCCGCGCTGCTGCTGTTCGGCACCGCGTATCAATATTGGCGGAGTCGCGCGGAGGCCCCCGTCCACCTCATCGGCGTGGCGCTGCTCTATTCGTTGACGGCCGCATCCTTCGTGCTGTGCGCGGCCGTGCTGGCATGGGACGGCAAGCTCGTCCTCGGCCATGCGCCGAGCAATTGGGCGGAGGATCTGAGCCTTGTCATCGTCATCGCCTCCATGACCGGCATCGGCGCATTGTCGCTGGCGCTCAACCAGGGGCGGCTAGCCCGCCATCATCAGCGCGAGGCGCAGACCGATGCCTTGACCGGGCTGCTCAACCGCCGCGCGTTGTTCGACCTTCACGGCAAGACACCTGTCGGCGCTTTCACGGCTGTGGTGGTGTTTGACCTCGACGGCTTCAAGGCGGTCAACGACCAGTTCGGTCACGCTGCGGGAGACGAGGTGCTGAAGGTCTTTGCCGAAGTGCTCTCCGCCGATCTGCGCCCGAGCGACTCGGTTGCCCGCATGGGCGGCGAGGAATTCGCCATGGTGTTGAGGCGCACCTTGCCCGAGACAGCCGAGGCGACGGCCGAACGCGTCAGGGCCGCCTTCGCCGCGCGCACGGTGGAGACAGAGACCGGGCCATTGCGCTGCACGGTCAGCGCCGGCTTCGCCTTCGGCAGCACGGACGGCATGAGCTTCGACAAAGTGCTCAGGGCCGCCGACAAGGCGCTCTATGCCGCCAAGCGAGACGGCCGCAACCGCGTGCTCGCAGCAGCACTGCGCCGCGCGGGCTAGCTGTCGCTCGCAACCGTTACCTATTCGTCGGCATCGATCTCGCAGGCTTGCACGATCTTCGGGAGGTAGCTCTGGCAGAAGTCGAGATATGCCCTGACGATAGTCGATCGGTGGCGCTGTGGCGGATACAGCAGATTGATTGACCACTCGGGCAAGGGATATTGCTGTAGCAGCCTCACCAGGCGCTTCTCGCGAATGGGCGCAGCCGCCAGGAACGGCGGCAACTCTGTCACAACATCGCCGCCGAGCGCACGACTAAACAGGTGCTGATAGTCATTTGTGGACAGAATCGCGTTCGGTTCAATGACATGGTCGCCCAATTGCCAGCGGACAGGAGTATCGACGCGCGAGGCCCACACCGCGCACGGCAAGCGATGAAGCGCATCGGGATCGGCCGGCATACCGAAACGCTCGACCAACTTTGGGCTGGCGACGAGAATATTGCGGACGGACATCATCTGTCGCGCCACCATGCCCTCGTGAACGATCGCGCCGACCCGTAGGGAAATATCGATACCGTCCTCGATCAGGTCCAGCCGACGTTCGGTTGAGTAGACATAGATCTGTATGTCCGGATAGCGATGCTGGAAGGCGGTGAGCAAATCCCACCATGGCTGGACCGTCGGCGGAAAAGACAGCCGCAAACGTCCTCTCAACTGGGCCTGGTCGCTCACCACAGCCTGCTCTGCCTCCAGCAATGCCTCGACACCGCGAGCGGCGTGCTCGTACAGCCTCATGCCAGCGTCAGTCAGTCTGGTGCCGCGTGCCGAGCGGGCCAACAACTGCACGTTGAGCTGCCGCTCCAGTTCCCGGACACGGCGGCTCAGTGTTGGAAGGGGCATTCCGAGACGAGTCGCTGCCGCCGACAGGCTGCCCGCCTGGACGACCGCAACAAACATCCGCGTAGCGTTCAAATCCATGCGGCATGGCCTACCATATTTGATAGGATGACTGTCAAGGCTGACTGTTCACTTCCACATCTGGCCGGCGTAGCAAACCCGGGATCGTAAGATCTCCGACCCGGAGGGCACTATGAAGAAGGCCGGCATCAGGATTTTGATAGGCATGTCATTGTTGCTAGCGAGTTCCGTCACGTGGGCACAGGCAAGTCCTTCGACAGCCCAAGCCGTCACATTCGAAAACTACAACCGCGCGCAGACCGATGTTTATTTCGCCGGGGTGGTCAAGAGCGGCGGCTTCGGGAAATTCCGGCATGGCCGCGAGCTCGCCCCTCCCGTGCAGCAAGGCATCGTTCGCCCCAACCGCGACACGCTGTACTCGTTTGTGATTGTCGATCTCGACGCCGGGCCGGCGACCATTACGCTCCCGGACGCGGGCAGGCGCTTCATGGGGCTACAGGTCGTCAATGAAGATCAATACAGCCGGGCCACCTTCTACGATGCCGGCAGTTACACGCTAACCCGGGATACGATCGGCACTCGCTATGCGATTGCCGTCGTGCGTTTCCTTGTCAACTACACGAATAAGGCAGATATCGAACAGGTTCACGCGCTGCAGGATACGGTGCAATTCTCTCAGGAGGGGACAGGCACGTTTGACGTCCCCAACTGGGACGAGGCAAGCCTCAAGAAAGTGCAGGCGGCGCTCTTGCAGTTGGGAACGACAGTTTCCGACACGCGCCGCATGTTTGGCGCCACTGAAGATCAGGTCGACCCCGTCAAGCATCTGATCGGAAGCGCTATGCTTTGGGGCGGGGCTCCCGAGAAGGACTCTCTCTATCTTCCGACGACGCCTGCGCGGAATGACGGCGCCACGATCCACAAATTGACGGTTGGGGAAGTGCCTGTCGACGGCTTCTGGTCACTCACCGTCTACAACAAGGAAGGCTATCTCCAGCCCAACAAGGATAACGCCTATTCGGTGAACAGCCTCACTGCGAAAAAAGGGGCTGACGGTGCCGTCAGCATCCAGTTCGGCGGGTGCGACGGCCAGGTCCTGAATTGTCTGCCGATCACACCCGGTTGGAACTACACGGTGCGTCTCTTTCGACCGCGGGCAGAAATCATCGACGGCAGGTGGTTATTTCCGTTGGCGCGACCTGAGAGTTGAGGTTGGCACTCGTTTCATCTGCAGTCGAGATTGAACGCAAGCCGTCAATGGTGTGAGATCACTTCGTTGAAGGCGTCGAGATCGACGTAGAAAACCTTGGTGATCTCATCCAGGAGATGATCCTCGTCATAGCCTTGCGACATCAGGATGTTGATCGCGGTCATGATATCGACGCGCTCGGTGAGACGCCGCTTTTGGTAGTCCTCGACAAAACGTTCCATCGCCGTCCCCTGGCAAGATTCTTTTTGGACGCGTTGACCGACAATCACTGCGGGGAAAGCTAAGCAGGCTTGCTTGCGTGGAACTTGCGGACGGTGTCCGCGCGCCTTCCCCCTCATTCGCGACTGATACGGAAAGCGGCCGACTCACCAAGGCCAAGAAAAGATTAGCATGCGGTATTCGACGCACCAGAGCCGTCGAACACTTCGTCCTCCTTGGGCGTAGTAACGCGAAGCGAAGCGAAGACCTGAGGATCCATTCCGTTACTTCGAAGCGTCACTAACGGTGCAAAAACGTAGGACGGTAGGAGCGAGGTTGAACGGCTATTATTCTGCACCACCGCATCATCCGGCATCGGTGCGCGGCGTCGCTGCTTCGCTAAAGGATGACGACCGGCGCTACACTGTCAGGAACTTCCGCACATCCGCCCGGTCGAGGTCCTCGGCCGGACCGGTATGCACGATCTGGCCGCGATCCATGATGTTGACCTCGTCGGCAAGCTCCCGGCAGAAGTCGAGATATTGCTCGACCAGAAGCACCGCGATCCCCGCCTGGTCGCGGAGATACCGGATGGCGCGGCCGATATCCTTTATGATCGAAGGTTGGATGCCTTCGGTGGGCTCGTCGAGCACCAGGAGCCTGGGCCGCATCACCAGCGCCCGGCCTATGGCGAGTTGCTGCTGTTGCCCGCCGGAAAGGTCGCCGCCGCGGCGCGACAGCATCTGCTTCAAGACCGGGAACAGCTCGAAGACATGTGCCGGAACACTACGGTCTGCACGCCTGAGCGGCGCGAAACCCGATTCCAGGTTCTCGCGCACCGTCAGCAGCGGAAAAACCTCCCTGCCCTGCGGCACGAATGCGATGCCCGACCGGGCGCGATCATACGCCGCGCTCCGGTCGAGCGCCTTCCCCTCGAAGGCAACGCTTCCGCTCGTCAGCCGGTGATGGCCGACGATCGATCTCATCAAACTGGTCTTGCCAACGCCGTTGCGGCCGAGCACGCAGGTGATCTTGCCGGCACCGGCCTTCAGCGAAACGCCGCGCAGCGCCTGGGCGGCGCCGTAATGCAGCGTGGCATTGGAGACTTCGAGCATGGTTCAGCCCCTTGTCCAGCGCTTCAAAAAAGCGAAATCGAAACGATGGAATGGAATCCGCCAGATCATCCTTCACCGCCCTAGATAAACTTCGACGACGCGCTCGTCCGCCGAGACGAAATCGAGCGTGCCTTCCGACAGCACCGAGCCTTCGTGCAGGCAGGTGACCTTGACGCCGAGCTCGCGCACGAAATGCATGTCGTGCTCGACGACCACCACCGAATGGTCGCGGGCGATATCCTTGAGCAGGCGAGCGGTCTCCTCGGTCTCGGCATCGGTCATGCCGGCGACCGGTTCATCGACGAGGAGAAGCTTGGGGTCCTGCGCCAAGAGCATGCCGATCTCCAGCCATTGCTTCTGGCCGTGGCTCAGATTGGCGGCGAACTCGTCGCGCTTGTCGCCGAGACGGATGATGCCGAGTATGTCGTCGACGCGCCGTGTCTCGGCTGTCGAGCGGCGATGGAACAGCGCCGGGAAGATCGAGCGCGGCCCCTTCAGCGCCAGCATGAGATTGTCCTCGACGCTGTGGCTTTCGAAGACGGTCGGCTTCTGGAATTTACGGCCGATGCCCATCATGGCGATCTCGGCCTCGTCATGCCGGGTGAGATCGACCTGGCCGTCGAAGAACACTTCGCCCTCGTCGGGCCGTGTCTTGCCGGTGACGATGTCCATCATCGTCGTCTTGCCGGCGCCATTGGGCCCGATGATCGCTCGCATCTCGCCCTTGTCGAGCACCAGCGACAGATTGTTGATGGCTCGAAAACCGTCGAAGGAGACCGACACGCCGTCGAGATAAAGGATGGTGTTGGACTTGCTCATGGATCGCTCACTCCGCCGGCTGCGGCTCGGGGCCGGTGGCCGACCAGGCGCCCGGTGTCGTCGCCGCCGAGCGCACGATCTTCGGTTCGGGCGCCTGCGGATCGGCGCCGGCTTCCGCCGCAAGCGAAGCCGCGCGCAGCGCCTTCGCTCTGCCGCGCCAGCCGTCCCACATGCCGACGATGCCCTTGGGCAAAAGCAGCGTGACGGCGACGAACAGCCCGCCCAGGGCGAACAGCCAGAATTCCGGCATCACGCCGGTGAACCAGGATTTGCCGGCGTTGACCAACAGCGCGCCGATGATCGGGCCGACGATGGTGCCGCGCCCGCCGACGGCGGTCCAGATCACCACCTCGATCGAGTTGGACGGCTCGAACTCGCCGGGATTGATGATGCCGACCTGCGGCACGTAGAGCGCGCCGGCTATGCCGGCCATGATGGCCGAGACGGTGAAGGCGAAGAGCTTGACGTTCTCGGCCCGCCAGCCGAGGAAGCGGGTGCGGCTCTCGGCGTCACGCACGGCCATCAGCAGCTTGCCGTATTTGGAGCGAACGATCGTCGCCGTCACGAAGACGGCAAGCGCAAGCGTGACGGCGCTCGCCGCAAACAGCGCCGAGCGCGTCGCGTCGGCCTGCACGCTGAAGCCGAGTATGTCCTTGAAATCGGTCAGGCCGTTGTTGCCGCCGAAGCCCATGTCGTTCCGGAAGAAGGCGAGCAGCAGCGCATAGGTCATCGCCTGGGTGATGATCGACAGATAGACGCCGGTGACGCGGCTGCGGAAGGCGAACCAGCCGAAGACGAAGGCGAGCAGGCCCGGTACCGCAAGCACCATGAGCGCCGCAAACCAGAAATGGTCGAAGCCGTGCCAGAACCACGGCAGCTCCTTGTAGTTCAGGAACACCATGAAATCCGGCAGGATGGGGTTGCCATAGACGCCGCGCGAAGCGATCTGGCGCATCAGATACATGCCCATCGCATAGCCGCCGAGTGCGAAGAAGGCGCCGTGGCCGAGCGAAAGAATGCCGCAATAGCCCCAGACCAGGTCGAGCGCGAGCGCCAGCAGCGCGTAGCAGAGATACTTGCCGACCAACGCCACGATGTAGGGCGGGATGTAGAAGGCGCTTTGCGGCGAGACTGCCAGGTTGAGCAGCGGCACGACGATGGCTGCGGCGAGCAGCGCGAGGATCGTGACGGCGATGCGGCGGTCGGCCGAAAAGAAGCGCTTCACGATCATGCTTCCACCGCCCTGCCCTTCAGCGCGAACAGGCCGCGCGGACGTTTTTGGATGAACAGGATGATCAGCACCAGGACGACGATCTTGCCGAGCACCGCGCCGGCATAGGGCTCGAGGAACTTGTTGACGATGCCGAGCGAGAAGGCGCCGACCAGCGTGCCCCACAGATTGCCGACGCCGCCGAAGACCACGACCATGAAACTGTCGATGATGTAGCCGCGGCCGAGATTGGGCGAGACATTGTCGATCTGGCTGAGCGCCACGCCGGCAATGCCCGCGATGCCCGAGCCCAGCGCGAAGGTCAGCGCGTCGACCCATGGCGTCTTGATGCCCATCGAGGCGGCCATGCGCCGGTTGGCGGTGACGGCGCGCATCTGCAACCCCCAGGACGTGCGCTTCATGACATAGAGCAGCACGCCGAACACGGCGAGCGCGAACACCAGGATCCACAGCCGGTTCCAGGTGATCGCCAATTGGCCGACATCGAACGAACCCGACATCCAGGACGGATTGCCGACCTCCTGGTTGGTCGGGCCGAAGATGGTGCGCACCGCCTGCTGCAGGATCAGCGAGACGCCCCAGGTGGCCAAAAGCGTTTCCAGGGGCCGGCCGTAGAGGAAGCGGATGATGCCGCGCTCGATGGCGAGGCCGACCAGCGCGGCGACGAGAAAGGCGAGCGGCAGCGCGATGACCAGCGACCAGTCGAACAGGCCGGGGAACGAGGTGCGGATCACCTGCTGGACGACAAAAGTGGTGTAGGCGCCGAGCATCACCATCTCGCCATGCGCCATGTTGATGACGCCCATGACGCCGAAGGTGATGGCGAGCCCGATCGCGGCGAGCAGCAGCACCGACCCGAGCGAGATGCCGTACCAGATGTTCTGCCCGGCATCCCACAGCGCCAGCGTCGAATTGATCTTGCCGATCGCGGCAGTCGCCGCATCCTTGACCGCACTCTGCGCATTGGCCTCGACGGAGGTGAGCAGCGAGAGCGCGTCGCGGTCGCCGCGGGTCGCGATCACCGAGATCGCCGCGAGCTTGTCCGCCTCCGGCTTATCCGAGACCAGGATGGACGCGGCGTGCGCTTCATCGAACATCGTCTTGACGGCGGGATCGGTCTCGGCGGCAATCGCGGCATCGAGCGGCTCGATGTTCGCCGCGTCTGGCGTCTTGAACATCGTCATCGCCGCGGCAAGGCGCACGCTCGCGTCCTTGGCGCGCAAGGTCAACGTGCCCAAGGCATCGCGGATCGTGCGGCGGAGCCCGTTGTTGACCTTGATCTTGGTGAGATCGGCCTTGGCGGCGTCGGCCGTCTTTTCGCCGCTTAGGGGATCGAGCAATTCGATGCTGTCTCCCGCTTCCTTGCCGACAAAGACCTGTGAGTCGCCCTTGCGAATGTAGAGATTGCCGTCGGCCAGCGCCGAAAGGGGTCGCTCGACGGCCGGATCGCCGCTCGCGGCAAGCTCGTGCACGACGGCCTCGGTAGCCGAGAAGCCGGTTGCCGTCGCGAATTTGGCGATCGATGCGCGAAGATCGGCCTCGGCCGCCTTCGACGGCGTCAGTCCAGCCATCGTCAGCAGCAACATCAGACCAATTGCGCGCAGCAGCAGCATTGTCGTCTTCAAGCAGCTTTCCTGGTTTCGGTGATCTTGCCCGGGCGGGTTGAGGAACCTGCCCGGGCAGCGGTCTCGGATCGTGGGGCCACTCCTCGACCCGAAGGACCTGGGAGGATCAGTTTGTGCCCTTGCCGCCGCACTTGCCGGTCTTGACGTTGAAGTTGCCGCAGCTGAGCGGCGCGCGCCAGTCGGAGATCAGGTCCTTGGAATCAGGCAGGTAGTCGGACCATTCGTCACCCATCACCAGGCCAGGCGTCTGCGAGACGGTCTCGAACTGGCCGTCGGCCTGGATTTCGCCGATCAGCACCGGTTTGGTGATGTGGTGGTTGGGCATCATCGTCGAATAGCCGCCGGTCAGGTTCGGCACCGACACGCCGACCATGGCGTCGATGACCTTGTCCGGATCGGTGGTGCCGGCCTTCTCGACCGCCTTCACCCACATGTTGAAGCCGATGTAGTGGGCTTCCATCGGGTCGTTGGTGGTGCGCTTGTCGTTCTTGATGAACTTGTGCCAGTCGTCGATGAACTTCTTGTTCTCGGGCGTATCGACGCTTTCAAAGTAGTTCCAGGCGGCGAGGTGGCCGACGAGCGGCCCGGTATCGAGACCGGCCAGTTCTTCCTCGCCGACGGAGAAGGCCATGACCGGAATGTCTTCGGCCTTGATGCCCTGGTTGCCGAGCTCCTTGTAGAACGGCACGTTGGCGTCGCCGTTGACGGTCGAGACCACGGCCGTCTTCTTGCCGGCCGAACCGAATTTCTTGATCGCCGAAACCTCGGTCTGCCAGTCGGAGAAGCCGAACGGCGTGTAGTTGACCATGATGTCCTCGGCCGGCACGCCCTTCGCTTTCAGATAGGCTTCGAGGATCTTGTTGGTGGTGCGCGGATAGACGTAGTCGGTGCCTTCAAGCACCCAGCGCTTCACCGAACCGCCATCGGCGCTCATCAGGTAATCGACAGCAGGGATGGCCTGCTGGTTCGGCGCCGCACCCGTGTAGAAGACGTTGCGCTCGCTCTCCTCGCCCTCATACTGGACCGGGTAGAACAGAATGTTGTCGAGTTCCGAGAACACCGGCAGCACCGATTTGCGCGACACCGAGGTCCAGCAGCCGAACACGGCCGCGACCTTGTCCTTGGAAATCAGCTCGCGCGCCTTTTCGGCGAAGAGCGGCCAGTTGGACGCCGGATCGACGACCACCGCTTCCAGTTTCTTGCCGAGCAGGCCGCCCTTGGCGTTTTGCTCGTCGATAAGCATCAGCATGACGTCTTTGAGCGTCGTCTCCGAAATCGCCATGGTCCCCGACAGCGAATGGAGGATGCCGACCTTGATCGTGTCTTCAGCCGCCTTGGCGGAAGCCGAGGCTAGCAGGCCGGCAGCGACGACGCCCGCCGACAGGATTTTTGTAATTTTCGCGAAGTTACCCCTCATATGACACACTCCCAAGCGTGATTGTTTGCATCGCAACATACACTGTGCAAGCGACGTGCCAGACGGGAATGCGGTCGACGGAATTTCAGGATAACGAAGAGATTACAGGCGGTTATCCGGTAGCCGGGAAACTTTTCGCATCCACTGCAATGCAGCGGGTTGAGAAAAATTTACGCAATGCTGCCTAGATTTTGCCCAAACGGTAAAAATGCCTAAACTTTCACCATGAGGGCAAAGCCGGGCTGATCAGCCCTGTTGCGGGCCTATGGCAAAATGGGGCAAGGTCGCCGCGCAAACGAGCGACGTCATGGCCCGAACGATCCTGAGTTTCCTGCTTCTTGTCTCCGCCGCCGGCGGCGCTCGCGCCGATTTCACCGATGGCAAATTGCCGGACGGCGCCTATCACTGCGAGGTCTACCTGCTCGGCCTGTTCCTCAATCTCGGCGACATCACCATCAAGGGCAATGTCTATAGTGGGCCGGTGACGTTTGGCGCTTCGGGAACCTATAACTACCAGATGAATCCCAATGGCGAGATCACCTGGCTTGGTCCGCTCGGCGGCTACACCAGCGGCGGCAATTCGATCTCCATGACCCAGGCGACGCTGGACGACCCAAGCGGTCCCTCCTTCGACATCATCATGAAGCAGCAGGACGGTGCCTTCACGGCATCGACCTGCACCAGAAGATAGCCCGCATAAAAAAGGCGCGGAACCCTCACGGGTCCCGCGCCAGCAGGCAGTCGGGAGGTCAGATAGTCTTTGCCGACATCTGGGCTGCGATGTAGTCGGCCTGGCGGATCGCCAGCGTCACGATGGTCAGCGTCGGGTTCTCCGCGGCACCGCTGGTGAACTGGCTGCCGTCGGAAACGAACAGGTTCTTGATATCGTGCGATTGGCCGTGCTTGTTGACGACGCCATCCTCCGGCTTCTCGCTCATCCGGTTGGTGCCGAGATTGTGGGTCGACGGATAAGGCGGTGTCGGGAAGGTCCGCGTTGCGCCGACCGCGGCGTAGAGCGCCTGGCCTTGCTTGTAGGCATGGTCACGCATTGCCTCGTCGTTCGGATGGTCGTCGAAATGGACGTCGGCGATTGGCATGCCGTGCTCGTCCTTCTCATCCTTGTGCAGCGTGATGCGGTTCTCCTCGCGCGGCATGTCCTCGCCGACGATCCACAGGCCCGCCATATGGTCGTAATGGTCGAGCGCCGTGGTGAAGGAACGGCCCCAGCCGCCTGGGTTGAGGAAGGCCGCCATGAATGGCAGGCCAAGCGACAAGGTTTCCATCTCATAGCCGCCGACGAAGCCGCGCGAGGGATCGTGGCGCGCCTCGTCGCGGATGATGCCGGCCATGGTTGTACCGCGATACATGTGCACCGGCTTGTCGAAGATGGCATAGACCGAGCCGGTGGTGTGGCGCATGTAGTTCTTGCCCACCTGCCCGGATGAGTTGGCAAGCCCATGCGGGAATTTGGACGATTCCGAATTGAGCAGCAGGCGCGGGCTCTCGATCGAATTGCCGGCGACCGCGACGATTCGGGCCTTCTGCTCCTGCAGCTTGCCGTCCTTGTCGGCATAGACGACGCCGGTCACCTTGCCGGAAGCGTCATGGTTGATCTTGATCGCCATCGAGTTCGGCCGGACTTCCAGATGCCCGGTCGTCTCGCCCTTCGGGATCTCGGTGTAGAGCGTCGACCATTTGGCGCCCCATTTGCAGCCCTGGAAGCAGAAGCCGGTCTGCTGGCAGGAGTTGCGGTCGTCGCGCTCCACCGAATTGATGGCCATGTTGCCGGTGTGGCACTCCTTGTAGCCGAGTTTGTCGGCGCCGGCCTTGAGCACCTTGAAGTTGTTGTTGCCGGGCAGCCGCGGCCAGTTGTTGGTGCCTGTCACGCCCATCTTGGCTTCGGCCTTGGCGTAATAAGGCTCCATCTCGGCCAGCGTCACCGGCCAGTCCAGCAGGTTCGCGCCCTTGACCTTGCCGTAGGTCGAGGCCGTCTTGAACTCATGTTCCTGGAAGCGCAGCGAGGCGCCCGCCCAGTGCGTCGTCGAGCCGCCGACCGACTTGACGATCCAGGCCGGCAGGTTCGGGAAATCCTTGGCGACCCGCCAGTCGCCAGAGGTGGTGCGCTTGTCCTTCCAGGCAAGCTGGGCAAAGGAATCCCACTCGTCGTTGATGAAGTCCTCATATTCGTGGCGGGCGCCCGCCTCGAGGATGACGACGTCGATGCCTTTCTGCGCAAGTTCGTTGCCGAGCGTGCCGCCGCCGGCGCCGGAGCCGATGATGACGACCACGCCGTCGTTCTTGAGATCAAATGATGCTGCCATGGTTTCCTCCCATGAAATCTGTCGAAATGCGGTTCGGGACAGAGCGGCTCAGAGCCACTCGATGTCGTTGAAGCCGCGCGCGATGTAGCCGCCCTTGGAGTAGGACTCGCCCTCGTAACCGAAGATCGGCCACACCTCCTTCTGGTTGTAGAGGCTGACGACGAGGCCGCCGCGCACCGCCTGGAAGAAGGGCGTCTTCTCGATGCCGGTGAGCAGCGCGACCCGCTCCTCTTCCCAGCCAAGCCCGCGATAGCCGCCCTTGCCGGCCTTCTTGTCGAGCTCGGCGATGCCCTTCTCGATCAGCTCCTTGTGGGCCGGGTCCTTGGCTGCAGTCTCGTCGTGGCCCTTGACGGCAATGGCGTAGTATTTGTCCGGCACCTGGTCGTGCGGATAGATGTCGCGCGCCACCTGGATCAGCGTCGCCATCGTCTCGGGCTTCAGCGCCGAGGTTTCGAGACCCCAGGCGTGTTCGGGGCTGATGACGGCGCTGCCGGCGATGATGAGCAGCGCACCAGCGCCGCCGCGCTTGAGAAGCTCGCGCCGCGAAAGCCCGGCTTTCTTCTCGTAGCCCGGCTTCTTCTCGTAGACTGTAACCATGATTTCCTCCCTGCTTGCTGTTCGCACCCCCTGAGGGAGTGCCGTTGCTGGCGCCGCGCCCCTCCGCGGCGAATATCCCCTATTGGAAGCGCCCTCCCCGCTGCAGGACCTCGATCTTGTAACCGTCGGGATCCTCGATGAAGAAGAAGCGGGCGATCAGCGCTCCGTCGCGGTTGAACTCGACGATCTTCTTCGGATTGAGACCGAGCGCGCCGATCCGGTCGTGCTCGCTGTCGAGATCGGCGACCGAGACAGCGAGATGGCCGTAGCCGTCGCCGAGCGCATAGGGTTCGGTGCGCCCCTTGTTCACCGTCAGCTCCACCTCGAACAGCGAACTGCCATTGCTGAGATAGATGAGCGTGAAGGTCTCGAAATCGAGCCGCTGCGCGATCTCGAGGCCGAAGGCCTTGTTGTAGAAATCGACGGACCGCGCCTCGTCGAGAACCCGGATCATGGAATGGATCGCCTTCGCCAAATCGGTCTCCGCAGCTTCTGGTGCTTACGCAAACGATTATGCGCGCCGGCGAAAAAAGGTGGTGGCAGCCGATTACCACGCACGAAACTGGAAAACGGCTAGTGTCGCTCCAGTTTTAGCTGCATGCTGTCCAAAGGCTGCCGCGGTTTTGGGGACCGGCATGCAGCAAACAAAGGCTTGAAGCGGGGCGCGCCGAAACGGTTTCAAGCGGCGCGCTTCAAGGACGAAAGTCCGATTGCCGTTGCCGGCCATCGGATCGAAAATGACAAACGCAGGCAGTGTTCAAAAAGGCGCCAGCAACTCAATCGGCGCCCAAGACAAACAAGAACGGGAGGTACCGATGTGCAGAGTCTTTGCCGGACAGGATCCGGAAGGCTACCGGCAGATCAACAGGTCGATCCGCATCGACGGCCATTCGACCAGCATCCAGCTCGAGGCGACATTCTGGGGTCTTCTTGACGAGATCGCCGACAGCCAGGGACTGACGACGCCGAAATTCATCTCGAAGCTCTATGACGAGGCGATCGAGATCAACGGCCAGATTCCGAACTTCGCTTCCATGCTGCGCACCACCTGCGCGCTCTATCTGCGGGGCCATCGCCCCAACGCCGAGGAGCAGGCTGCGTTGAAGCAGGAAGCCGCCTAGCTCCCGGCCGCGACTTCGAGCGCCAGCCGGGTCATGTCGGTGAAGAGAGCCTGGCGCTCCGAATAATCGGTCAGCTCGCCGGTGGCGATATGATCGACAACGGTGAGCAGCGACAGCGCTCGCGCGCCGAACTGCGCCGCAATCCTGTAGAGGGCGCTGGTCTCCATGTCGACGGCCAACGCCCCCAGCGCGATCGGCTCGTCGAACCGGGCGCGGCCATCGGGATGGTGGAACACGTCGCTGCAAACGGTCAGTCCCGAGCTGCAGGCGATGCCGAGATCGGCCGCGCGTCGAAGCGCCAGCGCATGCAGCGCCGGATCCGGCCCGGCCGGCTGATAAAGCCCGAAGACTTGCCCACTGATTGCTCCCTCGGCCCGCACCTCGCTGGAGATGACGACGCCGCGCAGGGGCACATCTTCCGACAAACCGCCGCAGGTGCCGGTGCGTATCAGTGTCTTGGCGCCGTAACAATCCAGCAACTCGAAGGCATAGATCAGGAAAGACGACACCCCGATGCCGGTTGCCTGGATGCTGACCGGCTTGCCGCGGAACCGTCCGGTGAAGCCTAGCGCGCCTCTTCGACGGTTCACGCAGCGCGGCGCGTCCAGAAAAGTTTCCGCCAACCATTGGGCGCGCTCGGGATCGCCCGGCAACAGCACCGTTTCGGCATAGTCCCCCCGGCCCGCTTCGATATGCGGCGTCACGCGCTACCATCCCCATGATAGACCCATCCGACGACCATCATGGGCAGGGCTGCCGCAATGTGCAAGCGCTAGCTTCTTTAGGACTCCAGCACGTCCTTGACGATCGTCGCCAGTTGCTTGAGCGAGAACGGTTTCGGCAGGAAGCCGAAATGCGCGTCGGCCGGCAGGTTCTTCGCAAACGCGTCCTCGGCATAGCCCGAAACGAACACGAACTTGATGTCCGGTTGGCGCTTGCGCAGTTCGCCGAGCAATGTCGGCCCGTCCATCTCCGGCATCACCACGTCGGAGACGACGATGTCGACCTTGCCGCCGAGCGCCTCGAACACTTCCAGCGCCTCGACACCGGAAGACGCCTCATGCACGGTGTAGCCGCGCGAGATCAGCGCCCTGACGCCGCCCATGCGCACGGCGTCCTCGTCCTCGACCAGAAGCACGGTGGCCGAGCCGGAAAGATCCTTGGCCGTATCGGCCGGCTTGGTCGGGGCCGCCGCCGCGGCCGGCGCCTCGCCGAGCTCTGCCTGCTTCTTCACCTCGGCGATGTGGCGCGGCAGGAAGATACGGAACACCGTGCCCTTGCCGACCTCGGAATCGCAGAAGATGAAGCCGCCGGTCTGCTTGATGATGCCGTAGACCATCGACAGGCCGAGGCCGGTGCCCTTGCCCACTTCCTTGGTCGTGAAGAACGGCTCGAAGATCTTCTTCAGCACGTCGGGCGCGATGCCGCTGCCGGTGTCTTCGACGTCGACGAGCACATAGTCGGCCGGCGCCAGTTCGCGATAGGCGAAGGACTTGCACTCGTCGGCGGTGACATTGCGGGTGCGCACGGTGAGATCGCCGCCACTCGGCATGGCGTCGCGCGCATTGACGGCGAGATTGACCACCACCTGCTCGAACTGGCCGATATCGACCTTGACCGGCCACAGGTCGCGGCCGTGGTCGATCTTCAGCTTGATGTCGTTGCCGACCAGCCGGGCGAGCAGCATCCTGAGATCGGCCAGAACATCGGTCAGGTTGAGCACTTCCGGCCGCAACGTTTGCTTGCGCGAGAAGGCCAGCAATTGCCGCACGAGCGAGGCCGCCCGGTTGGCGTTCTGCTTGATGTTCATGATGTCGGGGAAGGACGGGTCCGACGGCCGGTGGTTGGTCAAGAGAAGATCGGACGCCATGATGATGGCGGTCAGCACGTTGTTGAAGTCATGCGCGATGCCGCCGGCGAGTTGACCGACCGCCTGCATCTTCTGGCTCTGCGCCATCTGCCCCTCGAGCGCCTTCTGCTCGGTGGTCTCGACCGCGTAGACGATCGCCGATTCCTCGGCGCCTTCACTGCCCGCGCTGTCGGCGACGGCGTTGACGTAGAAGCGGATGTGGCGCTCCTCGTTGCCGGGCAGCACGGAGTCGATCGGCTCGATATTGGCCTGCCGCTGCCGGGCCTTCTCGAAGGCTGTGGCGAAAGCCGGCCGGTCGCGCTCGTGAACGATGGTCTCGAACCGCACCCGCCGGTCGACCGCGTCGCGGTCGACCACGGACGAAAACAGCTGCAGGAACGGGGCGTTGGTGCGCAGGATGCGTCCGTTCGCATCGACGCCGGCAATGGCCATCGGCGTCGAGTTGAAGAAACGGGTGAAGCGAACCTCGGAGGCTCTGAGTTCCGCAGAAGCGTCCTCGCCCTGGGTGCGGTTGAGCACGATCGTGCGGGTCGGGCCGTTCACGCCTTCGCGGCTCGCGGAAACGCGGTGCATGAAGCGTACCGGCAGCGCCTGGCCGCTCATGGTGGTGAGATCGAGGTCGATGACGGCGTTGCGGGTGGTACCGGGGTCGGCTTTGACCGAGCGGACCAGCGCCATGCCGTCGCCGGCGATGATTTCCGGCAGCGTGATGGCGCCCGGCGTGAAGGAGGCAAGGTCGATGCCCAGCCACTCGGCGAGCGTGGCGTTGATATAGGTGACGCGGCCCTCCTGGTCGGCCGAGAAGAACCCGGCCGGCGCATGGTCGAGATGGTCGATGGCTTTCTGCAGGTCGAGGAAGAAACGCTCCTGCTCCGCTCGTTCCTGCGAGATGTCGGCGAGCTGCCAGGCCAGCATCGGCAGCCTTTGCCCGGGCATGCTGAAGGCGCGGGCGCGGGCGCGGTACCAGCGCGCGCCGGGCTCGGCACCCGGCTTGATCGACTGCGCCAGCCGGAACTCGCCGTCGCCGGCCTGGCCGTCGCGCAGGCCCGACGCCAACCGGTAGATCGTCATCGAGGCCTCGGGAACATCCGAAAGCAGCCCTTCGACGGTCTTGAGATCGGCGGCCGAGGCGGCACCCGTCATATCGGCATAGGCGCGGTTGGCGTAGACGACGCGGCCCTTGGTGTCGGTGACCACAAGGCCCTGCGACATCGAGTCGACGAAGGCTTTCGACAATTCGTCGCCGGTCGAGCGCGGCGCGATCTGCACGAAACCGATCGCGGTCGCGAACAGGAAGCCGACGCCGATCATTGCGAGCACGCCGAGCATGCCGAGCAGGAAAGGATCGCCGAGACGCTCGCGGAACAGTCCGAAGACGATCGCGGCGCCGGTCAAGACGACGATGAAGACGATGAGCCTGGTGACGGCGCCCGGACGCGTGTTCTGGTCGACGATCGGTACCGGATAGAAATCGCCGCGCGCTTCCTTGGCCATGTTCCCCCTGCTCGTGATTCCGGTGTCCGACGGGCGCGGACGGCCGGTTGAATCACATTCTCCTGTAACGGAAAAGGCCCCGGCGGCAAATGTCCGATAAAATCAACGATTCATGTTTCAAACTGTTCACGATAGGTGATGTGAACTTGCGGTCGCTGGTCCCAACGGTCTAGTGTCCCCTCACTTCAAAGATGGCGATTGGGGTGCACTGATGCAGTGGCTGGATAATGTAGCGGGCCCGGGTTACGTCGCTGCAATCCTGTGGACGGTAGCGGCCCTCATCCTGCTGGTTGTCGTCCTGCTCGCCATCAAGGTGGTCCGCAACCTGACCTTCGGCACCTTCGTCGCCGGCGGCAGGAACCGCAAGACGCGGCTTGCCGTGATGGATGCCACCGCTGTCGACAGCCATCGCCGGCTTGTCCTGGTGCGCCGCGACGACATCGAGCACCTGATCTTGATCGGTGGGCCGACCGATGTCGTGGTCGAGCGCGACATCAGGCTGGCGGCGCCGCGCCGCCCGGCATTGACGGGCGACGGCGGTCAGCAGCAGACAGGAGCTGCGCAACGCCCGCGCGCGCCGCAACCGGCGCCCGCCCCCGCCAGGCCGCCGGCGCCGCCTGCCGCCCAGCCGGCTGCCGCCACACATCCGCGCGCGCCGGCGCCCGCGCCCATCAAGCCGGCGGCGCCGAGCCAGCCGACGGCCAAGGTCATGCCGCTGCCTGGCTACGGGACGACGAACGGCAGCACCAGATATGCGCCACCGCCCTCAAACGACTCCATCGACGCCACGCTGATGCACGAACTCGAGACCTCTCTCGACGACCAGCATTCCCAGCCGGCAATCGCCAAGCCCGCGGCCAAACCTTCGCTCGATGACGAAATGACCAAGCTCCTTGGCGAGTTGGGCAGCCACAAGCGCTGACCGGCCACCGGCGCAAGCGAGCCTCTTCACGCCCCTGTCGGCAAAGACAAATGGGGCGCTGAAAAACAAATGGCCGGAAATCCCGGCCATTTTCGATGTTCTTGCCCAGCTAGATCGTCAGTCGTCGCGATAGACCTTCTCGCGACGCTCGTGGCGCTCCTGCGCCTCGATCGACAGTGTCGCGATCGGACGTGCGTCGAGCCGCTTCAGCGCGATCGGTTCCCCGGTCTCCTCGCAATAGCCGTAGGTGCCTTCGTCAATGCGCTGGAGCGCGGAGTCGATTTTCGAGATGAGCTTGCGTTGGCGATCGCGGGCGCGCAATTCGATGGCGCGGTCGGTTTCGGAGGAGGCGCGATCGGCTAGGTCGGGGTGGTTGGCGTTTTCCTGCTGCAGGATTTCGAGGGTTTCGCGCGCTTCGCGGAGAATGTCGTTCTTCCAGGTGATAAGCTTTTGACGGAAGTACGATTTTTGCCGTTCGTTCATGAACGGCTCGTCTTCGGAGGGTACGTAATTGGCGGTAACGATATCGTTCATTCGACTCACCCAACAACCCCAAATTTGGCGCCTATATATTCGGGGACAAGAGCCTGCACAAGCGCTATCGGCGACAGTTTCACGCAATTGTTAGTCACGCATCGGCAGCCCGCGCGATGACTTTGTTTCAACGGCACAAAACGAATTCGCACATGATTCGTTGCAGTTGCTGGCGCCGGCCATTGTGCATGACTTGGTTCTGGTGACTAATCGCGCTTTGCCAAGAAGGCGGCGTCACGGGGGTCCGGTTGAGCAGACTTTATCTGTTGCGGCATGCCAAAGCCGGCTGGGCGCTTCCCGGCGTGCGCGATTTCGACCGCCCGCTCGACGAATCGGGCATGGCCGATGCCGAAGCGATCGGAGAGGCCATGCGGGCCCGCACCTACGTGCCGGACGTCACCCTTTGCTCCAACGCCAAGCGGGCGAGGCAGACGCTGGAAGGCCTGGCGGGGCGCACCGACACCGGCCGGGTCCTGTTCTTCGACACGCTCTACAGCGAGGATGCGGCCGGCTACCTCGACATCATCCGCAAGAATGGCGGCGCCAACTCGCTGCTGGTGATCGGTCACAACCCAATGACCGAAGACCTGGCCATGGCGGTGTCCGGAGATGGCGAGCAGGCGGCGCGCGGCATGATGAATCACGGTTTTCCGACCTCCGGCCTTGCCGTGGTGCGCTTTCCCGGCAACCTTGCCGAAGCGGCGCAGGGCAACGGCTATCTCGAAGCCTTTCTCACGCCCGCCGACCTCTGAGGCCATTTCAAACGCGCGGTCCAGGGCCTATATCGGGCGCTGACGCGCAACCAGAGGCCTGATTTGGCATCATCGCTGACCAATTTCACCGACGAGGCAAGGATTGCGCTCGACACGTTGTCGGGCCGCGCCGCCGGGCTCTTCTCTCCGTCATTGCGTCTTGGCGTCACCGGCCTTTCCCGCTCCGGCAAGACGGTGTTCATTTCGGCCCTCGTTCACAATCTCATCCATGGCGGACGCCTGCCGCTCTTCGAAGCGCAGAAATCCGGCCGCATCGCCCGTGCCTTCCTCGAGGAGCAGCCGGACGATGCCGTTCCGCGCTTCCAGTATGAGGATCATGTCGCGGCTTTGGTGAACGACCGCGTCTGGCCGGACTCCACGCGCGCCATCTCAGAACTGCGGCTCACCATCGAATATGAGTCGGCTTCGGGCTGGAACCGGTTGTTTTCAACCGGAAAACTATCCATCGATATCGTCGACTATCCTGGCGAATGGCTGCTCGACCTGCCGCTGCTTGGCAAATCCTTTGCCGACTTTTCGCGCGAGGCGGTCGAACTGGCCGCCCTGCCCGCCCGCTCGGACCTGTCGCAGGCATGGCGCGAACTGGCCTCCGCCATCGATGCCGATGCCGACGCCGACGAGATGACGGCGCGGCGACTGGCTGAAAGCTTCGCTGCCTATCTCAAGGCCTGCAAGCTCGACGAACGCGCGCTGTCGACGCTGCCGCCCGGCCGTTTCCTGATGCCGGGCGATCTCGAAGGCTCGCCGGCGCTGACCTTCGCGCCGCTGATGACGCTGTCGCAAGGCCGGCCGCGCTCCGGATCGCTGCAGGCCATGATGGAACGCCGCTACGAGGCCTACAAGACGCATGTCGTCAAACCGTTCTTTCGCGAGCACATCGCCCGCCTCGACCGGCAGATCGTGCTGATCGACGCCATGCAGGCGCTGAATGCCGGACCGGCCGCCATGGCCGATCTGGAGCGCGCCGTCACCGAGATCCTGTCCTGCTTCCGGCCCGGGCGGGGCAATTTCCTCACCGACTTCTTCTCGCGCCGCATCGACCGCATCCTGGTCGCCGCGACCAAGGCGGACCATCTGCACCACGAAAGCCATGACCGGCTGCAGGCGATCGTGCGCCGGCTGACCGACCGCGCCGTGGCGCGCGCGAATTTCAGCGGCGCCGCCGTCGACGTCGTCGCCATGGCCGCGGTTCGCTCGACCCGCGAAGGCACGGTGAAGCAGGGCCGCGAGACGCTGCCCGTCATCATCGGCGCCCCGCTGAAGGGCGAGAAGATCAATGGCGAGACATTCGACGGAAAGACCGAAACCGCCATATTCCCGGGCGATTTGCCGGAAAAGATCGATGCGGTGTTCGACAATTCCGGACCGCCGCCCGACAGCACCGAACCGGCGATCCGCTTCGTGCGTTTCCGCCCGCCGAAACTCGAACGCACCGCCGAAGGCGTCACGCTGTCCTTGCCGCATATCCGGCTCGACCGCGCGCTGCAGTTCCTGATCGGAGATCATCTGGCATGACCGCGCCCCGCAAACCGGCGGCCTTCCGCATCGAGCCCGAGACCGAGGCACCGCCGCAACCACAGCGAAACCGCGTCGCCGAGGAGCAGCCGGCGCGCAGGCCACGTGCCGCGCGGGCTGATGTGGCGGTCGTGATCCCCTCGGAGGTCGATGTCTTCGACGAGCCGGACATCGAGGCTGCCGTCCCGCCGCCGGCGACGGCGCCGAGAAGGCGCTCGCTGCTTGCCCGGCTGTTTCTCGGTGCTCTGAGCGTGCTCGTCTCGCTGGCGGTCGGCCTGTGGGCCGACCGGCTGATCCGCGACCTGTTCGCGCGCGCCCAATGGCTTGGCTGGCTGGCGGCCGGCATGGCGGCGATTGCGCTGCTCTCGCTGCTCGTCATCCTGGTCCGCGAATTCCTCGCCATCGCCCGCCTGGCCGAAGTCGAAAAGATGCAGAAGCGGGCCCTGGATGCCGTGGCGCGCGACGATCCCAAGGCGGCGCGTGCCTTGGTCGACGAACTCTCGGCCTTCGTCGCGGCAAAACCCGAGACCGCCGCCGGGCGCCGCTCGCTCGCCGAATTGCGCAGCGAGATCATCGACGGCGCCAATCTGGTGCGGCTTGCCGAGACCGAGATCCTGTCGCCTCTCGATGCCCGCGCGAAAATCATGATCCTCGAGGCCGCGAAGCGCGTATCCCTGATCACGGCCGTCAGCCCGCGCGCTCTGGTCGACATCGCCTATGTCGTGTTCGAGGCCGGACGCCTGATCCGGCGGCTCTCCGAACTCTACGGCGGCCGCCCAGGCACGCTCGGCTTCTTCCGGCTGGCGCGCGGCGTGCTCGCGCATCTGGCGGTGACCGGCTCGATCGCGGTGGGCGACAGTTTCGTGCAGCAGATCGTCGGCCATGGCCTGGCCGCAAAACTCTCGGCAAAGCTCGGCGAAGGCGTGGTCAACGGCATGATGACGGCGCGCATCGGCATCGCCGCGATGGAAACCGCCCGCCCCTTGCCGTTCATCGCAGTCAAGCGCCCCGGCCTCGGCGATTTCCTCTCGGCGCTGACGTCGTTCGCGGCGCGAAAGAACAGCCAAGACGACCGATAAGGTAAACGCGTGACCCGCCGCGGGTGACGAAGCATTAACCAATCTTCTGCATGGTCAGCGCGGTCCCAAGAATAGACTCTTTCGTGCCGGGTGTCGTCGATGAGAAGCGTAATCCTGTCCTGCGTCCTGCCTGCCACCATTGCGATTGCCGCGCCGCTCGGCCTCGTGGAAAAGGCCTTTGGCGCAGAGCCGGACAAGCAGTTTTTCCGCTCCGTCGAAGGCAGATGGGTCGGCCCTGGCGAGATCATCGCCGGCAAGTACAAAGGCACCAAATTCACCTGCGATTTCAATGGCTCGACGCCCGCCAGCAAGCTCGGCATGACGCTTGACGGCGGCTGCAGGGTCGGCGTGTTCACGCAAAAGATGTCGGCCAGCGTCGAACGCAAGGGGCGCGATGGTTACAGGGGCACCTTCATGGGCGGCTCGACCGAAAGCGGCATGGACATTGTCGGCGGCAATGTCGTCGACGCCCAGAAAGTCGTCTTCACCATCAACCGCAAGCAGTTGAACGGCGTCATGCAGGCGCGTGTCCCCGACGGCAATTCGATGACCGTGACGGTGGCCGTGCGCGTCAACAATCAGCTGGTGCCGGTGATCGGCATGAGCCTGAAGCGCATCGATCCGGTCGAAGTCGGTGCCATCGCCAAGAACTGATCCGGCGCGCCAACATCTGCAAGAAAAGGGCGGCGGCCGCGTGACCACCGCCTTCGCATTGTCGATGGTTGAGTTCAACCCTTGATGGTGGCGGTCAGCTCGTCATAGGCCTTGCAGGCTTCGTCGAGCGTCGTCGCGCCCTGATATTTGGTCGTCACGGCCTGCACCTTGGCGGTCAGATCGGCCGCCTTGCCCGGATCCTTGGTGATGGCTTCCTGGAGCGCGGCGGCCATGTCCTGCGCCTTCTTGGCAGCGATTTCCTGCGTGCATTCCGGCCCCTTGGAGCAAGCCGAACCGGCCAACGCCGCAACACCGACGGCAACGAGCAAAAACTTCTTCATATCAATCATCTCCTCAAAAAGGCAGCCGCCCATCGCCGCTGCCTCCGATGGCCGAAGCCGAACGTGCCATAACCTCTGATTGTGGCGTTACGCAACGACCGGGCCGTGTCAACTTGTGTAACGCGGTTGCAACAGGCGTTCGCCGCGGAACCTGCTGCTTCGTATCCTACGGCGTGCCCCTGCTCTTCCAGCCAGTTTCCGCGCCCTTGCCTCTCGCTCCCGGGGCATGCAAGGAGTGCTTCTGATGCATGTCGCCCAGAAGTGTGCAGCGGTTCTGGGACAACGACATGCATCAAATCAAAAACCTAAAGCGCGTCGCCTGAATCCGTTTCAGAGGGACGCGCCTTAGAGAACGGGATGACAGGCATGGCAGTTGAGGCGTCGAGCAGCGATCTGGTGCAGGTGGTGGCGCTGCTCGCCGCGGGCGTCGTCGCCGTGCCGATCTTCAAGCGCATGGGGCTGGGCTCGATCCTCGGCTACCTCGCCGCCGGCGTGGTCATCGGCCCCTTCGGCCTGCGCATCTTTTCCGAATCGGAAGCGATCCTCCACGTCGCCGAGCTCGGCGTCGTCATGTTCCTGTTCATCATCGGCCTGGAGATGCAGCCGTCGCGGCTCTGGGGGCTGCGTCGCGAGATTTTCGGCCTTGGTGCCTTGCAGGTCGGCGTCTGCGCCGTGCTTCTGACGCTGGTCGGACTGGCCGGAGGCTTTCCCATCGCGCAGTCCTTCGTCGCCGGCGCCGGCTTCGTGCTGACCTCGACGGCGATCGTCATGCAGCTGCTCGAGGAGCGCGGTGAGATCGCCACGCCGAAAGGCCAGCGCATCGTCTCCATCCTGTTGCTCGAAGACCTGATGATCGTGCCGCTCCTGGCGCTGGTCGCGTTCCTCGCGCCCGGCGGCGCCGAAACCAGCCTTTCGGAGCGACTGACCGAGGTCGGCATCGGCATCGCCGCGATCGTTGGACTGGTCGTGGCCGGCCGTTACTTGCTCAATCCGCTCTTCCGCATCCTGGCCGACGCCCGCGCCCGCGAAGTCATGACCGCCGCCGCGCTTCTGGTGGTGCTGGGATCGGCCCTGGCCATGCAGCTCTCCGGCCTGTCGATGGCGATGGGCGCCTTCCTTGCCGGCGTGCTTCTGTCGGAATCGACCTTCCGCCACCAGCTCGAAGCCGATATCGAGCCGTTCCGCGGCATCCTGCTCGGCCTGTTCTTCCTCGCCGTCGGCATGTCGCTCGACCTTGGCGTCGTCGCCCAGAACTGGCGGCTCGTCGCCATCTATGTCGTCGCCTACATGGTCATGAAGGCGGTCGGCATCTACACCGTCGCGCGCATTCTGAAGAGCAGCCACCGCGAGGCGCTCGAACGCGCCGTCTTCATGGCGCAGGGCGGTGAGTTCGCCTTCGTGCTCTATTCGTCCGCCGCCGCGGTCGGGATCATCGATGGCCAGGCCAACGCCACGCTGACCGCCATCGTCATCATCTCCATGGTGCTGACGCCCTTGGTGATCATAGCGCTGCGCTACCTGACCCCGCGCGACGAGCAGTCCCTCGACGGCGTCGACATCGCCGACGGCCTCACCGGCAGCGTGCTGATCATCGGCTTCGGCCGTTTCGGCCAGATCGCCAGCCAGCCGCTTCTGCTGCGCGGGATGGACGTCTCGATCATCGACAACGAGGTGGAGATGATCCAGGCGGCGGCCGATTTCGGTTTCAAGGTCTATTACGGCGACGGCACGCGGCTGGACATCCTGCATGCGGCCGGCGTCGGGCGCGCCCGCGCCGTGCTGATCTGCGTCGACAAGCCGGATGCCGCCGTGCGCATCGCCCAGTTGATCAAGGCCGAATTCCCTCTGGTCACCATCCTGGCGCGCGCCTTCGATCGAGGCACGGCGCTGCAGCTCGTGCGGGCCGGCGTCGACTATCAGCTGCGCGAAACCTTCGAATCGGCGCTGGTCTTCGGCGGCTCCGCGCTAGAGGCGCTGGGCGTCGATCCGGAAGAAGTCGCCGAGGTCATCGAGGATGTGCGGCGCCGCGACGAAGCGCGCTTCGAGACGCAACTGGCCGAGGGCGTGCGCGCTGGCCAGCGTTTCCTCAAGGGCAATATCGGCACGCCGATCCCGACGCCGCTCACCCAGCCGCGCCGCGCCGGCCGAGCGTTGAACCAGGAAACGGCCGTCGTGCTGAACCAGGCAGAGACCAAGAACTAAGGGGCAACGCATGGCAGAACTCGATCCGTGGGCGCTTTCGGTCACCAAATTCTGGCGCGATGGCGGCGAGGACGCCTGGTTCGAGAAGAACGACGCCTTCGACACGGATTTCCGCAATCGCTTTTTGGAGCTGCATTACGCCGCCGCGCGGCGCGAATGCGACCATTGGAATGCGCATGCCGAAGGGTCGCTGGCGCTGATGATCCTGCTCGACCAATTCCCGCGCAACTGCTTCCGTGGCACCGGCCACATGTTCGCGACCGATCCGCTGGCGAGATACTTCGCCGACAAGGCAATCGCCGCCGGTCAGGACCTGGAACTGGAAGAACTGGTTCGCGTCTTCCTCTATTTGCCCTTCGAGCATTCCGAATTGCTGGCCGACCAGGAACGGTCAGTGCAACTCACAACCGCCAAAGCGCCCGACTACCTCAAATACGCCGAAGAGCATCTGGAGATCATCCGGCGCTTCGGTCGCTTTCCGCACCGCAACCGCATGCTTGGCCGCGCGACGACCGCCGAGGAGCAGGCATTTTTGGACGGCGGCGGTTTTTCCGGCTAACCAGTCGGTTTTACCCAAGCCACCATTCGCGGCCGGACGGCAGCCGCTCGATACCGGAAATATCGACGGCGCCGAGCCGCTCCGACACGCTCCTGCCGCCGACCGAAAGCCCTGGCGCGATCTCCGCCAGCGGCGCCAGCACGAAGGCGCGCTCCAGCATGCGCGGATGCGGCACTTCGAGCCCGGTCTCGTGGATCACTCGGTCGCCGAAAACCAATATGTCGATATCGATCAGGCGGGGCCCCCAGCGCTCCTCGCGCACGCGCTTCAACCGCCTCTCGACATCGAGGCAAAGGTCGAGCAGCGCGCGCGGCGAGAGAGCCGTCTCGATCGCGGCGGCGGCATTGAGGAAATCCGGCTGGTCGAGCTTGCCCCAAGGCGGCGTGCGATAAAGCGAGGAGACGGCGGTGACGCGCGTCGCGTCGTCGCCGTCCAGTATGCGCAATGCCGCGCCCATGGACTTCGCCGGCTCGCCGAGGTTGCCGCCGAGACTGAGGTAGACAGCGCTATTCTGGCCAGACAACGGTCACCTCGACATAATCGAGCACGCCGGGCACCGGCGCGTTTGGTTTGCGCACGGTGATCTCGGCCTTCCTGATCTGCGAAAACCTGGCCGTCAGCGCCTTCGCGACCTCCAGCGCCAGCGCCTCGATCAGGAAGCGGCGGTGTCCGGTCACGATCTTCTCGATGACCGCGAAGGCGACGCCGTAATTGACGGTATCCTCGATGGAATCCTCCGTCAGCGGACGGCTGGGCTCGACCGTCAGCTCGGCATCGACATAGAAACGCTGGCCAAGCGTCTCCTCCTCGTCCAGCACGCCGTGGCGGGCGAAGAAGGCGCAGTTCTTCATACGGATGACGTACATGATCAGTGTCCGGGAGGAAGCTCGGTTTCGCGTTGAAGCATAGCATCGGTCACCGCCAGCGCATCCACGTTGATTGCGACATCGTGGACGCGAAACAGGTCGGCTCCCTTCAAGCGCAGGATGACGCTGGTGGCAGCCGTGCCGGCTGCCCGTTCGGCGGGCTCGCGCCCGGTCGCGGCGCCGATGAAGCGCTTGCGCGAGGTTCCGGCCATCAACGGGTAGCCGAGCGCCCGGAGCTCGGAAAATCGCGCCATCAGGTCGAGGTTTTCCTCCGCCGTTTCCTTGGCGAAGCCGAAGCCGGCATCGAGCACGATCTGGCTGTCGGCGACATTGCCGGCGCGCGCGATCTCAAGCGATCTGCGCAGGAAAAGCAACTGATCCTCGATCACGTCGGGCGATTTGTGCCGTTCGCGCCCGGTATGCATGATGACGAGCCCGGCCCCGGTCTCGGCGGCGACGCGCGCGATGCCCGGCTCGCGCTGCAGCCCCCAGACGTCGTTGACGATATGGGCGCCGGCGGCGACGCCAAGCCGCGCGGTTTCCTCGCGATAGGTGTCGACCGAAATCAGCGCCTCGCCGGAAGCGGCGAGCGCCGAGATGATGGGCAGCACGCGCGCCTGCTCTTCCTCGGCCATGATCGGGGCGAAACCCGGCCGCGTCGACTCTCCGCCGACGTCTATGACGGCGGCGCCCTCCTTCACCATACGGCGCGCCTGCTCCAGCGCCTTTTCAGGCGCGATGAACAGGCCGCCGTCCGAAAAACTGTCGGGCGTGACGTTCAGGATGCCGACGACGACCGCCTTCGGACCGAGGTCGAGATAGCGCCCATGCGCCAGCTGCCATCGCCTTGTCGTCATCATCCATCAACCATGCGTGATCCGCGCGAAATCAATTCCGTTGCGCTGGTGACGGCCCTAAAGCAAGGTGCGTGAAGAGGCAATATGATGAACCGATCCCTTCTCTGCGCCCTGATGCTCGCTTTGACCGCCACGCCGGCGGGCGCGGCCAACCTGGTCAAGACTTACAGCTATTTCAGCGTCGGCGGCCGCACGCTCGACGATATCCAGAACCAGCTGTCGAGAAACGGCCCCAAGGTGAAGAGCACCGGCTCGCGGCATCCAGGCGCCACGCAGATGGCCTTCACCACCCGCATCAGCTACGCGCAGGGCGCGGACTCTTGCCGCATCACCGATGCCGCCGTCACCGTGAAGGTCAAGGTGATCCTTCCCGAATGGCGGCGCCCGCGCAAAGCCGATCCCGACGTCAGGCTGTTCTGGGACACGCTGTCGGCCGACATCAAGCGGCATGAGGAGCGCCATGTCGAGATCGCCAAGAATCATGCGCGCGCGCTCGAGGATGCGTTGAAGGCCGCCCCCGTGCAGAAGACTTGTAAACAGGCGAAGGCCAAGGCCGCCGCGATCCAGGCAGCCGAGCTCGCCAGGCACGATCAGGACCAGTTGCGCTTCGACCGCGTCGAGAGCGTCAATTTCGAAAGCCGTATCCTTCGGCTGATGCGCTACCGCATGGAACGCGTCGAAGCCGGCCAACTGCCACCGCCTTGACTTGAGAGCCAGCCCATCCCGGGCCAATTTCGTCCAAGCATGGTGCCAGACTGGAAAAACTTTCGAGCGGCGGTCGAAATCGGCCTATATCGAATGACATATAGCGGGTTCGAAGCAGCCCCCAGGGCCTCGAACGGTGAAGAGAAATGACAGACGCCAGGCACGACGGGTCGGCCGCAGCCGTTTTGGCGCACTGAGCATCAGTCTTTGAAAGAATGACGCATGGACCAGACCGTCGAGAACCAGGCGATGGCGCCGAAAGCCGCGCCGATGATGAGCGAGAGCGAGAAAAATGCCATCATCGGCGGCGTGCTGTTGTCGATGTTGCTGGCGGCCCTTGATCAGACCATCGTAGCCCCTGCTCTGCCGACGATCGCGCGCGCGCTCGGCCATGCCGAATATCTGCCGTGGATCGTCACCGGCTATCTCTTGACCGCGACCGCGATGGCGCCGCTCTACGGCAAGATTTCCGACGTCTACGGACGCCGCCCCGTCATCTACGCTGCCATCCTCGTCTTCCTGCTCGGGTCGCTGGTCAGCGCGCTTGCGCCCAACATGCTGGTGCTGGTCATCGGCCGCGCCATCCAGGGCGCCGGCGGCGGCGGTCTCTTCGCGCTCGCCCAGACGGTCATCGGCGATCTCGTGCCGCCGCGCGAGCGAGCGCGTTATGCGGCCTGGATCTCCGGAACCTGGGCGGTCGCCAGCGTCGCCGGCCCGCTGCTCGGCGGCGTATTCGCCGAACATTTGCACTGGTCGCTGATCTTCTGGATCAACCTGCCGATCGGCTTCCTGGCCATGGCCATCATCAACAACCCGCTGAGGAAGCTGCCGATCGCGGCCAAGAACCACCGCATCGACGGCCTGGGCGCGGTGCTGCTGGTTATCGCCACGTCGCTGCTGCTCCTGGCGCTCAATTGGGGCGGCAGCGCCTATCCCTGGTTCTCCCGCGAAATCCTTGGGCTGGTCGCCTGCTCGGTCGTATTCTGGGCCTTCTTCGCGTTGAGGGTGCTCAAGGCGGCCGAGCCTTTGATCTCGCTCGAAGTCCTGAGCAACCCGATCGTGCTCGCCGGCACAATATCGATGTTCCTGCTGCAGGCCGCCAACATCGGCGCATCGGTATACCTGCCGGTCTATCTGCAATCGGTCGTCGGGCTTTCGGTCAGCGAATCCGGCACCGCGATGCTCGGCCTCTTGCTGGGCACGGTCGCCGGCGCGACCTTCAGCGGCCGCACGATCCCGCGCTTCGTCCACTACAAGCGCATCGCCATGATCGGCGTCAGCCTGGCCATCGTCTGCATTGGCGTGCTCAGTGCCATTGCGGAACACGCCTCGCTGCTCGAGGTGGAAATCCTGACCACTCTGATCGGGCTGGGCAGCGGCACGACATTCCCGGTCGCCACCGTCTCGGTCCAGAATGCCGTCGATCGCGCGCATCTGGGGGTCGCGACAGGCGTGCTGACCTTCCTGCGCACGCTGGGCGGCGCGCTCGGTGTCGCCTTGCTTGGCGCCGTTGCGCTCGGCTACGGCCTGCCGCTCTCCGCCGAAGGCTCGCAGACGCATATCCAGCTGGCATCGGCGTTGCCGTTCGTGATGATTTTCGTCGCCGCCGGCATCATGCTCGTTCTGGCGCTTGCCGTGCTCTTCCTGATGCCGGAAAAGGAACTGCGCGGCCGCGACGAGCACGCCGCGCCTGTGCTGGCGGAATAGGTGTTGAGATTCAGGTGCTGCCGTTCGCAGGGCCGGCGTCACCTGAATATCAATTCACCTTAGTCGTGGACGCCGAGCTTCTTCTGCAAACTGGTCGACGAGGTCGTATACTGGAAAACGATCCGCTCGCCCGGGCTGACGATGCGCTTGGCGGCCTGTGCCATCAGCGCCACCTCATGGAAGCCTGACAGGATCAGCTTGAGCTTGCCGGGGTACCAGTTGATGTCGCCGACGGCGAAGATGCCCGGGACCGACGTCTGAAACTTCTCGGTGTCCACCGGGATCAGGTTCTCGTGCAGGTTAAGGCCCCACTCGGCGATCGGCCCGAGCTTCATCGTGAGGCCGAAGAACGGCAGCATGCGGGTGCACGGCACCTCGACGTCGCCGTCCGGGCCGCCCTTGATGGTTGCCGACGCAAGCTGGCCGTCGGCGCCGGCAAGGCCGCTGACCTGGCCGACCAGGAACTCGAGCTGTTTCATCTCCTGCATGGCATACATCTTGTTGACGCTGTCGGGCGCGGCCCGGAATTCCGGACGGCGATGCACCAGCGTCACGCTTTTGGCGATCGGCTGCAGGTTGAGCGTCCAGTCGAGCGCCGAATCGCCGCCGCCGACGATGACGAGGTCATGGCCGCGGAATTCCTCCATGCGCCGGACGGAATAGAAGACGCTCTTGCCTTCATAGGCCTCGATGCCCGGAATGGGCGGACGCTTGGGCTGGAACGAGCCGCCGCCGGCGGCGACCACCACCACCTTGGCTTCGAACATCTCGCCTTCGTCGGTCGCGACGCGAAAGGTTCCGTCCTCGAGCTTTTCCAGGCTCGACACCATGCGGTTGAAGGTGAAATCCGGCTTGAACGGATGGATCTGCTCCATGAGCTTGTCGACCAGGCCTTGCGCGGAGATCGTCGGCAAACCGGGAATGTCGTAGATCGGCTTCTCCGGATAGAGCTCTGCGCATTGTCCGCCGGGACGGTCGAGAATGTCGATGAGGTGGCATTTCATGTCGAGCAGGCCGAGCTCGAACACGGCAAACAGGCCGACCGGCCCTGCCCCGACAATAAGAACGTCCGTCTTGATGGTCTCGCTCATGCGCTGCGCCCCAATTGGGAATGCCGCGAGACTGCATGACCTATCGGCTGCTGCCAAGCAGCCAGCGCGAAAGAAAATTGGAAAATCGGCTTAACCCTGGCGTTCGGGGACCCGAACGATCAGCCCGTCCAGCGCGTCGCGCACCTTGATCTGGCAGGAGAGGCGCGAGTTTGGCTGGACCTCATAGGCGAAGTCCAGCATGTCCTCCTCCATCGCCTCCGGCTCGCCGACCTCTGCCGTCCACGCTTCGTCGACATAGACATGGCAGGTCGCGCAGGCACAGGCGCCGCCGCATTCGGCTTCGATGCCCGGAACCGCGTTGCGGATCGCGTTTTCCATGACCGTCGAGCCGTTTTCGGCTTCCACGTCAAATCGGGTCCCGTCATGGGCGATGTAAGTCAGCTTGGTCATTAAGTCACCTGAGGAGTCGCAGCCGAGATAATCACTCTACCGGACAAGTCAACTGCGGCGCGAAAGCGCCACGAAATGACGTTTTTCAGAAAGATAGCGCTAGCGCATGATGCCGAAAAGTGTGAAGCGGTTTTCGGGCGACATCATGCTCTATCTCTTTGATCTAGAGACGGATTCAGATTTCAGGTCGATTCGACCTGAAATCGTCCGGCTCTAGCGGCTGATGCCGGCGATGAAGTCGCGCACTTCCTCGATCAGCGTGCCGAGCCGCCTGAGCGCCCGGACGTCTTCCGGCTGCCCTTCGATGATCGCCGCGCAATCGGCCACCGCAAAGGCGCCGATGCCGCGCGCCGAGCCTTTCAGGCCATGCGCCAGAAGCACCCTTTGCCTGGCGTCGGCATCCGCGATCTGGTCGCGGACGGACAGCGACTGTTGCACAAACAGTGCCAACACTTCCCGTTCGAGGTCACGGTCGCCCATCGTCTGGCGCGCCAGATGGCCGAGGTCGACCGGTCGGGCTCCGGCCGTTCCGGAGGCATCTCCCCCCGGCATGGAAAACGCAATACCACTTTCGCCACGCATACGCACTGCAACTCCATCAAGCGGGCAGACGTGCCCACGAAAATAGGCGCTTCCGGTCGCCAACGGGTTAACGATTGCAGGGGAAAAATGTTGTCACGGAGGCAGCCGGATCACGTCTCCGTTAACCTTATATTTAAAGTTTTACGTATCGCCCGGAATGCATGTTTTCTTTACCCCTGTGTGTCATTACGATACGAAGGTCCATTTTTCAGCCTCCTGCTCGGGATAGACAAGCCAGAATCGGGCCAGAATCAGGCCAAAATCATAAGTCCCGCGGCAGCTAGTACAGGGTAGCGAAGGCATGGCTAAGAAACCAACGACGACCAAGTCTCTCGAGAATGACGTAGCCGCGGAACTGGAAAAGGCGCTTGACCTTGACCTTAACGGCGACGACGGCGGCCTCGATATGGCGGCGTCGATGGAGGATCTCGAAGCGCAGATTTCGGCGGCGGCCGATGAACTGGCGCGCGAAGGCCGCAGCCAGAGGACGGAGCCGGCAAACAATCCCCAGCCTGCCAACTCCCAGTCTCCCAGGGCGCCCGCGGCCAAGCCGGCCGAGTTGCGCCCAGTCGAGCCGCGTAATGGGCAGCCGTCCGGCCTTACGCCTCCCGCCGGCTTCACGCCCGCCAATGACGACCGCCAGAAAGACTACAAGACGCTGCTGCACAGCCTCAACCGCCGTGCGTCGAGCACCGTCTACTGGGTGATCGCCTTTATCTCGCTGGCCTGGATCGCCGGCGCCGGCGGCCTGGCCAACCTGTTGTTCGGCCCCGGCATCTGGAAGATCCGCACCTTCGACCAGTTCTTCGCCCGTCCCGAGCTGATTGGCCTGGCGGTTGCCGCGATCGTTCCGGTCATCCTGTTCTGGGCGTTCGCCGCCATGATCCGGCGCGCGCAGGAAATGCGTATTGCCGCGCAATCCATGACCGAGGTCGCCTTCCGCCTGGCGGAGCCCGAAAACCTCGCCCAGGACCGTGTCATGATGATTGGCCAGGCCGTTCGCCGCGAGGTGGCGGCCATGGGCGAAGGCATCGAGCGTACCCTGGCCCGCGCGGTCGAGCTCGAAACGCTTGTCCACGGCGAAGTCAGCCAGATCGAGCGCTCCTATTCCGAGAACGAGGCCCGCATCCGTTCGCTGGTCGATGGTCTCGGCAGCGAGCGCGAGGCGGTCGTCACCCATGCCGAGCGCGTGCGCGCCTCCATTGCCAGCGCTCACGAGACGCTGCGCGACGAGATCGGCTCGGCCAGCGATATCATCCGCGACTCGATCCTCAACGCATCGACCAAGCTGTCGATGACGATCAACAATTCCGGCGACACGCTGATCGATCGCATCAATGAAAGCTCGACGTCGATCTTCGATTCCGTGGAATCGCGCCTGGACAACATCAGGGACCGTCTTTCGACCTCCGGCGAGGCTTTCGCGAGCCTTCTCGACACCCGTATCGCCAAGCTGACCGACACCACGGACGGCCTCACCCGCTCGCTGACCGACCTGCTCGATGACCGCACCAATGGCATGGTCTCGCTGCTCGGCGGCGCGGCGCGCACCTTGAGCTCGGAATTCGAGACGAGCCTCAGCGGTATCGAACGGACGCTTGCCGAACGCGGCCAGGCGCTGATCAGCGAATTCCAGACCCGCGCCGAGGCGCTCGACACCGGCACGCAGAAGCTCAATGCCGCCCTCGAGGCGCGCGCCCGCCAGATCAACGAGACGATGGTGGAGCGCGCGAAGGAAATCGCCCACGCCTTCGCGGAGAGCAAGGACACGCTGTCGGCGATGATCGATCAGGGCAAGACCCAGATCGGCGCCGATATGGCCGACATCATCTCGTCGACCTCCTCCATGCTCGAAGCCCGCGCCACCGACTTCGCCGGGCGCATGGAAGCGGCCCGGCATGTGGTGTCGCGCTCCTTCGATTCCGACATCCAGCGGCTGGCCAATGCCCGTGTCGGCATCGAGGAAGCGGTCGAGAACCACAGCCGCGCGCTCTCGGAGAGCCGCGAACGCATGGCCACCGCCATGCAGGCGGACCTGGCGAAATTCGCCGAAAGCCGCGCGGCGATCGATTCCGCCGTCACCAACCAGGTGCAGAAGCTGGCGGAAGGCCGCGGCCTGATCTCGCGCGCGCTCGAAGAAGATCTGCGCAAGGTCAACGAGTCGCGCGCAGCTATCGATGCGTCGCTGGGCGGCCATCTGGAGCAGCTCGAGGAAGGCCGCAATCGCCTGTCCCAGGCCTTGAATGAAGACTCTGGCAGGCTCGTCCAAGCCCGTACAATGATTGACGAAATGGTCGCCGGCCATGTCGGGAAGCTGGCCGAGGGCCGCAACATCCTGGCACGCGCTCTGGAGGCCGATCTCGGCAAGTTGCAGGACAGCCGCGCCTCGATCGACGGCATTGTCGCCGGTCAGGTCGAGAAGATCGCCGAAGGTCGCGCCGTGCTCGCCAAGGCGCTCGAAACCGACATCATCGGCATCAGGACCCTGATCGAGACGCACTCGAGCAAGCTCGCCGAGGACCGCGGCGAACTCAGCCGCGCGCTTGAAAACGATCTGAGCGGCATCCGCGGCCTCATCGACAGCCACGCCGGCAAGCTCGCCGATGACCGCGGCCTGCTTTCGCAGACGCTGGAAGCCGACCTCGCCAAGCTGGCCGAAAGCCGCGCCTCGATCGACGGTCTTGTCGCCGGCCAGGTCGAGAAGCTCGCCGAAGGCCGCGATATCCTCAAGCGCGCCCTGGAGGCCGACCTCAACACCATCAAGGGTGCCATTGCGGGACATTCGGACAAGGTGCTGGAAGATCGCTCGCAGCTGTCGAAAGCGCTCGAAGCCGACCTGCAAGCCGTCAGCGGCGCCATCGCCGATCACCAGGACAGGCTCGCGCAGGATCGCTCGACCTTGTCGAGGGCTCTGCAGGACGACCTCCAGAATGTGAGCGGCGCCATTGCCGACCACCAGAACAGGCTCGTCCAGGATCGTTCGGTGCTGTCGAAGTCGCTGGAGGACGATCTCGCCAAGCTGGCCGAAAGCCGCTCCAGCATCGATGGGCTGGTCGCCGGCCAGGTCGAGAAGCTCGCCGAGGGCCGCGATATCCTCAAGCGCGCGCTGGAAGCCGACCTCAACACCATCCAGGGCGCGATCGTCGATCATTCGCAGAAGATCACCGACCATCGCGCCGAGCTTTCGCGTGCGCTCGAAGCCGATATGGCCAATGCCAGCGGCCTCATGCAGACCCATGCCGACCAGCTGTCGCAGAACCGCACGTCGTTGTCCAAGGCGCTTGAGGACGATCTTGCCAAGCTCGCCGAGAGCCGCGCTGGCATCGACGGCCTGGTGTCCGGCCAGGTCGAAAAGCTCGCCGAGGGCCGTGACATCCTCAAGCGTGCGCTGGAAGCCGACCTTGCCAAGCTGGCCGAAAGCCGCGCCTCGATCGACGGCCTCGTCGCTGGCCAGGTCGAGAAGCTTTCGGAAGGCCGCGACATCCTCACGCGCGCACTTGAAGCCGACCTCGCCAAGCTCGCCGAGAGCCGTTCCGGCATCGACGGCCTTGTCGCCGGCCAGGTCGAGAAGCTCGCCGAAGGCCGCGATATCCTCAGGCGCGCCCTCGAAGCCGATCTCCAGAAGCTGACCGAGAGCCGCTCGGAGATCGACGACGTCATCGCCGGCCATGTCGGCAAGCTGTCCGAGGGCCGCGACATGCTTGCCAGGGCCCTGGAGGACGATCTCGTCAAGCTCGCCGACGCGCGCAAGGACGTCGATCGTTCGGTTTCCGGGCATATCGACCAGATCGCCGCCAGGAGCAGCGACATCTCGGCGGCGATTGCCGCCGACGTCGAGAAGATCGAGCAGGCCTTCAGCCGGCAGACCGGTGTGATCGAAGAACGCGCCGGCACCATGGAGCGCGCGCTGTCGACCGGCGTCGACAATGTCCGCGGCGTGCTGGAAAAGACCGCAGTGTTCGTGGCGGGCGCGCTGCGCGACAAGGTCATGGAAGTCACCAGTGCCCTGCATGAGCAGGCAGGTGCTGCCTTCAGCGACGCGGACCGCAAGATCGCCGAACGCGCCGAGCAGACGTCCGCCGCGCTGCTTTCCAGGGCCGAGGACATCGCCCAGGCCTTCGAGGCGGCGGACCGCCGCCTGCACGAGCGTGCCCAGGATACGTCCAACATGCTGATGGCGCGCGCCGACGATGCGTCGAGCGCGATGATGGCCCGCGCCGAGGAAACCGCGGACAAGCTGGCGACGCGCGCCGGCGAGATCGCCAACACCTTCGACACGGCCGACCAGAAGCTGGTTGCCCGCGCCGTCGAAACGGCGCAGTCGCTGGCCGCCCGCGCCGGCGACATCCTGCGCAACTTCGAGGGCGCCGACGAGCGGCTCTCGATGCGCATCACGGAATCGGCCGAAGCGCTGGCCGCCCGCGCCTCCGATCTCGGCCGCATCTTCGACAGCGCCGACCAGCAGCTCATGTCGCGCATCGCCGAGGGTTCGGAAGCGCTTTCCGCTCGTGCCGGCGAGATCGGCCGCATCTTCGACGACGCCGACAACCGCCTGGTGTCGCGCATTGCCTCGAGTAGCTCGACCATCGGCGAGCATGCCGACACGATCGTCAGCGCCTTCGCCGCCACCGAGCAGCGTGTCGCAGACCGCGCCCGCCAGACCGGCCAGGAGCTTGCCGTGCATGCCCGCGAGATCGAGCAGGCGCTGGCCGGCGCCGACGAGCGGCTGGCCGCAAGCGCCTCTGCCGCGGCCGCCCGTGTCGAGGACCAGGTCGCGAGCGTGGAAAACCGGCTCGCCTACACCGCCGAGACCATGGGCCAGAAGCTCAACGAGCAGGTCTCCAGCGCCGAGGCCCAGCTCATCTCGCGCGCCAATGTCATCGCCGAGACCTTCACGGCGGTCGGCCAGCATATCGGCCAGAGCACCAACGAGGCCGCGCGCACGATCGGCGCCAACACCCGCGAGCTCAACACAATGCTGGCGGCGCGTTCGGCCGAGATGGCGAAAATCCTCGACGAGACGGCCAAGCCGCTGGTCGAGCGCTTCGCCCAGGGCGGCTCCGAACTGCAGCGCAGCATGGAAGAGGTCACCGAACGGGCGGCCGAGAAGCTGCGCAGCGAGAACACGAACCTCGTCAACGCGCTGGCCAACCGCACGGCCGAGACCCTGTCGGCCGTCGAAGGCGCGCGTTCCTCGCTTGCCGACAGCGTGGCCGATCTCATCGGCCGCATGACGACCTCCAGCGCGCAGCTCGGCCAGCTGATCGAGCAGGCTGCCGTCAACCTCGGCCAGGTCGAGGAGCGGCTCTCCGGCAGCACGCAGAGCTTCGCCACGACCACGGAGAAGGCCGCCCAGACCTTCGCCAGCTCCGCGCGTCTCGTCGATTCCAACACGACGCGGCTCACCGATCTGTCCTCGGCAACGCTGCGTGAGGTGGCCTCGATCGCGACCAAGTTCGACGAGCACAGCCGCCTGCTCTCCAGCGCCTCTAACCTGCTCAGCTCCGCGCAGAGCAATCTCGAGCACACGCTGGAGCGTCAGTCCTCGCTGGAAGACCTCGCCGTCGGCCTGGTCAAGAAGTCGGAAGACCTCGAGAAGGTGATGCGTTCCTTCGAAAGCCTTGTCGGCCAGACGATGCAGACCGCGGAGGGCCGCACGATGGAATCGGCGGAAAAGATCCGCACCGCCATCGCCGAGGTCGTCGATTCGGCGACGCGTCGCTTTGCCGACGCGACCGAGGAGATGCGCCGCACCGCGGGCTCGATCAAGAGCGAGCTCGACCTGACCCGCGCCGAGCTGAAGAAGGGCGTCATCGAGATGCCGGAAGAGGCCAAGGAATCGACCTCGGCCATCCGTCGCGCCGTCGCCGAGCAGATCAATGCGCTCAAGGAACTGTCGGATATCGTTGCGAAATCCGGCCGCAGCGGCAGCAGCGAACAGGGCGAACCGCGCGGTCTGCGGCCTGCTCCGCAGGCGCCGGCCCGCGCCGCCGAGCCGCCGCTGCGCCGTCCGCCGGCCCCTCAGCCCCAGCCGCAGCCCACGGCTCGCGCCCCTCAGGCGCCGCTCGCCGAGACCACGCTGCGCGGCACGCTCGACCTCGAACGTCCTGCCGAGGCGCCGCGCCGCGACCCGAACAGCAAGCCGCCGCAGGGCGGCTGGGTGCGCGACCTCCTGACCAACGCTTCGCGCGAGGAGGAGCTGCGGCCGGCAGCGCCGGCGGAAGCGCCGCGCGCGACCCCTGCCCAGCGCTCGCCGCTGCATGTCATGGAGTCGCTCAATTCGCTCTCCGTCGACATCGCCCGCGCCATCGACCATGACGCTTCGATCGAGCTCTGGAACCGCTACCGGCGCGGCGAGCGCGACGTCTTCACGCGCCGCCTCTACACGCTGAAGGGCCAGCAGACTTTTGACGAGATCCGTCGCAAGTACCAGGCAGAGGCGGAATTCCGCGCCGCGGTCGATCGCTACTGCGAGGATTTCGAGAAGCTGCTCAAGGATGTCTCGCGCAACGACCGCGACAACATCATGGCGCAGACCTATCTGACGTCCGACACCGGCAAGGTCTACACCATGCTGGCCCATGCAAGCGGCCGCCTGCACTGAAGCCGATCGGCGGACTGAAACAAAAAGGCGGGCCGGGGCCCGCCTTTTTTTTATGTTGGAGTTTGATTGCCTGTCCGGCGCTCAGATCGTCGAATCCGTCCAGCGGACGATGTCGGTCGCCGCCTGGCCGAAGGCGTTGTCCAGCGCGCCGACATAGGCAGCGTTGCCGCTGCCGGAGACCGGCGCGCTCGCGGTGAAGTTCTTTGAGGCGCGCACCTCGCCATCGCGATCGTTGAGGATGCGTACGAACAGGTCGACATCGGCATGCTCGCCGCCATCGACGCGCACCTCGAAGGAGCGTACCTCGACGATGATCTGGTAGTCGATCGCCAGCCCCTCACCCGGCTTGCCGACGCCGGCAAAGCTGCCGGAGCGCTGGAAGGTTTCGGCCAGCCTCGCCTGCACGATCAATGGCAGCCGGTCCGCCCATTGCGCGCCCTTGAGGAACTGGATCGATCGGTCGGAAGGCCTGATGACGATGTTCTGGCTGTCCAGCGCCTTGAGCGCCGACGGCTGGGCTATCAGGATCTGGCGGCGGCTGTGGGCATGCATGTCGACCGACGGCGCCGACAATTCGAACGTGTCGAGCGGCGCCGGCTTGCCGCCCAGGGCCGCGCAACCGGCAACCGAAAGCACCAGCAACGCTGCCGCGGACAATCTCAGACGACCCGCTCCCACCCTGACCGACTTCACGCGTGATCCCCGTTGTCCCCGGATCTTACGATCAACCCGCATTCGCGGTTCATTTTCTTGGCGGTCGCGGCAGCCGAAGTCAACGCCGTGTCCTTCCATCGAACTGCCGAACCTCGCCGTCGCCACCGGACAGAATGCGCTGCGGATTGCGGCTGAGGTCGGTCACCGCTTCCTCGATGCGGTTGATCGAGCGCCGGCTGTCCTGCACGAGCGCCTCGACGTTCTGCAGGCCCTGGCCGGAAAAACGCGCCAGATTGTCGGTGATGGTGCCGAGCCGCGCATTCAGCGTGTCGGCCACCTGCTTGAAGGATTTCAGCGTCGCCCTGGCATCGGCCATCACGCCGTCGGCCTCGCCGGAGCCGAGGATCTTGTCGACCTTGGCCAGGATGCCGTCGACGCGCACCGAGGCGTCGTTGAGCCGCTGCGCGAGCTGGCGGGCGTCTTTGATGGTTTGGTCGATATCGTCGGAGCGGTTGGCGATCTTGTCGGTCACCTTGGCGATGTCCGAGGCCGCCTTGTCGGCGCTGGCGCTGGCCTTCTGGATGTTGGCCAAAGCGGCCTTGACGTCGGCCGGATCGATGCCGTCGAGCACGCCGTTGACCTTGGCCAATGTCCCTTGCGTCTGCTTGGCGAAATCGTTGATCGAGCCGACTGCCGTGTTGACGTTGCCGATAACTGTATCGAACTGCTTCGAGGTCTCCTTCAGATTCGCCGTCACCGTGTCGACATTGGCCACGATGCTCTTGATCTGGTCCTTGTCGACGGAATTGAGCAGGCCTTCGGCGGCCTTCAGCGTGCTGTCGAGTCGGCCCGAGACGTTCTTCAGTTGATCCGAAAGCGAGCTCACCGCCGACAGGAACTTGTCGATCCCGTCGGAGTTCTTGGCCAGCGCATCCGAGAAGGTCTCGACATTCTTGACCGTCTGCGTCAGCGGGCCGCGAACGTCCTTGGTGAAGCCTTCGAGCTCGCTCAGCACCTTGTCGGCGCGGGTGAAGATGTTCTGCGCCGTCTGCAGAAGGTTGGTGACCGCCGACGGATTGGCGGTTATCTCGGGGATCCTGCCCTCTTTTTCCGCCTCGTCGAGCAGCTTCGCTTCCTTGGGGTCGGCGCCCCGGAGTTCGATATTGGCCTGGCCGGTCAAGCCGGCAAGGCCAATATCGGCCTGTGTCGACTTGGTGATCGGCGTCATGCGGTCGATCTCGGTGTCGGCAATGGCCACCGTCGGATTGTCGACGTCGATATACACACGTTTGACGTCACCGACCTTGACGCCGTTGAACAGCACGAAGCTGCCGCGGCCGAGGCCCGAGGCCGAACCTGGAATGCGCACGCGCAGCATTGTCGTTTCGCCTCTGTCGCCGATCGCCGCGGTCCAATAGACGAAGGCAAAGGCCGCCAGGATCGCACCCAGCGTGAAGATGCCGACAATAATGTAGTTGGCTCTTGTTTCCATCGCCTCACTTATGGCTATGCGCGCGCCGCAAGATCAAGTTGCCGGGCGCGTTTTCCGCGGAAATAGGACTTCACCCACGGTTCCTCGCTCTTCAGCATATCGTCGATCGTGCCTTCGACCAGCACCCGCTTCTTGCCGAGCACCGCCACGTGGTCGCAAGCGGTGAACAGCGTGTCGAGATCGTGCGTGACCATGTAGACGGTCAGGTCCATGGTGTCGCGCAGCTTGACGACCAACTCGTCGAATTCGGCCGCGCTGATCGGATCGAGGCCGGAGGTCGGCTCGTCGAGAAAGACGATGTCAGGGTCGAGCGCCAACGCGCGGGCGAGAGCCGCGCGCTTGATCATGCCGCCGGACAACTCGGACGGAAACTTCTGTGCGGCGTCGGCCGGCAACCCGACCAGCTCGATCTTGAGCAAGGCGAGCTCATCCATAAGCGCCCTGGGCAGGTCGAGATATTCACGCATCGGCACCTGCACGTTTTCCAGCACCGTCAGCGCCGAAAACAGCGCGCCATGCTGGAAAAGGACGCCGAGCCGCATGTCGATGCGCAGGCGGTCGGCGTCGCTCGCCTTGTCGACATCGACGCCGAACAGGCTGATCGTCCCCGATTGCTTCGGCATTAGCCCCAATATGGTGCGCAACAGCACCGATTTGCCGGCGCCCGAAGCGCCGACAAAGCCAAGAATCTCCCCGCGCTTGATGTCGAGCGAGAGCTTGTCGAGGATCAGCTTGCCGTCGATGGCCACGGTGACGTTGCGCACCGAAAGCACGATTTCGTCGTCGTTGGTATCCTGCGCTGTCGCTGCGCCGTTGCCGTTCGCCATCTCAGAACCCGATCGCTGCGTAGAACATGGCGAAAAGCCCATCGAGGATGATGACGACGAAGATCGACTTCACCACCGATGCGGTCACGTGCAGACCGAGCGATTCGGCGCTGCCACCGACCTTCATGCCCTCGACCGAGGCAATGATACCGATGATCAGGGCCATGAACGGCGCCTTGATCAGGCCGGCAAAGATCGTGCTGAGATCGATGGCGACGCGCAGCCTGTCGATGAACGCGGCGGGTGGAATATCGGAATAGAGCCAGGCGGCGACGATGCCGCCGGCAAGCGCGGCGAAATTGGCGATGATGGTGAGGCACGGCAGCCCGATCACCAACGCGACGAGCCGCGGAAAGACCAGCACGCCGATCGGATTGAGGCCGATCACCTTCAGCGCGTCGACTTCCTCGCGCATCTTCATGGAGCCGATCTCGGCGGTGATGGCGCTGCCCGAACGTCCCGCGAGCATGATCGCCGTCATCAGCACGCCGAGCTCGCGCAGGATCAGCACCCCGACTAGGTCGACGACGAAGATGTTGGCGCCGAAATAGCTGAGCTGGTAGGCGCCCTGCTGGGCGACGATGGCGCCGACAATGGCCGACATCAGCACCACCACCGGTATCGCGCCGACGCCCATGCGATCGATCTGGTTGAAGATCGCGGCCAGGTTGACCGCGTGGCCGCGGCCAAGCTTCATCTGCGCGCCGCGGATCGTGGCGCCGAGGATGTTCATCGAAGCGAGGAAATCGTCGCGCATCTCATAGACCCGCCGGCCAACCAGCTCCAGCGCGCGCAGGATGATGTTGGGCGGCCCGGACGGCCCCGATTCGGGCTCCCGGCGAACCGCATCGCCGACAGCGCCGAGCAGGATCGAGGCGATCTCGCTCTGCCCCTGCAAATGGACCTCGACGCCTTTCTTCTCGAAGGCGCTCGCCAGTCGGTCGATAAGCCAGGCGCCGGCTGTGTCCATCTTTTCGATGTGGGAAAGATCGAGCATCAGCTGCTTTGCGCCGCTTTTCCCCTCGATCTTGCGCATGTCGGCATCGACCAGAGCCACGGTGCGCGTCGTCCACACACCGGAAAAGGCGCAGCCCAGCACGCCCCCTTCCTCGCCCACGGCAACGCGTGGCCGATGCTCGGCGTCCTTGGCCTCGCCGCTTGCGTCGCGTTTGCGGATGGTCAACATGGCGTCCTGTTTAGCGTGACCGGACTGGCGTGTCGATTTGCCTGCAGACTGGTGTCGCATAGCCGGAGAAGAAAATTATGGCGCGTGTCATTTCGGTCGAAATGGAGCGATTTCCGATCGCCGGCACCTTCACCATCTCGCGCGGATCCAAAACCGAGGCCGAAGTCATCACCGTAACGATCGCTGACGGGGGACGTTCCGGCCGTGGCGAATGCGTGCCCTACAAGCGCTACGGCGAGACCATGGAGGGGGTGCGCGCGGCCATCGAGGCGATGCACGATCCGATCGTCGCTGGCATCGACCGAACCGCCCTGCTTGCGGCCATGCCCGCGGGCGCGGCGCGGAACGCCATCGACTGCGCCCTATGGGACCTGGAAGCCAAGCTGACCGGTACGTCCGTGGCGGCGGCGATCGGGGCCCTTCCTGCCGAGCCGCTGGAAACCGCCTACACCCTGTCGCTCGCCACACCGGAGGCCATGGCCGCGCAGGCGCGCGCCAACGCCACGCGGCCCTTGCTCAAGGTCAAGATCGGCGGCGACAATGACATGGCCAGAATCCGCGCGGTGACGGAAGCCGCTCCCGAAAGCCGCATCATCCTGGATGCCAATGAGGGTTGGACCGACGAAAATGTCGAGGCGAACCTCGCTTTCGCCGCGCAGCACGGCATAGCGCTGGTCGAGCAGCCGCTGCCGGCGGGCGAGGACGACATCCTGCGCCGGATCGCGCATCCGGTGCCGGTCTGCGCCGACGAAAGCGTGCACGCCGCAAACGACCTCGATGCGCTGGTCGGCCTCTACGACGCCGTCAACATCAAGCTCGACAAATCCGGCGGCCTGACTGAGGCGTTGAAGCTGCGCGACCGCGCGCGCGACCTTGGCTTCGGCATCATGGTGGGTTGCATGGTCGGCACCTCGCTCGCCATGGCGCCGGCGGTGCTCCTGGCGCAAGACGCGGACTTCGTCGATCTCGATGGCCCGCTGCTGCTTGCGCGCGATCGCGAGCCCGGCCTTGTCTACCGGGGATCGCTGGTTTCACCCCCTGAGCGGGTACTTTGGGGCTGAGCGGGAAGCGAGACCTATCAGCACCATGCCGATGATCGCGATCGGGATCATCGCCAGGAAACCGTCGACGCCAAGCCGCTCATAGAGCGGGCCGGAAGCGAGCGTCACCGCCGCCATGAAGAAGCCGTTGAAGAAATAGGCGATGCCTTGCGCAGCGCCCGTCCGCTCTTCGGAGACCGTCTCGCCGATCATCTTCTGCAGGCCAATCAGCACCATCGCCACCGACACCGAATGCAGCGTCTGGACAAGGAAGAAGCCGGCGACGCCCAGGCCGAGCGGCCAGACCAGCGGAAAGGCGATCCAGCGCACGATCGAACCGATACCGGCGATCACCATCACCCTGACGACCGAGATGGACGCAAAAATACGGTTGAAAAACAGGAACATGCAGACTTCGGAGACCACGCCCCAAGCCCATAGCAGGCCAACGACGGAGTCGCCGATACCGATCGATTTCCAGTAGATCGAGACGAAGCCGTAGAGGAAGGCGTGGCTGGCGGTGATGATGCCGACGCCGAGCGTGAAATAGAGAAAATAGGCGTTGAACAGGCTCGGCGCCTTATGCTGGATCTCGGTTGCCGAAAGCGGCGAGGCCTTGCGTGGCCGCCCCATGCGCGGCGACAGCAGCGCCGCGACCAGGGCCGCGCCGAGCGCAATGAAGATGATGACCGGAACCGCCCGCGGACCCGTGGCCGCCAGGATGAAGCCACCCACGACATTGGCGCCGAGATACGAGATCGAGCCCCATTTGCGCATCGCCGTGTAATTCGAGCCGAAGCGCCGCACGCCTGACAGCGCCAGCGAATCGGCCATCGGCGAATGCGGCGTCCAGACGATCGTCAGCAAAAGCGACACGGCGAGCACTATGGCGTAGGTGGCCGGCAGGAAATAGCCGGCGGAGACGACCATCGAGCCGGCGACCAATGCGATATAGACATTCGCGCGGTCATTCGCGCGGTCGGCGAACGCGGTCAGCACCGGCGTCGTCACGACACGCAGGAACATTGGCGCCGCCAGGATGACCGCGATCTGCTCGGCATGAAAACCTTTCGCCTGCAGCCAGAGCGGAAAATAAGGCAGATGGGTGCCCTGCGACACGAACAGGGTCGCGAAGATCAGGCTCATGCGCAGTTCGAAATGGCTTGGCTTGACAAGTTGTTCGGGCGATAGCGGCGGCAGCGACATGAATCGATCCAATATCGCTGCATTCAACTCCATGCAACGTGTCTCGATCCCTAACATGAGGCAAAGCGCGGCGGAACTGGCTGGAACAATCGATCAAGAGCAAAGCTGTTGACGGACGGGGCCTGGGGGCGAGCGCGGCTCGCGCCCCATGTCAGCGCGACCAGGGAAGCAGGCAGAACCGCGAAAAGGCAGCTGCATTCAAGCCGCCTGAGCCGCCCTGCCTTTCAGGTCGATGATGTCGACTGGCACCAGCACGTCGCTGCCTGCCGTGGTCTCAGGTAGGACATGCGCCCAAGTCAGGATCTCCATGCGGCCATCGAAATGCTCGACCACCGCCGTGCAGCTTTCCACCCAGTCGCCGGTGTTGATGTATTGCACGTCGCCATAGCTTTCGATCGCCGCGTGATGGATGTGGCCGCAGATCACGCCGTCGACATGCGAGCGCCGTGCCTCTTCTGAAAGCACGGTCTGGAACGAGCCGATGAAGTTCACCGCCTTCTTGACCTTGACCTTCGCCCATGACGAGAACGACCAGTAAGGCAGGCCGAGCAGGTGGCGCAGCTTGGTCACCACCCGATTGATCACCATCGCCGTGTCATAGGCATAGTCGCCGAGATAGGCGAGCCAGCGCTGGTTGTGCACCACCGTGTCAAACTGGTCGCCGTGGATAACCAGCAGGCGCCGGCCGTCGGCGGTCTCGTGGATGGCACGGTCGGCAACGACGATTCCGCCGAAATGCACGCCCTGGAACTGGCGGGCGAACTCGTCGTGATTGCCGGCGATGTAGGTGATCGAAGCGCCCTTGCGCGCCTTGCGCAGCAGCTTCTGAACCACGTCGTTGTGACTCTGCGGCCAGTGCCAGCTGCGCCGCAGCCGCCAGCCGTCGACGATATCGCCGACCAGATAGATGATTTCGGCGTCGTGATAGCGCAGGAAGTCGATCAGGAAATCGGCCTTGGCCGCTTTCGAGCCGAGATGCACGTCGGAAATGAACAGGGCGCGGAAAGTGCGGGGCTCTGGGTCTGACATGACGATTTTACCCTTTGCTTTCGCGTGCCTATGCCCCGATTCATGCAACAACCGTATGACGGTTGCGGTTGGTCCAGCCCAGGCGCTAGCTTGCGCGCAAGTCAATCAGGAGAAAACCGTCATGGATCTCGGCATTCGCGGAAAGAAGGCCATCGTCTGCGCCTCGAGCAAGGGACTGGGGCGCGGCTGCGCCATTGCACTTGCCGAAGCCGGCGTCGATCTCGTCGTCAACGGCCGCAACGCCGAACTCTTGGCCAAGACCGCCAAGGACATCCGCGACCGGTTCGGCGTCAAGGTCATCGAAGTTGCCGGCGACGTGTCGAAGCCGGACGTGCAGAAAGCGATACTCGCCGCCTGCCCCGATCCCGACATCCTCGTCAACAACAATGGCGGCCCGCCGCTGCGCGATTTTCGCGAGCTCGACCGCACAAAGATCCTCGAGGGCGTTACGCAGAACATGGTCACGCCGATCGAACTCGTCCAGGCGGTGATCGACGGCATGGCCAAGCGCGGCTTCGGCCGCATCGTCAACATCACCTCGCTGTCGGTCTATGTGCCGATCCCCGGCCTCGACCTGTCGTCCGGCGCGCGCGCCGGCCTGACCTCGTTCCTCGCCGGCGTGGCGCGCACGGTGATCGACCGCAACGTCACCATCAACAGCCTCTTGCCCGGCAAGCTCGATACCGACCGGCTGCGCGGCCCGCATGAGGCCGGCACCGAGGAAGATCCGGCCGCGGCCGCCGCGCGCAAGGCCCGCATCAGCGCCGACGTGCCAGCAAAACGTCTCGGCACGCCGGAGGAATTCGGTCAGATCTGCGCCTTCCTCTGCTCCGTCCATGCCGGCTACCTCACCGGCCAGAACATCCCGGTCGACGGCGGTCTCTACGTCAGCGCGTTTTGACCGCCGCCAATCCAATACGCCTGAGGCTTCCGAGCCAACCGTCTGGAATCGGTTGATTATTTTTGCTCCGGCATTGTGAAGGCCGGGGTCCGCGATTTGCCGTCGCGAAAACTCGTCGGCGCATGCTAAAAGGCTCCAAATCAGGAACAGAGGGAGGGCCGGATGGACGGCGAGAGCAAGAAAACGGCCCGGTCGGACCTCGACGAGGCCGCCCTCTTCTTCCACAAGCACCCGACGCCGGGAAAGCTCGAAATCCAGGCGACGAAGCCGCTCGGCAACCAACGGGATCTCGCGCTTGCCTATTCGCCGGGCGTCGCCGCGCCCTGTCTCGAGATCCGCGACGATCCGGCAACCGCCGCCGACTACACCGCGCGCGCCAACCTCGTCGGCGTCGTTTCCAATGGCTCCGCCGTGCTTGGGCTCGGCAATATCGGTCCGCTCGCCTCCAAGCCGGTGATGGAAGGCAAGGCGGTGCTGTTCAAGAAATTCGCCGGCATCGACGTCTTCGACATCGAGATCGACGCGCCGGAGATCGACCGCATGGTCGAGACCGTCGCGGCGCTCGAACCGACCTTCGGCGGCATCAACCTCGAGGACATCAAGGCGCCCGAATGTTTCGAAGTCGAGGAGCGGCTGAAAGCCCGCATGGGCATCCCGGTCTTCCACGACGACCAGCACGGCACCGCGATCATCGTTGCAGCCGCGGTGCTCAATGGGCTGGAACTGGCCGGCAAGGCAATCTCCGACATCAAGATCGTCACCTCCGGCGCGGGTGCCGCAGCGCTTGCCTGCCTCAACCTTTTGGTCTCGCTTGGCGCCAGGGTCGAAAACATCTGGGTCACCGACCGTTTCGGCGTCGCCCACAAGGGTCGCGTCGAGGAGATGGATCGCTGGAAAGACCCGTATGTGAAGGATACCGAGGCGCGCACGCTGGCCGACGTCATCCCCGGCGCCGACGTCTTCCTCGGCCTTTCCGCCGCCGGCGTGCTGAAGCCGGAGTTGCTGCAGCATATGGCGCCGAAGCCGCTGATCCTGGCTTTGGCCAACCCTAATCCCGAGATCATGCCGGAAGCGGCAAGAGCCGCGCGACCGGACGCCATGATCTGCACCGGGCGCTCGGATTTTCCCAATCAAGTCAACAACGTGCTCTGCTTTCCTTACATCTTCCGCGGCGCGCTCGATTGCGGCGCCAGCGCCATCAACGAGGAGATGAAGATGGCGGCGGTCCGCGCCATCGCCGCCCTTGCGCGCGAGGAGCCATCGGATGTCGCGGCGCGCGCCTATTCCGGTGAGACGCCGATGTTCGGCCCCGATTTCCTGATTCCCTCACCCTTCGATCCGCGCCTCATCCTGCGCATCGCGCCGGCGGTGGCCAAGGCTGCCTGCGACACCGGCGTCGCGACGCGACCGATCGCCGACTTCGCCGCCTATATCGACAAGCTCAACCGCTTCGTCTTCCGCTCCGGCCTGGTGATGAAGCCGGTGTTCTCCTCGGCCAAGGCTTCAAGCGCCAAGCGTGTCATCTATGCCGACGGCGAGGACGAGCGCGTGCTGCGCGCGGCGCAGGTGGTGCTGGAGGAAGGCATCGCCGAACCGACCCTGATCGGCCGCCCGCATGTGGTGGAGGTCAGGCTGAAACGCTACGGTCTGCGCATCCGGCCGGGCGTCGATTTCGCGCTGATCAACCCGGAGGACGATCCGCGCTATCGCCACTATGTCGACCTCCTGATCGAGCTGGCCGGCCGCCGCGGCGTGACGACGGAAGCCGCCCGCACCATGGTGCGTACCGACAACACGGTGATCGCGGCCCTGGCATTGAAGCGCGGCGACGCGGACGCCATGGTCTGCGGCCTCGAAGGCCGCTTCGAGCGGCATCTGCGCAATGTCACGCTGATCATCGGGCCGCGCGCCGGCATCAAGGATCATGACCTGTCGACGCTGTCGATGCTGATCTCGCAGCGCGGCATCGTCTTCCTCACCGACACACATGTCTCGGTCGACCCGACCGCGGAGGAGATCGCCGAAATGACGGTGCTGGCGGCGGAGGAAATCCAGCGCTTCGGCATCGAGCCGAAGGCAGCGCTTCTGTCGCATTCGGATTTCGGCTCGCGCGATTCCCCGAGCGCGCTGAAGATGCGCCGCGCGGCGGAAATCCTCGGCCGCATCGCGCCCGGCTTGCAGTGCGACGGCGAAATGCATGCCGATACAGCACTTTCGGAGCATCTGCGCCAGCGCGTCTATCCGCATTCCAGGCTGAAGGGCGAAGCCAATCTGCTGGTCTTCCCGAACCTCGATTCGGCCAACATCACGCTGACGGCGCTGCGCGCCATGATGGACGCGCTGCATGTCGGTCCGATCCTGCTCGGCACGGACAAGCCCGCGCATATATTGACGCCGTCGGTGACCTCGCGCGGCGTCGTCAACATGACCGCGCTCGCCGTGGTCGAGGCGGCGCACAAGGCGCAGGCGGTGGTCGATCTGGGTTAGGGTGTGTTGAGGCCTCCCTAGGCAGGCGCGAAGCGGAAATGTCCCGTCCGCCTGAAAACAAAGAGCGTGTCCTCCTCGCGGGCGCCCCGGCCGATATTGTGGATGACCAGCGGCCGTTCCGGTGCCTCGGCCGAGCGGCGTGGCGATCTTCGCCATCGCCTCAGGCGTGGCTTTGCTGGCCATCGCGTACGGCACGGCCAGGAACAGAAGGCCGAGCTGCAGCGCGCTTCGACGGGTAATCGGGATCATGCACGGCCCCTCTCTTGCAAGCCGAATTCGCGCAATTGGTCCCGCGCGAAAGCGTCTTTTTTAGGCTCTCACCGTTTGCGGCCGGCGACGGAAGGTTGTGTTTCCGGTTGAAAACGTTTCGCGCCGAATTGTCCTTGAGCTCGGTGGCTCCGACTCTGGCATAGTCGATTAACCACGGCAGCGTAGCTTCGGGTCGAACAGGCGATTTGGGGTTTCGGATGAAAGGCGCGGGGTTGAAGCTGACCCACCTGATGGCGCTGCTTGCAGCGCTTGCAGGCTCGGTCGTCGCCGTGACCGAGTCCGAGGCGGCCCCGCGCGCTTGCAGGCAGCTCGAAGCCGAACTCGCCGCGACACGCGGTGACGGCGGACGGCCGGACATCGTGCGCAAATATGACGATGCCATCCAGCGCCAGCGCGAGCAGCTTGCCAAGGCCCGGAGCCGGGCGGGCGACGCCAATTGCGGCTTCACGCTGTTTTCGCGCAATGTCAGCCAATGCGCCGCAATCAATGCCTCGATCCAGCGCATGAACGCCAACCTCGACACATTGCAGGCCAAGCGCGAGCGGCTGGCCGCCGGTGGCACGCGGCGCGACCGCAGCCGTATCCTCGCGGCGCTCGACGCCAATGGCTGCCGCGACGACGAGATCGCGCCGCGCCGCGCCCCGCTTCGGGAGGCGGCCCGCGACAATGGCGGCGGCAATCTGTTCGAGCAGCTTTTCGGCCGCCAGGACCAGCAGCTCGAAACGCCCGACGCCCCCGATATGCCGGACTCGGAGGTGCCTTCCGATGATCCCGGCGAGCGCAACATCCGCCGCGTCATCAACCAGCCGGACGGCATGGACCTGCCGCGACTGGGCGGCGAGTTCCACACCATGTGCGTGCGCACCTGCGACGGCTATTTCTTCCCGATGTCCAACGCGGCTTCCATCGGCGACTTCGAGCGCGACCAGAAGAATTGCGAATCGAGCTGCCCGGGCACCGAAATGCAGGTCTTCTATTCGCGTGGAATGGACGACGACTCTGGCTCGATGACCTCGTCGGCGACCGGTCAACCCTACAGCGAGCTGCCGACCGCCTATCTCTACAAGCAGGCCAATTATTCACGGCCGCCGACCTGCGGCTGCAACGCGCAAGCCGGCAACTTCACGATCATCGGCGGCAACCCGCCCAACCCCGAACAGTCGCAGCCCGACGGCGAGGCAGCGCCCTTCATTCCCGTGCCGGCGTCCAAGCCGGATCCCGGCGCTGATCCGGAAACGCTCGCCAATGCCGAGGGCGGGCTGGACCAGGCTGCGATCAAGAGGCTGACCACCAAGGTGCCGGTGTCGCCGGTCTCGGCGCTGCCGCCGGATCAGCGCAAGGTCAGGGTCGTCGGGCCAGCGTTCCTTCCCGACCCATCAGCGGCAATAGATCTGAAAGCTCCGGCCCCGAAGTCCGCCCGGTAAGGGCGAGCCTCAGCGGCATGAACAGCGGCTTGCCCTTGCGCCCGGTTGCTTCCCTGATCTTGCCGGTCCAGTCCTTCCACACCGTACCGTTCCACGGTTCCTCCGGCAAAAGCTCGAAAGCCAGATTGAGGAAATCACGGTCCTCGCCGGAAAACTCGGCCGGCTCCTGCGGGCCCTCGCTCAGGATTCGCCACCAGGCGACCGCGTCCGACAGGCGATCGAGATTGCCGCGCACGGCCATCCAGAACGGCTCGGCCTTGTCGCCGGAAATGCCCAGCACCATCAGCCGGTCGCGCGCTTCCTCGAACGGCATATGATGGATCAGCGCGCGGTTGAGCACGAAGAGCTCGTCCGGGTCGAATTTGGAGGCGGACTTGGACGTCGCCGCCGGGTCGAAATGGCCGGCAAGCTCGTTGAGATCATGCGCGGCGGTGACATTTTCCGACGTGCCGACCAGCACCGCCAGCGAAGCCACCGCCATCGGCTCGATGCCGTCCTCGCGCAGGCTTTCGATCGACAGCGCGCCGGTGCGCTTCGACAGCCCCTCGCCCGACACGGTGGTGAGCAGATTGTGGTGGCCGAAGACCGGCGGCTCGGCGCCGAGCGCCTTGAAGATGGCGATCTGCACGCCGGTGTTGGTGACGTGGTCGTCGCCGCGAATGACGTGGCTGACGCCCATATCGATGTCGTCGACCACCGAAGGCAGCGTGTAGAGATAAGTGCCGTCCTCGCGCACCAGGACGGGATCCGACAGCGAAGCGAGGTCGACGGTCTCCTCGCCGCGGACCAGGTCATTCCAATGCACGTCGGTGCGCTCCGGCTGCAGCGGATCGCTGGTGAAGTTGGGCAGCAGGAAACGCCAATGCGGCCGGCGGCCATCCGACTGGTATTCGCCCACCTGCTCCGGCGTCAGCGTCAGCGCCTCGCGGCCATAGACCGGCGGCAGGCCGCGCGTGCGGCGCACCTTGCGGCGCAGGTCGAGTTCTTCAGGCGTTTCGTAGCAGGCATAGAGCACCCGCGCCGCCTTCAGCCGCTCGACCGCAGCGTCATAAATCTCGAAGCGACGCGACTGGTACTCGGTGACATCCGGGAAGATGCCCAGCCAATGCAGGTCGTACAGGATGGAATCGGCATATTCCTGCTTCGAGCGGGCAATGTCGGTGTCGTCGAAGCGCTGGATGAAACGGCCCTTGTTGTTCATGGCGAAAAGCCAATTGAACAGCGCGGTGCGCGCATTGCCGATATGGATGCGGCCGGTCGGCGATGGGGCAAAACGTACAGTAACTGTCATGAGCGGGGCGTAGCGGATGCTTTTGGTGTTGACAAGGCGCGCCCCCGCGCGAACGCAACAGATAGTGCAAGCCAGCTAAAATGAAAAGCCGACGGCCCGACACGGCTTCGCGGCAGACTGATAAACCGCGTCAAGTGCCTGCGAACCCAAGCTTCCTATGTCCCCGTTATCCACATATGTGACACACAAGATGTTGGGGTCACAAAAGCTACAAAAACGAATCCTTGACGGGTCGGAACGAGTCGCTTTTTATAGGCCATGCGCTCCTGTTGCGGGCGCGACCGGAGAGTTTCGAGCCCGGTCTTTTTTCCCGGATTTTGTGCGTTTTGCCCGGATTTCCGCCTGTTCACGAGGCCGGCGGAGGCGTGGGGATCCTTTAGGGCTTGGGTGGGCGAAAGGGAGAATTGTCGGTCTGGAAAAAATGATGTGTTAACACTATATTTAGTGTTTGCAGGCAGGCTCGACGCTAGATAGTGTGAACCTCCCTCTACGGAGGGAATCGACAAAAGTTTCAGTTTAGGGACCCGCGAGGGTCGGCCTGCAGCCCGGGCGGATGCTTGGGAAAGCGTCTTGCTGTCTGCGTGCCGGCACTTGCGACGAGGAGAGTGCCGGCGCTGCTTGCAGTGCCGGCAAACGGCGGACTGCGCTTTTCGCCATGTGGGGCAGCAATCCCTGGGGAAAAGCGCTATATATAGACACAAAGGAACGGGACCAATGCGCATCGAGCGTCGCTTCACCAAGCCAGATCAGTCTGCCTATGCGGAGATCGAATTCCGCAAGGCTTTGTCGGAGATCAAGAATCCCGACGGCTCGGTGGTGTTTCGCCTGGACAATATCGATGTGCCGGCGCAGTTCAGCCAGGTCGCGGCCGACATCCTGGCGCAGAAATATTTCCGCAAGGCCGGCGTGCCGGCGCGCCTGAAGAAGGTCGAGGAGAACGACGTCCCCTCCTTCCTGTGGCGCTCGGTGGCCGACGAGGCTGAGCTCGCCAAGCTGCCCGAGGCTGAGCGCTATGGTTCGGAAACCGACGCCCGTCAGGTCTTTGATCGCCTCGCCGGCACCTGGACCTATTGGGGTTACAAGGGCGGCTACTTCAAATCCGAGGATGACGCGCGCGCTTTCCGCGACGAGCTCGCCTATATGCTCGCCACACAGCGCGTCGCGCCGAACTCGCCGCAGTGGTTCAACACCGGCCTGCACTGGGCCTACGGCATCGACGGCCCGAGCCAGGGCCACTTCTATGTCGACCCCTTCACCGGCAAGCTGACCAAGTCGAAGTCCTCCTACGAGCATCCGCAGCCGCATGCCTGCTTCATCCAAGGCGTGCAGGACGATCTCGTCAACGAGGGCGGCATCATGGATTTGTGGGTGCGCGAGGCGCGCCTGTTCAAATACGGCTCCGGCACCGGCTCGAACTTCTCGATGTTGCGCGGCGAAGGCGAAAAGCTGTCCGGCGGCGGCCGCTCGTCCGGCCTGATGAGCTTCCTCAAGATCGGCGACCGCGCGGCGGGCGCCATCAAGTCGGGCGGCACGACGCGCCGTGCGGCGAAAATGGTCATCGTCGACGCCGACCACCCGGATATCGAGGACTTCATCGACTGGAAGGTCAACGAAGAGCAGAAGGTCGCCTCGCTGGTGACCGGCTCCAAGATCGTCAAGAAGCATCTCGAAGCCATCATGAAGGCCTGCGTCAATTGCGAAGGCCATGGCGACGACTGCTTCGATCCGGCTTTGAACACCGCGCTGAAGCGCGAGATCAAGGCGGCCAAGAAGGACGCCGTGCCGGAGAACTACATCTACCGCGTCATCCAGTTCGCCAAGCAAGGCTACACCTCGATGTCGTTCAAGACCTACGACACCGACTGGGATTCGGACGCCTATCTCACCGTCTCCGGCCAGAACTCCAACAACTCGGTGTCGCTGAAGGACAATTTCCTGCGCGCCGTCGAGGCCGATGGCGACTGGCAGCTTACCGCCCGCAAGGACGGCAAGGTGCTGAAGACGCTGAAGGCGCGCGACCTGTGGGAAAAGATCGGCTACGCCGCCTGGGCTTCCGCCGATCCGGGCCTGCACTTCAACACGACGATGAACGACTGGCACACCTGCGCCTCCGCCGGTGCGATCCGGGCCTCCAACCCGTGCTCGGAATACATGTTCCTCGACGACACGGCCTGCAACCTCGCCTCGATCAACCTTTTGCCCTACCGCCGCGAAGACGGCACGATCGACATCGCCGCTTACGAGCATACCGTTCGCCTGTGGACTGTCGTGCTCGAAATCTCGGTGATGATGGCGCAGTTCCCGTCCAAGGAAATCGCCAAGCTCTCTTACGAATACCGCACGCTCGGCCTCGGCTACGCCAATATCGGCGGCCTGCTGATGACCTCGGGCATCCCTTACGACTCCGACGAGGGCCGCGCCATCTGTGCAGCGCTTACCGCCATCATGACCGGCGTTGCCTATTCGACTTCGGCCGAGATGGCCGCCGAGCTCGGCGCCTTCCCGGACTATGACCGCAACGCACAGAACATGCTGCGCGTCATGCGCAATCACCGCCGCGCCGCTTACGGCGACAAGGACGGCTACGAGAAGCTCGCCGTCAACCCGGTGCCGCTGGTTGCCTCCGACCTTAAGCAGCAGGCTTTGGCCGAGCATGCCCGCGCCGCCTGGGACCGCGCCATCGAGCTCGGTGAGGAGCATGGCTACCGCAACGCGCAGGCGACTGTCATCGCGCCGACCGGCACGATCGGTCTCGTCATGGATTGCGACACCACCGGCATCGAGCCCGACTTCGCACTGGTGAAATTCAAGAAGCTCGCCGGCGGCGGCTATTTCAAGATCATCAACCGCGCTGTGCCGGAAGCGCTGCGCACGCTGGGCTACTCCGAAAGCCAGATCGCCGAGATCGAGGCCTATGCGGTCGGCCACGGCAACCTCAACCAGGCGCCCGGCATCAACCCGTCCTCGCTCAAGGCCAAGGGCTTCAGCGACGAGAAGATCGCGGCGCTGAATGCGGCGCTGAAGTCGGCCTTCGACATCAAGTTCGTGTTCAACCAGTGGACGCTCGGCGCCGACTGGGTGAAGGAGACGCTCGGCTTCACCGACGAGCAGCTCGGCGACATCTCCTTCGAGATGCTGCCCGCGCTCGGCTTCTCGAAGAAGGACATCGACGCCGCCAACATTCATGTCTGCGGTGCCATGACGCTGGAAGGCGCGCCCTTCCTCAAGGCCGAGCATCTGCCGGTGTTCGATTGCGCGAGCCCCTGCGGCAAGATCGGCAAGCGCTCGCTCTCGATCAACAGCCACATCCTGATGATGGCGGCGGCGCAGCCCTTCATCTCGGGCGCTATCTCCAAGACCATCAACATGCCGAACGAGGCGACGGTCGAGGACGCCAAGAACGCCTATATGCTGTCCTGGAAGCTGGCGCTGAAGGCGAACGCGCTTTATCGCGATGGCTCGAAGCTGTCGCAGCCGCTCAATGCCTCGCTGCTCGCCGACGGCGAGGACGACGAGGACGAGGTGGTCGAGCAGCTGATCGCCGCGCCCGCCGCGCAGCGCGCCGTGCAGGTGACGGAAAAGATCGTCGAGCGCGTCATCGAGCGGCTCTACCGCGACCGCGAAAAACTGCCGAACCGCCGCAAGGGCTACACGCAGAAGGCCGTCGTCGGCGGCCACAAGGTGTATCTCCGCACCGGCGAGTTTGACGACGGCCGCCTGGGCGAGATCTTCATCGACATGCACAAGGAAGGCGCCGCCTTCCGCGCCATGATGAACAATTTTGCCATCGCCATCTCGCTCGGCCTGCAATACGGCGTGCCGCTCGATGAATATGTCGAGGCCTTCACCTTCACCAAATTCGAGCCGGCCGGCATGGTGCAGGGCAATGACGCGATCAAGAACGCGACGTCGATCCTCGACTATGTGTTCCGCGAGCTCGCCGTCTCCTATCTCGGCCGCCACGACCTCGCCCATGTCGACCAGTCGGACTTCGACAAGACCGCGCTCGGCCGCGGCATCACCGAAGGCAAGGCGACGCCCTTCTCCAAGGGTCTCTATCGCGGCGCCTCGCCGGTGAAGCTGGTGTCAGCTGCTGGCTCAGACCCGAAGGGTTTCGGCGGCTCGGGGCCGTCGACCGCCCCTGCCCGCGCGGCGCCCACCGCCTTCTCAGGCTCCAACGTGCTGGCGCTGAAGCCGGCCAGCGACGAGGCCATCGCCTACAAGCGCGACTATGAGGAGCGCGCCAGGGAACTGGCCGAGGATATGGTGGAAGAGGAAGCCGAGGCCGCCGGCGGCACCGATGCACTCTTCACCGACGCCGCCGCCAACGAAGCCGCCGAGGCGAAGAAGCTCGCCGCAACAAGGCGCCAGCAGTCGCTGCTCCAGGGCTACACCGGCAACGAATGCTCCGAGTGCCACAACTTCACCATGGTCCGGAACGGCACCTGCGAGAAGTGCGACACGTGTGGTTCCACGAGCGGGTGCAGCTGAGAATTTTGGCCCGGCCTATGGCCGGGCTTTCTTTTGAAAAGAAATTTCACCTCCAGGTGAAAATATTGGGAGATAAGAATGCCTAATGAAAACCTGACCCCCTTTGGATCGGCATGCCGAGATATCCGCATCACCGCCAAGATGAGAATGATTGACCAAGCTAAGCAATTCTCTTGCTCTCCTTCATTCATTTCGTCAGTTGAAACGGGGGAGAAGCAACCCCCTGAAGGATATGTCCAGAAATTTTGCGATTGGCTCAGGTTGGACAATGTAACAAGAAAGCACTTGCAGCTTCTCGCAGATGCTAGGTCGAATGTAATTCGGTTTGTACCTGTAGATAGAGAGCGCGCGGCACTTGCCAGAAGACTATTCCGAACAATCAATAAGATGTCGCCGTCAGATATCAAAAAGCTAAATATGTCCCTTAATGGAGACGATAAATGAGTCACGACTACTATGTTCCGGCTAAGAGCCGTATCGATGTGGAGCAATCAGCTGCTGCTTGGCGGCAAGCACTTGGGGTCTCAATGGATTGCCAAGCGCCGGACATGGTAGGCTTACTGGAAAACGAAATACCCAAATTGTTTGGCCATTTCGCGCTCCTCGTTAAGCCCGATAGTGCGATGAAAGGTGCAGAAGGCTACACGGAATTTGCACCGCCAAAGATCGTCCTCTCGGAGAGTACATATATCGACGCTTCCAACTATGGCGGTCGAGGACGGTGGACCGCTGCTCATGAACTCGGGCATTTAGTCCAGCACGAGGCTGCCGTTCCAATGGAACGCGCGCCCGTCAAATATTCGAAAATGAAAGAGCTTCCGGCATTTGCGAGTGCGGAATGGCAAGCAAATGCATTTGCAGCGGCATTTCTGATGCCACAATGGCTAATTCGCGACTTCAAAAATATTTCGGAAGTGGTGGACTTTTTCTCGGTAAGCCGGAAAGCAGCGGAAATACGACTTGATCAGCTAAAGATTTCAGAGAAGCGAATCATTGTGCCCGAAATTCGTAGCACGATTGACACGTTCAAAGATGGAAAACACTGAAGCCGACTCCAAAGAGCCGGCTTCAGATACCGCGAAAAAGCCGAAGCCCACGCGGGGCGAAGAGGTTGATTTCCCTCTCCTGTAGCAAGGTCATTATAGGGGAACATCTTCCTTGGAGTCGAGATAGCTCCGGCGCATGACAGCTATGAGGAAGCGGATATGTCGAGCAAAGAGCGCAAAACCTTCGATGTTGGCCGAGACTCCAAATCCGGTCAGTTTGTTCCGGTCAAAGAGGCCGAACGCCGGCCTAACACGACCACTGTAGAGCGGGTCCCAAAACCCGGGTACGGTGACACAAGAAACGAGCCATCTCGGAAAAAATAGCCGAAAACTGCATATGGGTGGGTAGCCTGACAGCCGCCCACCCTCTCTGATACCTGACAAATCATGTAGCGTATGATCGACCACATCACCATCGAGGTGACCGACCTCGAACGGAGCAAGCTCTTCTACGAACAGGCTTTTGCGTTGTTGGGCTACAGCCTCGCCTTCGGCAAGGAAGGCATCTTCTGGGCCTTTGATGTCGGCAATGGCTGCCTGTTCGAGATCCAGAGCACGAGCGAGAAGCCGCCGCTCACCCATCTGCATGTCGCCTTCCGGGTGAAGAGCAAGGCCGAGGTCGATGCGTTCTACCGCGCGGCGCTCGATGCCGGCGCGGCGGACAATGGCGCGCCCGGGCCGCGTCCGGATTATGCGGAGCATTACTACGCCTGCTTCGTGCTCGATCCCGACGGCTACAACATCGAGGCGATGATCAACGAGGCATAGTGTGGCAGAGAACCCTCCGCTTCGTCATTCCAGGGCGGAGCAAGGAGCGCAGCGACGCGCGCAGACCCGAGGATTCATGCCGTGACCTTTATCGTAGGGCGCAACGGCGCAGAATTCTGAACCGTTG
>NZ_VFTK01000070.1:0-13215 GCF_006439495.1 Mesorhizobium sp. B3-1-8
AGCTTCTCCGCCTTCGTCCATCTCGCCGCCGCCATCATAAGCTCCAGATGAATATCAACAGGCCTTAGAGCATGATCACGAAAAGTGGGAACCGGTTTTCGGAGAAAGATCATGCTCCAACAAAGAGTTAGATCGTGACGGCGATTCAACGAAACGCCATCACGATCTAGCGCCGGCCTTGCCCGGCAGCCGGCTGCGCCTAGTTAGCCCCGACCGGCGAGGAAATGGACGCTGTCCGAAATTGAGGACGATATTTTCCCGATTGCCGGCGGTTCGGCGAAAAATTGCTTCGAGGAGGCGAAAAAGGCAACATTCAATGCATCTAAATTCTATAAACTCGGTAGAGTTTGTGCAGTTCAACGGAGGCGGGAATGACCAAACCTCATTTCAGGAAACTGCTCGGCGCGCTGGTCGCCACATCTGTCCAGTTCGGCACGCTCGGTTTCGCGTTTGCGGATACGACCATTCTGAATGTGTCCTACGACCCGACGCGTGAACTTTACAAAGCCTATGACGAGGCGTTTGCCGCGCACTGGAAGGCGGAGACCGGCGAAACCATCACCATCCAGCAGTCGCACGGTGGATCGGGCGCCCAGGCGCGGGCGGTGATCGACGGCCTCGACGCCGACGTGGTGACGCTGGCGCTCGAAGGCGACATCAACGCCATCGTCTCGAAGACGAAGAAGATCAATCCGGACTGGCGCACGAAGTTCGAGAACAACTCGGCACCCTACACCTCGACCATCATCTTCCTGGTGCGCAAGGGCAATCCCAAGGGCATCCACGACTGGAACGATCTGGTGAAGGACGGCGTCCAGGTGATCACGCCGAACCCGAAGACTTCCGGAGGCGCGCGCTGGAACTATCTTGCCGCCTTGGCCTATGCAAACGCCAATGACGGCAGCGACGAAGCCAAGACCAAGGAGTTCGTCGGCAAGCTTTATGCGAACGTCCCGGTCCTCGATACCGGCGCGCGTGGCTCGACGGTGACCTTCGCGCAGAAGGGCCTGGGCGACGTGCTGATCGCGTGGGAGAATGAAGCCTATCTCGCGCTCGACGAATTCGGCGCCGACAATTTCGATATCGTCTATCCGCCGACCTCGATCCTGGCCGAGCCGCCGGTCGCGGTCGTCGACGCCAATGTCGATGCCAAGGGCACGCGCAAGGTCGCGGAAGCCTATCTGAGCTGGCTCTATTCCAAGGAAGCCCAGACCATCATCGCCAAGAACCACTATCGCCCGGCCAAGCCCGACCTGGTGCCGGCCGAGGACCTTGCCAAGCTCCCGGCAATCAAGCTGGTCACCATCGATGACCCGCAATTCGGCGGCTGGAAGAAAGCGCAGCCTTACCATTTCGGCGACGGTGGTATATTCGACCAGATCTACAAGCCGGCGCAGTGAGCCGGATGGCCGGCGAGCCTCACGGGCATGCCGGCCGAATGCGACTGAGCAAAGCCATTCTGGTTTGAACAGAAGGGACGATCCAGAACAGCATGACCACAGCACCCGCCAAGGCGGGGTGGCGATTCAGACAGCCGAGTGTCATTCCGGGGTTCGGATTGACGCTCGGCTTCTCGCTTGCCTACCTCACGCTCATCATCCTCATCCCGCTTTCGGGGCTGGTCTGGCGTTCGGCAGCGCTCGGCTGGGCCGATTTCTGGGCGATCGCCGTTGACCGACGCACCCTCAACGCGCTGAAGATAAGCTTCGGCACCGCCTTCCTGGCGGCTGCCGTCAACGTCGTGTTCGGCACCGTCGTCGCCTGGGTGCTGGTCCGCTACCGCTTTCCCGGCCGCCGCATCGCGGACGCGATGGTCGACCTGCCCTTCGCCCTGCCCACGGCCGTCGCCGGCATCGCGCTCACCACGCTCTATGCACCGAATGGCTGGATCGGCTATGTCCTGGCGCCGCTCGGCATCAAGGTCGCCTACACGCCGCTCGGTATCGTCATCGCGCTGGTGTTCATCGGCTTGCCCTTCGTCGTGCGCACCGTCCAGCCGATCATGGAAGAGATCGACAAGGAGGTCGAGGAAGCCGCCGCCACGCTCGGCGCCAGCCGTTTCCAGATCATCACCCGCGTGCTTTTCCCAGGCCTGGCGCCGGCGATCGTCACCGGCTTCTCGCTCGCCTTCGCGCGCGGCGTCGGCGAATACGGCTCGGTCATCTTCATCGCCGGCAACCTGCCCTTCAAGTCGGAGATCGCGCCGCTTCTGATCGTGATTAGGCTCGAAGAATACAATTACGAGGCGGCGACCGCGATCGCCGCGATCATGCTGGCGCTGTCCTTCCTGATGCTTTTGGTGGTCAATCTCGTCCAGACATGGAGCCGCAAGCGCTATGGCTGATCCCGAGATCAAATCCTACGAGCCGCATCACGAGAGCCAGTCGGCAGCGGTGACCGAAAGCCGGCCAGTCAAGGCCGTGCTGATGGCAATCGCCCTCGCCTTCCTCGCCGTCTTCCTGCTTTTGCCGCTGATCATCGTCTTCCATGAGGCGCTTGCCAAAGGCATCGGCGCCTACACGGACGCCCTTTCCGGCCCCGACACGCGCTCCGCCATCCGCCTAACATTGCTTGTGGCGGCGATCTCGGTGCCGCTCAACGTCGTCTTCGGCATCTCGGCCGCCTGGGCGATCGCCAAGTTCGAATTCAAGGGCAAGGCGTTCCTGACCACGCTGATCGACCTGCCCTTCTCGGTCTCGCCAGTCATCTCCGGCCTGGTCTATGTGCTTCTCTTCGGCGCGCAAGGGCTGCTCGGGGCCTGGTTGAAGGCGCATGGCATCGTCATCCTCTTCGCCGTGCCCGGCATCGTGCTGGCCACTATCTTCGTCACCTTCCCCTTCGTCGCGCGCGAATTGATCCCGCTGATGCAGGAACAGGGCAATGGCGACGAAGAGGCAGCACTGTCGCTGGGCGCCAGCGGCTGGCAGGCCTTCTGGTATGTGACATTGCCCAACGTCAAATGGGGGCTGCTCTACGGCGTGCTTCTGTGCAATGCCCGCGCCATGGGCGAATTCGGCGCGGTCTCGGTGGTGTCGGGCCATATACGCGGCCTCACCAACACCATGCCGCTGCATGTCGAGATCCTCTACAACGAATACAACGCCGTCGGCGCCTTTGCCGTCGCTTCGCTGCTCGCCGGCCTGGCGCTGGTGACGCTGGTCTTGAAAACGCTTCTCGAGATGCGCTACGGCGCCGAGCTCGCCGCGACGCGCGGGCACTGAACACTACCTGTCGCCCAAGAGTGCCTGGCGCTTTTGGGAGCAACGACAGCATCAAGGAACTGAGGGATTTGTATGGAAGTTCGCGTCGTCAACGTGCGCAAGGAGTTCGAGCGGTTTCCGGCGCTCCACGACGTGTCGCTCGACATCAGATCCGGCGAGCTCATCGCGCTGCTCGGGCCGTCGGGCTCCGGCAAGACGACGCTGCTTCGCCTGATCGCCGGCCTGGAGCGGCCGACCAAGGGCGCGATCTTCTTCGGCGACGAGGACGCCTCGCAGAAGTCGATCCAGGAGCGCAATGTCGGCTTCGTCTTCCAGCATTACGCGCTGTTCCGTCACATGACGGTTGCCGACAATATCGGCTTCGGCCTGAAGGTCCGGCACGGCGCCGCAAGGCCGTCGGGGCAGGAAATCCGCCGCCGGGCGCTGGAACTGCTCGACCTCGTCCAATTGACGGGCCTGGAAACGCGCTATCCGGCGCAGCTTTCCGGCGGTCAGCGCCAGCGCGTGGCGTTGGCCCGCGCCATGGCGATCGAGCCCAAGGTGCTTTTGCTCGACGAACCGTTCGGCGCGCTCGACGCGCAGGTTCGCCGTGAGCTGCGACGCTGGCTGCGCGAGATCCATGACCGCACCGGCCACACGACCGTCTTCGTCACGCATGACCAGGAAGAGGCGCTGGAGCTCGCCGACCGCGTCGTGGTCATGAGCCAGGGCCGCATCGAGCAGGTCGGCACCGCCGACGATATCTACGACACGCCGAACTCGCCCTTCGTCTATTCCTTCATCGGCGAGTCGAGCTCGCTGCCGGTCAAGGTCGAGAACGGCGAGATCTGGATCGCCGACCGGCCGATCGGGCTGCAGGCGCCGCATGCACAGTCCGGCGAGGCGGTTCTCCACTTCCGCCCGCATGACGTCGAGCTGCTCGACGGCTGCAGCGGCTGCATCGCCGGCACGGTTGCCGCCAGCCGCCGCGTTGCCGGCACCAGGCGCGTCGAGCTCGAAATCGGCGGCGAGCGCCAGCGCGTCGAGATCGAACTGCCGGTCGACCATCCCGCGGCACAGAAGAGCCGGGTGGCTTTCAGGCCGCGACGCTGGAAGCTTTTTCCCACGTCCTGAGCTGTCTTTCAGCCTGACAGCTCCTCCGGCGCCCAGCCTGGTGCAACCTGTGAGTCCACTTGGAAGAAAATCCTAGCAAAAGGCTGTTTTGGCGAGATATTTTCCAGGCCTTCGCCCACCTCTCGGAGCGCGTGCCTCGTCGCACCAGGCTTTCCCGACTATGGTCTCCCCATAGCTTGATCCATTTCCAAGGAGCCCTGTTTTCATGAAGCGTCTGTTGCTCGGCATCGCAGCTTTTGCCGGTCTCGTCCTCGCGTCCTCCCAAGCCTGGTCGGCCGACAAGCTTTTGAATGCATCCTATGACGTCGGCCGCGAGCTGTTCGTCGACGTCAACAAGGCCTTCGTCGCCAAGCACCCCGGCGTCACCGTCGATCAGTCGCATGCCGGCACCTCGGCGCAGGCGCGCGCGATCGCCGAAGGTCTTGGTGCCGATGTCGTCACCTTCAACCAGGTCACCGACGTCGATTTCCTGGTCAAGAAAGGACTGGTCTCAGCCGATTGGCAGAAAGATTTCCCGGACAACGCCTCGCCCTTCTATTCGCTGCCGTCCTTCCTGGTGCGCGCCGGCAATCCCAAGCACATCAAGGACTGGAACGATCTGGTGCGTGACGACGTGCAGGTGATCTTTCCGAACCCGAAGACGTCGGGCAATGCGCGCTACACCTATCTCGCCGCCGCCGCCTACGCCAAGGAAGCCTTCAAGGGCGACGACGCCAAGGTGAAGGAGTTCATCACCAAGCTCTTCAACAACGTGCCGATCTTCGACACCGGCGGCCGCGCCGCCACAACCACTTTCGTCCAGCGTGAGATCGGCGACGTGCTGATCACCTTCGAATCGGAGACGCGCGGCATCCGCAAGGAGTATGGCGACGACAAGTTCGAGCAGGTCACGCCTTCGGTCAGCCTGCTGGCCGAGTTCCCGGTAGCGATCGTCGACAAGGTGGCCGACGAGCATGGCAGCCGCGATCTCGCCAAGTCCTATCTCGACTTTCTCTACACGCCGGAAGGCCAGGACATCGCCGCCGGGAACGGCCTGCGGGTTCGCGACGCCTCGGTGGCCGCCAAGCACAAGGCCGACTTCCCGGACGTCCGGCTACTGACTGTTGAGGAAGTCTTTGGCGGCTGGGACAGAGTACAGAAGGAGCATTTCGCCGCCGGCGGGCTGCTCGATCAGGCCTACGGCAGCCGCTGAGCCGCCACACAATCAGAAAGCGCAGGAAAGCCGGCTTTAGCCGGCTTCCTCATTTAAGCCGGCCAGCATTTCGCAGGGGAAATGCGGCGTCCAACGTGAAAAACGTTACGAAGAATCAACGCGTTTGCGCCTAAGCTGCCGGGCAAATTATTGGACCAGGCGGTCAACTGTCATGATTTGCACACAAACAACCGCCAGATGCAGGCGCATTGGGGTTTGATGAATTGAATCGGGCATGCTGACCAAAAAAGGCAAATACGGCCTCAAGGCCCTCGTGCATCTTTCCGGTCTACCGGCTGGCCAGCTTGCATTCGTCAACGACATCGCCGTCGCCAACAACATCCCGAAGAAATTCCTGGATGCGATCCTGGGCGAATTACGCAATGCCGGTTTCGTCCAGAGCCGCAAGGGCAAGGAAGGCGGCTACCGCCTCGCGCGGCCCGCTTCCGAGATCAAGATCGGCCATGTCGTGCGCGTGCTCGACGGGCCGCTGGCGCCGATCCCTTGCGCCAGCCGCACGCAATACCAGCGCTGCGAGGATTGCGACGAGGCCACCTGCCAGGTCCGCCACATGATGCTGGAAGTGCGCCAGGCGATCGCCGAGGTGCTCGACAACCGCAGCCTCGCCGCCATGCGCGACGCCGACAACGACGATTTCCCGGCGGAGCTCACCTCCCAGATTTGAAGGAATTCGAGGAAGCGGTAGCGGCCAGGTTCCGCCCTTCGCCACAGCCTTCCGTCCGCAATTGCGCCCAACGACAAGTCGCCGGCCCGACCTGTCGCCCTCGGTTGCCAGTCTGCCGCGGACGCAGTAAAGCGGCTGGGAGGATGAAACAGGGCTCTGACGCATGAGGCTGCCTTGGCTTGGCAATTCCCGCAGGGCCAGCCGGCAACCATCGTCGAACGACATCTATCACACCGAGATCATTGCCGACGTGCCGGTGCCGGAGCGCAATGAGTCCGTTCGCTTCTTCAGCCGCAAGGTTGTCCGCCCCGGAAAACTGCGCCGTTTCTCCAATCGGGACCTGCGCGAGAGCCTGCTGTCCTGTTTCTATCTCGGCGTCGCGGCGATGCTGCCGGTCTCCTGGTGGGGGCCTATCTGCGGCTGGGGGTCCAGGCTCAGGCGCAGGCGCCACTTCCGCAAGGAGTTCGCCCGTTACGACGTCGCGGTGAAGGCCGTGCTCGGCAATGCCGTCGACACGCAAGAAATGTTCGAGGCGCAACTCGCCGCCATTCACCGCCGGCGGCTGACGCTTGCGGCGCATCTCGTCTCCGGCTGGCGCTGGTCGCCGGCGATCCGGCTCGAAGGCCTCGAAGCCCTGCAACAAGCCCTGCGCAACGGGCGCGGCGTCATCATATGGTGCGACCAGTTCACGACGCAGACGATCATGGGCAAGCGCGCCCTGCATGAGGCCGGCATCGAAACCCACCAGGTAAGCGCGCAGTACCACGGCTTCTCCCCAAGCAAATTCGGCTTGCGTGTGATCAACCCGCCATTGGTCAAGGTCGAGAACCGCTTCCTGAAAAGCCGGATCGTCTTTGAGCGCACCGACGCATACCAGGTCACCACGCGCATCCAGAAGACCCTGAAGGCAAACGGCGTGGTGCTGATGACCAACACCGTTTATGCCGGCTCCACCTTCACCGAGGCCGCCATGGGCGAGCGCGGCTGGACCCATCTCGCCTCGGCGCCGGCAAACTTCGCCGCGCGCGCGGGCGCGGCGCTGTTTCATATGGCGACGATCGAAACGGTTCCCTTTCGCCAGTATCGCGCGATCGTCAGCGAACTGAGCGCGGGGCCACAGCCGCCGGCGTCGCCGGCAAGGGACACCGCGACGAAGAACCTCGTCGTCCAGGCGGGATACATCCTGTCGAAGCGCGACCATATGCTGGAAACGCTCGAACTCTGTCCGGAGCAGATGATGGCCTGGTCGAGCGCCGTACGGCTGACCGAGCGGCCAACGGAAGCCGCGATCGGCAATGACGGCGCCTGAAGCGCCAGAACCGTTCTAACCAACGATCCCTTTCAGGATCCCGGCAACACTTCGCGTTCCGTCGACCGTCACGGCCTGTTCGTCCGCGGCAGGCTCTTCCAGCGTGGCGAACTGGCTGTCGACCAGGCTTGCCGGCATGAAATGGCCCTTGCGATTGGCGACCCGGCGCCAGGCGGTCTCGCGGTCGATCTTCAGGTAGAGGAAGACTGTGTCGGGACAGTAGCGGCTCAGCCGGTCACGGTAGGCGCGTTTCAGCGCCGAGCACGCCGCCACCGCTTTCCGTCCGCCGGCAACCGAGATCGCGATGTGCTCGCCTATGGCGTCGAGCCAGCCCTCGCGCAGCGCGTCGGTCAGCGGCTCGCCGCGCGCCATGCGCGCCACGTTCTCCGGTGGATGCAGCCGATCTCCTTCGATGAAGTCGGCGTCGAGAGCCTTGGCGAGCGCCTCGCCGACGGCCGTCTTGCCGCAGCCGGCAACACCCATCACAACGATGGCCGGCGCCGTCCGAAGATCGTTCACGCCAAGCTCCGGGATCTGCGGTCTTGCGCTCGCCTCATCCACGGTCAGCGGCTTGCCGGCGCGCGCCCGTAGAGCAGAAGCATGGCGACGATGACGACACCATAGATGATCTGCCGTCCCGCTTCCGGCATCTGCATGACCGAGAGGATGGATTGCAGGAGCGTGATCAGGATCACGCCGGCCACCGTGCCGAGATAGGAGCCGCGCCCGCCCAGGATCGAGGTGCCGCCCAGCACGACGGCGGCGATCGACGGCAGCAGATAGGCATCGCCCATGGATTGTGCCGCCTTCGATGCATAGCCGGCCAGAAGCACGCCGCCAAAGGCCGACAGCCCGCCGGAGACGGCGAAGGCGATCATCACGATGCGGCGCGTGTCGATACCGGAAAGGTAGGCGGCGCGCTCGCGGTTGCCGATGCCGTAGACGGCACGGCCGAAGCTGGTGCGGGCCAGCACGAAGACCATCGCGGCGCCGATCAGCGCCCAGATGATGACGGCGTTGGGAACCCCCGGAATGGTGAAACCGGTCGCCAGATAGCGCATCGCCGCCGTCGCCGAATCCTGTGGCGAGAAGCCGCCCGTGTAGACCACCATCAGCCCCTGCGCGACCGCGTTGGTGGCCAAGGTAATGATCATCGAGGGGATGCGCAGATAGGCGACACCGATGCCGTTGACGATGCCGATCGCCACGCCGCACAGAACGCCGAAGGGGATGGCGAGAGCAACGCCGACCGACCCGTAGGCCGCGGCAGCGCAGGCCATCATGGCGCCGGCGGCCACGGCCCATGGCACCGAAAGGTCGATCTGGCCGAGCAGGATGACCAGCATCATGCCGGTGGCGATGACGCCGAGGAACGAGGCGACTTTAAGCTGCTGCAGCAGATATTCCGGCGAAAGGAAGCTGCGCGAATAGAGGCTGCCCAGCAGAAGCAGGATGACGATGCAGGCAAAGGCCGTCAGCACCGCCGGGTCGGCGCGGCGGATGAATTTGGGCATGCGGCCGGCAAGGCCACCGAGTGTCGTTTCGCTCACAGGAACCACTCCAGCCGGTTGCGCACCCGAAACAGCGCGAAGGCGCCGAGGCTGACCGCGATCAACAGGATAACGCCCTGGAACAGCGGCTGCCAGAGCGGATCGAAATCGAAGACGAACAACAGGTCGCCGATGGTGCGGAAGGCAAGCGCGCCGAAGATCGCGCCGATAGCGCTGCCCTTGCCGCCGAACAGCGACACGCCGCCGAGCACGACCGCCGCGATCGAAAACAGCGTGTAGGAATTGCCGCTCGCATAGGCAGCCTCGCCCGTATAGGTGAAGAAGGTGAGAAACAGGCCGCCGACCGAAGCCAGCAGGCCTGCCAGCGCATAAGCGAGGAACTTGCCGCGCCGGATCGGCACGCCCGACATATAAGCCGCCGTTTCCGATGAGCCTGCGGCGTAAGCCGCGCGGCCGAATTCCGAGCGGCTGAACGGCACCCAGACGACCAGCACGACGATGAGCAGCGCGACCAGCGAGGTCGGGATCACATTGAAGAGCTTTCCCGTCAGCGCGTCGGCCAGATCCTCATTGACCGATCCACCCGGAAACGGCCGCAGCAGAAGCCCGATGCCATAAAAGACGGCGCCGGTGGCTATGGTGGCGACGATCGGCTGCAGGCGCCCATAGATGACGATGGCGCCGTTGATCGCCCCGCAGACCAGGCCCGCGGCAAGGACCGCGATCACGCCGAGCGTGGTCTCGAGCGGCGTGCCGACCACCAGCCACGAGGCAAGACAATTGGTAAGAAGCAGGATCATGCCGACCGACAGATCGATGCCGGCGGTGATCACCACCAGCGTCTGCGCCATGGCGACGAAGGCCAGGAGCACGCCCTTGTTGGCGGCTGTCTGCACGACATTGGCGGTGAAGCCGGCAGGGTGGTTCGTGGTGTAGATGATGAACATGACGATGAAGATGCCGAGCGCCAGCAGCGTTCCGCGCTGCTCGGCCATTAAGTAGCGCCAATCCTTCACGCGCCCGCTCCCTGCTGCATATCGGCGCCTTCGCCATGGATGTTGAGCGCGCTGGCGATCAGCGCGTGCTCGGTGATCTCGGTGCCGACGAGCTCGCGCTTGACGCTGCCGTCATAGAGCACGAGCACGCGGTCGCAGCAGCCGATCAGTTCGTCATAGTCGGTCGAATAGAACAGGATGGCGGCGCCGGCATCCGACAGCTTGCGCATCAATTGGTAGATCTCCTGCTTGGTGCCGACATCGATGCCGCGCGTCGGATCGTTGAGCAGGATGATGCGCGGTTGCCGCATCAGCCATTTGGCGATGACCACCTTCTGCTGGTTGCCGCCGGAGAGCGCGCCGACGGGAATATCGAGCCCCGCCGTCTTGATGGCCAGCAGCCCGACCATATCGTCGATCAGGCGCTGCTCGGCGGCGCGATCGATGATGCCGCCCTTGGCCAGCCGGTCGAGCGCCGCGAAGGAGAGGTTTTCGCGCACCGTCATCGGCAGCATCAGCCCCTCGGTCTTGCGGTCCTCGGGGATCAGCGCCATGCCGACGCGGTCGTCGCTGGCGGCGCGCGGGCTCGATATGGAAGCCGGCTTGCTGTCGATCAGCACCTCGCCGCGCAGGCCGCGCAGCACGCCGAAAAAGGCAAGCAGCAGTTCGCGCTGGCCCTGCCCATCGAGACCGCCCAGGCCCACGACTTCGCCGGCCTTGACGCTCAGCGAGATATTGTCCAGCCGGTCGGCCCAGGACAGATTGCGGGCTTCGAGCACCGGCGTGGCGGCCGCAGCGGAAACGGGTTTCGGCGGGAAGATATGGCTGTATTCGCGGCCGATCATCAGCTCCACCACCTCATTGTCGCTCTTAGAGCCCGCGGGGTAGCTGGCGACGTTGCGGCCGTTGCGAAACACCGTGCAATGGTCGGCGAGTTCCGCGATCTCGTTCATGCGGTGCGAGATGTAGAGCAGCGCCAGTCCTTCCGAGCGCAGCCGCTTCAACACCTCGAAGACCTTGGCGACATCCGCCGCCGTCAGCGCCGAGGTCGCTTCGTCGAGGATCAGGATGCGCGGCTTGCGAGCCAGCGCCTTGGCGATCTCCACCATCTGCCGGCGCGACAGCGGCAGGTCCTTGACCAGCGCCCGAGGATGGATATCGGAAGCGCCGGCGCGTGCCAGCGCTTCTTCCGCGATGCGCCGCTGCGCCTGGCGGTCGATCATGCCGAAGCGCTTCGGCGGATCGGAAATGACGATGTTGTCGGCGACGCTCAACTCGGGAATGAGCGACAGTTCCTGGAAGATGCAGACGATGCCGGCCTGATTTGCCGCGGCCGGTGAGGCGAAGCTCACCTCGCGCCCATCCAGCGTCATGCGGCCCTCGTCGGGCGCCACGACGCCCGCCATGATCTTGATCAGGGTCGACTTGCCTGCGCCGTTCTCGCCGAGAATGGCGTGGATGCTGCCGGCGGTAACTTCAAGATCGGCCTTTTCCAGGGCCCTCACGCCGCCATAGCGCTTGGATATGCCTTCCATGCGGAAGAGCGGAACCGCACCGTCCATTGAGCCTCCAATTGTATCTGCATGAGGCGGCGCCGCGGCTGACCCGCGGCGCCACGCCGGCGATGGAAGCTTACTGGTCCGCCTTGGTCTGGCCCATGATTTCCTGCGCGCTGAAATTGATGCCGCAGGTCGGGAAGGAGTTGCCGACGAAGAAATTGTCGGATTCCTTCGGGAAGTAATCGGTGCCTTCCTTCATGTCTGGATCCGAGGCGATCGCCAGCGGCAGCTTCACTTCCTGCGGCACCACCTCGCCTTCCAGCGCCGCGATCGCTGTCTTGATGGCCACGGCGACCTGGGCCGGGCCGGAGCCCGCCGACGTGCACTTCAGCCCGTCTGCCGAATGCTGCGCGCAGAATTTGCGGAAGCCGTTCTCGGTCTCGCCGCCGAACGGCACGAAGGGATGCTTGGCGTCCATCATTGCCTGCACGATGCCGGTGTCGCCGCCCTGGCCGGTGATGCCGTCGAACGGACCGTTGGTGGCGATGGCATCGGCGGTCACCTTCTGCGCCACGCCGTCATCCCACTTGCCGGCGACCTCGGTGACGTCCCACTTCTTGCCGGAAGCGTCCAGCACTTCATGGATGCCGTTGTGGCGGTCGGTATCGACGGAAGTGCCGGCAACGCCGCGCACTTCGAGGATCTTGCCGCCGTTCGGCACCTTGTCGACCAGCCACTTGGCCCACAACTCGCCGAGGCCCTTCTGGTCGACATTGACGTTGATGGCGTCCTTGGTGTCGAGAATGTTGTCGAAGGCAACCAGCACGATGCCGGCTTCCTTGGCGCGCTTGATGACCGGGCCGAAGGCGGTCGGGTTCTGCGCGTCGGTGACGATCGCGTCATAGCCGGAATCGATGAAGTTGTTGATCGCCGAGATCTGCGCCGGCACATCCTCACCGGTCGAGACGACCTTGAATTCCTTGATCTTGGCCTTCACGTCAGGTTGTGCCGCATAGGCCTTTGCCGTCTGCACCATCTGGATGCGCCAGGTGTTGGCGATATAGCCGTTGGAGAAGGCGATGCGGAACGGGCCTTCCTTTTTGGGGAATTTGAAGAATTTAGTGTCCGCCGACCATGGCGAGAAGCAGTCCGGCTGCGCTGCGGGGCCGGAGACGACTTCCGGTCCGGCGGCGATCGCTGCCGAGCTGAGCATGACGAATGCAGTGGCGGCAACGACGCCGCCAACGAGTGACTTGATCATCGGTATTCCTCCCAATTGCAGATCTGCTGAACTATGAAGTCCTGACATGCTCGGCGGGCACCCCTCCTGCCAAACCGAAACGCTCGCCGGGCGACGTGGATCGCCCCGCCTTCTCTCCCCTTCCCTCGACCTCCGAGACGTTCAGAAAACTATCATATTATACATAATAAACAAGCTTGAGCTGTTGCTTATGTATAATAAACAATCCTGAACCTTGCCGAATGTTGATTTTACAGACAAATGGTAGCGCTACCATGAGAGCCTGTAAAGCGCCGCTTTCGTCATTTTTCCGTGTTCGTCAGAGTGCCTCCAGGAACAGTGCGTAGCTTTGGCTCGGCGTTTCCGCCGCCGCCCTAGGCCGTAGTGACGATTTAAGGAATTGGGATTCCCACGGGCCGGCAAATCAGATTCAACGCTGATTTTTGGGGA
>NZ_VFTK01000071.1:0-11095 GCF_006439495.1 Mesorhizobium sp. B3-1-8
CTTTCCTCTACCCCGTCGATCGGGGGAGAGGTGGCTCGGCGAAGCCGAGACGGAGTGGGGGTCGACCAGCGCTGCATAAGACAATGCATGCGCCAAGCAGCCAAGCACGCTATCGCCAAAAGCCAGCCGCTTGGAAATGTGGCACGCCGTAGCCGCAAACGAGGCGCAAGGAATGGCAACAGGCAATCAGGGGCCTCGGCGGTGTCCAGCCGTCCCGAAGACCCCTCTCCGTCCCGGCTTCGCCGGGCCACCTCTCCCCACTGCGTGGGGCGAGGAACCCAAGCTTATTCCGCCGCCACCTTGGCCATCGGATTGTTGGGGTGCGTCGTCCAGTTGGCGTAGATCGGGGACACCGGCTTGCCGGTGCGCTGGTCCATCGCGCCGGCCGCCAGCGGCTCCATGGTGATGCAGCCCTCGACCGGGCAGACATTGACGCAGAGGTTGCAGCCGACGCATTCGGCCTCGATCACCTCGAAATGCCTGGCGCCGTCGACCATGCTGGTGATCGCCTGGTGCGAGGTGTCCTCGCAGGCGATATGGCAGCGGCCGCATTTGATGCAGGCGTCCTGGTCGATATGCGCCTTGGCGACATAGTTGAGGTTGAGATACTGCCAGTCGGTGACGTTGGGCGTTGCGCGGCCGATGATGTCGGAGAGCGAGGCATGACCCTTCTCGTCCATCCAGTTCTCCAGCCCGGCGATCATCTCCTGCACGATCTTGAAGCCGTAGGTCATGGCCGCGGTGCAGACCTGCACATTGCCGGCGCCGAGCGCCATGAATTCAGCGGCATCACGCCAGGTGGTGATGCCGCCGATGCCCGAGATCGGCAGGCCATGCGTTTCGGGATCGCGCGCGATCTCGGCCACCATGTTCATGGCGATCGGCTTCACCGCCGGACCGCAATAGCCGCCATGCGAGCCCTTGCCGTCGATGGTCGGCTGCGGGGCGAAACTGTCGAGATCGACGCCGGTGATCGAGTTGATGGTGTTGATCAGCGACACCGCGTCCGTGCCGCCGGCAAGTGCCGCTCGCGCGGGCTTGCGCACATCGGTGATATTGGGCGTCAGCTTGGTGATGACCGGCATACGGGTATTCTGCTTGCACCAGCGCACCACCATCTCGATGTATTCGGGCACCTGGCCGACGGCCGCGCCCATGCCGCGTTCCGACATGCCATGCGGGCAGCCGAAATTGAGCTCGATGCCGTCGGCTTCCGTGTCCTCGACCACCGGCAGGATTGCCTTCCAGGCATCCTCGACGCAGGGAACCATCAGCGAGACGACGACTGCGCGGTCGGGCCAGTCCTTCTTGACCTGCTTGATCTCGCGCAAATTGACCTGCAGGTCGCGGTCGGTGATCAGCTCGATATTGTTCAGGCCGAGCAGGCGGCGGTCGGCGCCCCAGATCGCGCCGTAGCGCGGGCCGTTGACGTTGACGACCGGCGGGCCCTCCTCGCCCAGCGTCTTCCACACCACGCCGCCCCAGCCGGCTTGGAAGGCGCGGATGACATTGTAGGCCTTGTCCGTCGGCGGCGCCGAGGCCAGCCAGAACGGATTGGGCGACTTGATGCCGACGAAATTGTTGCGGATGTCTGCCATGCTCATGCCCTCCCGTTAGAGGTCAGTGCCCGGTGGATGCTCTCGGCGGCGTCGCGCCCTTGCGCCACCGCCGAGACCGTCAGGTCGTCGCCGCCGAAGATGCAATCGCCGCCGGCCCAGACTTTCGCGAGCGAAGTGCGGCCTTCCGCATCGACCCTGATGCGTCCGCCTTCGAGGTCGATCTGCTCGCCGCTGCCGTTGAGATGCGCCGGCACGAAGCTCTGGCCGATCGCCTTGAACACCTGGTCGGCGACAAGCGTGAGCCGTTCGCCGGTGCCGGCGAGCTTGTCGCCGCTGATCGCGGTGTATTCGAGCTCGATCGCGGAAACCTTGCCGTTCTCGGCAAGGACGCGCTTCGGCTGCAGCCAGTGACGGATGGTGACGCCGTTGGCGGCGGCCAGGTCCTGTTCGAAGCCGGACGCGTTCATGTGCTCCTGGCCGCGCCGATAGCAGACCGTCACCTCTTCCGCGCCGAGCAGCTTCGACTGCACCGCGGCATCGATCGCCGTCATGCCGCCGCCGATGACGACGACGCGTCGGCCGACCGGCAGGCTGGAAAGGTCGCTCGTCTGGCGCAGTTCCGAGATGAATTCCACCGCATTGGTGACGCCATCGGCATCCTCGCCATCGGCGCGCAGCGCATTGACCCCGCCGAGCCCGAGCCCAAGGAACACCGCGTCGTAGTTACGCATCAGGTCGGCAAGCTGGAAGTCGCGGCCGAGCGCCTTGCCGTTCTGGATATCGATGCCGCCGATCGCCGTGACATAGTCGACCTCGGCCTGGGCGAAATCGTCGACGCTCTTATAGGCGGCGATGCCATATTCGTTGAGGCCGCCGGCCTTCGGCCGCGCCTCCAGGATCGTCACCTCATGGCCATGACGGGCGAGGCGATGCGCTGCCGCCAGCCCGGCCGGCCCGGCACCGACCACGGCGATGCTCTTCCCGGTCGGCTCGGCGCGCTTGTAGAACTGCTTGTCCTCGCTCATGGCGACGTCGGTGGCGTAGCGCTGCAGCCGGCCGATCTGCACAGGCTTGCCCTCCGCCACCTCGCGCACGCAGACCTCTTCGCACAGCGTCTCGGTCGGGCAGACGCGGGCGCACATGCCGCCAAGGATGTTCTGGTCGAAGATCGTCTTGGCCGAGCCCAGCGGATTGCCGGTCGCGATCTGGCGGATGAACAGCGGGATGTCGATCGAAGTCGGACACGCGTTCATGCACGGCGCGTCGTAGCAGAAATAGCAGCGATCGGATTCGACCAGCGCCTCATGATGATCGAGCGGCGGATGCAGGTCGGAAAAATTGTCGGCATATTGCTCGGAAGACAGCCGGCCGCCGGCAATGCCTTCGATGAAATGACCAGTCGCCATTCCAGCTCCCCTTGTTGTCGTTTTGGGAAGGCTAGCACGTTTTATTTTTTTATCAATTGGTCAATTTTCGGCCAAGCCACTGTAATGGCTGAGTAAAACATGACAAATTAAATCATGTTATAGCCAGCTCGGTAACCTCTGCTATGGCATGGCTTGTGACCTTGTGGCCATGGATCGACCGGATCTCGTCCGCCACCAGTTCCTGCAGCCGCCACAGATTGCGGTCATGGATGCCGAATGTCTCAAGGTGGCTGACGGTGTTGTAGAGATATTCGGCGCCCGAACCGACATGGCCGCACGCGCGAGCCAATATCTTTGCTACGCTCTCCAGCGGCTGCCCGAGAGACGTCCCCCTGCCGGTGACGCCGACCCAGAAACCGAGCGCCCTGAGCGATCCTTGCACGGTGCGCACTGGGACCCATCGCACCGAACTGACGGCTTCGTGATCGTCGATCTCGCGTCGCAACAGCCTTTCGATCTGGGCTGCCTTGTCACCGTCCGGCAGGCGGTAGATCACGCCATCGCAGCGCCCGCCGCGTTCGAGCGCCATCATCAGTCCGGGCTGCTCGGCGCTGCCTCTCCAGCGCACGAGATCCAGGCAGAAGGAGCGATGCCAGCCATGGGCCGAGGCGCGCAACTGCTCGACGGACTCGAAGGCCGGTTTCCAGATCAGCGAGCCATAGGCGAACACCCAGAGCGGACCTTCATCGGCCTCGCCGGCAAGACGCGTGGCGAGCGTCCGGAAATCATCGTCGCTTAGCTGTGCCCAATCCCCGCTGGGGCCAGGGTCGACCTCCTCCCGATGGCACAGAGCGACAAGTTCCGGCGTCAGTGACATGTGGCGCATGGATCGAAACCCCTCATCGGCAACAAGCAAAGTCGAAAACCCCATGGCGCGCAAGATTGCGAATCCTAAAGCATCACGCAGGAACGGATCGGAGCGAGGCGCGCTTTGATGCATGTCGTCGTCGCAAAACCGCTGCGCGCCCTAGGCGATATGCGCTAGTGCCTTGCCATCCTCGAATTCCGGCCCAGATGTCGGATTTCTGTCGCCAGGATCGTCCTAGGATGGATCGAACCGCGATCGCTGCCTGAACCGGTGAGGAGACCGACGATGCCGAAATCCCCGCAACCTTTCTTCTGGTACGAACTGATGACCACCGACCTCGACGCCGCCGAGGCTTTTTATACCGCCGTTGTCGGCTGGCGGGCCGAGCCCTTCGACAAGGCGCCTGGCATGCCGCGCTACATCGTGATGAATTCCAGCGTGCGCGGCGTCGGCGGGCTGATGACGATGCCGGAAGAACCCGCCAAGATGGGTATGCCGCCGGCCTGGGTGGGCTATATCTACACCAAGGACGTCGACGCCTCGACGCAAGCGCTCAAGGACGCCGGCGGTGCGGTGCACCGCGCGCCGGACGACATTCCGGGCGTCGGCCGCTTCGCCGTCGTTGCCGACCCGCAAGGCGCCGCCTTCATGTTCCTTCAGCCCAATCAGCCTGAACAGCCGCCGGTGCCGGCGACCACACCCGGCCATGTTGGCTGGCACGAGCTCTACACCTCGGACTGGAAAGCCGCCTTCGACTTCTATTCCAGCCAGTTCGGCTGGGAGAGCGCCGGCCAGTTGGACATGGGTGAGATGGGCATCTACCAGACCTTCGGCGCCGGCCCCGAATCCGGCGGCGGCATCATGAACAAGCCGCCGCAGATCCCGGTTCCCGTCTGGCAGTTCTATTTCAACGTCGACGCCATCGACGCCGCCGCCAAGCGCGTCACCGACAATGGCGGCAAGGTCATCATGGGACCGATGGACGTGCCGAGCGGCCAGTGGATCATCCAGTGCCAGGACCCGCAAGGCGCGCATTTCGCGCTGCTGGCGTCGACGCGTTAGCAGCGCGTGCTTGGATGGGCTGATGCCGGATCACTCCGGCGTCAGCACAGCCACCTTCAGATCGGCCTTTTTTGCGCCGCTGATCTGGATGATCGCCGCGCCGCCGGCGAGCTTGAAGCGCACGCTCTTGCGGATGCCCGGGCAGGTCTTGACGCCGCTGAAAGCCGCCGATTTTACGGTCTTGCCGTCCTGCACGACATCGATCCAGGCCTCGTCGGACAGGCTGAGCTGCAACTCGCCATCAGGCGGCACTGCCACGCTGGCCGTCGCGCCGAACGTGCCGGCTTCCGGTGCGCGTTCCGGCGGCACTTCAAAGCTGACCGTGTCGACGGCCTCGAGCGAGAAATCCACCGCTTGCCCGACTGTCAGGGAGGTGCCGGACTGGGCGGCCGGCGCCGCTGGGAACAAGGCCTGCTCGCGCGCAACCGGCCATTTGAAGGCATCGCAGCCCCCGTCAGCGGCCGCGGCGAAGCTGGTGCCTGCAAGGATTGCGAATAGGCTGATGAGGATTTTTTTCATGGCAAAGCGGACCCGTATGGTTTGATGTCTCGGCATATCAATACAACCATAGGGATAAATATGCAACCATTGCGAGAACATTTATGGGGAGGTGAAACCATTTTCACTCACCGATTGTTGATGGTGGGGCCGTGGGAAGTGAGTGGTCCATTGCCGGGTGATAATTTATGGCCGGGCGGGGTAAAATGGAGTTTTAGATGAAGCTTTTTGAAAGCCTTGCCCGGTACCGGCCGCAGGCGCTGGGCGTGCTACGCATCATGACCGCGTTGCAGTTCATCGAACATGGCTCGCAGAAGCTGTTCAACTTCCCGGTCAGCGCTCAGCCGCACGCCCTCACCGGGCTGACGACGGCGGCCGGCATTCTCGAATTCGCTGGCGGCATCCTGCTGGCGCTCGGGCTCTTCACCCGCCCGGTCGCCTTCCTCCTGGCTGGCGAAATGGCCATCGCCTATTTCATGGCGCACTTCCCGCGCGACTTCTTCCCCGTAAACAACGGCGGCGACTTGGCGATCTCCTTCTGCTTCATCTTCCTCTATTTTATATTCGCCGGCCCAGGCGCCTTCGCGCTGGACAACCGTCGCGGCTGACAAAGCATGCACCGCCAGTGCATGTCGCCCAAAAGTGCTCAGCCGTTTTGGGATGACGGCATGCACAAAGCCAAGAATCTGAAGCGCATCGGCGAAGCCGTAGCGCTTCAGGCGCGCATCCGTTCGAAATTGGCGTCGAACAGCGGCGCCGCCTGGATGCGCGCCGCATGGCGCTTGCCGAGGATCTCGATCTCGAACCCGTCCGGTCTGTCGGCGATCTCCTTGGGCACAAAGCCCAAGGCGACCGACTTCCTCGAATTATGCGCATAGCCGCCGGACGTGACCCAGCCGAGCACGACGCCGTCATGCCAGATCGCCTCGTCGCCGATGACGTCGGCATCGGTGGCGTCGACAATGAAGCTGCGCAGCCGAAGCTTGCCGCCCCCTTTGCGCTCGGCGAGCGCCGCTGCCTTGCCGATGAAATCGGCATCCTTGCCATAGGCGACGAAACGGTCGAGCCCGGCCTCAAGCGGCCCGTAGATCGGCCGGTATTCGCGCGCCCATGAGCCGTAGTTCTTCTCCAGCCTGAGCGCATTGAGCGCCCTCGAGCCGAACAGGCCGATCGAAAATTCCTCGCCCGCCGCCAGCAGCGCCTGGAAGGCGGCGCGCTGATATTCGGGCGCCACCCAGATCTCGTAGCCGAGATCGCCGGTATAGCTGACGCGCCCGACCAGGCACGGCGCCATGCCGATATCCATCCGCGCCACCGCCATGAACGGGAATGCGGCATTGGAGACGTCGGCGCGGCTGGCTTTCGCCAGCACCTCCCGCGCTTTCGGTCCGGCGATGGCGAGGCCGGTGAGTTTCTGCCCCAGCGCCTCGATGTATACCGAGCCGTCCTTGGGCAGATGCGCCTCGAACCAGCGCATGTGGTATTGCTCGGCGACGCCGGAGCCGGCGATGAACCATTCGCCGTCGCCAACGTTGGCGAGCGTGAAGTCGCCGATCAGCTTGCCGTCTTGCTTCAGCATCGGCGCCAGCGTCATGCGGCCGGGCTTCGGCAATTTGCAGGCAAGCACACGGTCGAGCCAGGCTGAGGCGCCCTCGCCCGTCACCTTGTATTTGGCGAAGTTCGAGATCTCCGACAGGCCGACGCCGCCGCGCACCGCCGCCACTTCATTGGCGACATGGGCGAAATCGTTGGACCGCCGCCATGAGAACTCATCCTTGACGCCCGCGGGCGCATACCACAGCGGCACCTCAAGCCCGAAAGAAACGCCCCATTGCGCGCCTTTGGCCGACAGCAGGTCGTAGACCGGCGTCGTCTTGAGCTGGCGCCCGGCCGGCAATTCCTCATTGGGGAAACGGATCGAGAAGCGGCGCGAGTAATTCTCGCGCACTTTGGCGTTGGTGTAGGCCATCGTCGCCCAGTCGCCGTAGCGGGCGACATCCATCGCCCAGATGTCGGCGCCGGGATCGCCCTCGATCATCCAGTTGGAGAGCGCGAGACCGACGCCGCCGCCTTGGCTGAAGCCGGCCATGACGCCGCAGGCGACCCAGAAGCCCGGCAGGCCGCGCACCGGGCCGACCAGCGGATTGCCGTCGGGCGCGAAAGTGAATGGGCCGTTGATGATCTGCTTGATGCCGGTCTTCTGGAAGGCCGGGAAGTGGCGGAAGCCGACTTCCAGCGACGGCGCGATGCGGTCGATGTCCGGTTCCAGCAGCTCATGGCCGAAATTCCAAGGCGTGGTGAACTCCGACCACACCTTGTTGGCCTTCTCATAGGTGCCCATCAGCATGCCGCCGCGCTCCTGGCGCAGGTAAAGCTCGCCGTCGAAGTCGACGGCATGGATGATCTCGGTGCCGGTCTTCTTGTTCCAATCCGCGACCTCCGGCATGTCCTCGGTGATCAGGTACATGTGCTCCATCGCGAGCACCGGCAGCTCGAGCCCAACCATGCGGCCGACCTCGCGCGCCCACAGCCCTCCGGCATTGACGACATGCTCGGTCACCACCTCGCCCTTGTTGGTGATGACGCGCCACAACCCGTCGGGCCGGCGCACGATGTCCTCGACCTTGGTGAAGCGCTCGACCTCGGCGCCCAGTTTGCGCGCGGCCTTGGCATAGGCGTGGGTCACGCCAGACGGATCGAGGTGGCCGTCCTCCTTGTTGCGCACGGCGCCAACGAACTGGCTGGGATCGATCAGCGGCATCAATTCCGCGGCTTCCTTCGCGGAAATGACTTCGAGATCGATGCCGAGATAGCGGCCCTTCGACACGACACCGCGCAACCAGTCGAGCCGCGCCTCGGTTGCCGCCAGAAGCACGCCGCCCGTCAGGTGCACGCCCGTCGCCTGTCCCGAAAGCTCCTCGATCTCCTTGTAGAGCGAGATCGTGTATTTCTGCAGCTTGGCGACGTTGGGGTCGCCGTTGATGGTGTGCATGCCGCCCGCCGCATGCCAGGTCGAGCCCGAGGTCAGCTCATCGCGTTCGAGAAGCACGACATCGGTCCAGCCATGGCGGGCAAGATGGAACAGCACCGAGCATCCGACGACACCACCGCCGATGACCACGACCTTTGCATGCGACTTCATGGGGTTTTCTCGTTGGTTCAGTGAGTTGAGAGATTGAAATGAATCAGGATGGGAAGCTGTTCCATCACGGTTCGCCCTGCCCGATCGCTTCCTTGCGGCGCGCCATATAGGCTTCGAGCGCTTCGCGCACGGCGGGGTCCATGGCCGGCTGGACATAGTCCTCCAGCGCTTTCTTCCACAGCCGCGTCGCGCGCGCCGTCGTGTCGAGCGCGCCAGCCTCCTGCCAGGCCTCGTAATTCTGCCAGTTGGAAAGCATCGGCTGGTAGAAGGCGGTGGCGTAGCGCTCCAGCGTGTGCGGCTCGCCGAAGAAATGGCCGCCGGTCGGCACCGCGCCCAGCGCGTCCACGGCAAGCTCCGCCTCGTCGACCACGATCGGCCGCAGGAACTCCATCATGTGCTGCATCATCTCGACATCGATGATGAGCTTTTCGAACGAAGCCGTCAGCCCGCCCTCCTGCCAACCGGCGGCGTGATAGACGAGATTGCCGTGACCGAGCACCGCGCCCCACAAGGCCATCAGCGTCTCATAAGCGCCCTGCGCGTCCGCCGCGTTCGAGGCCGAGCCCGGCGTCGTGCGATAGGGCAATCCATAGCGCCGCGCCAATTGCCCTGATGCGATATTGGCCTTGGTGTTTTCCGGCGTGCCGAAGGCGGGCGCGCCAGACTTCATGTCGACATTGGAGGTGAAGGCGCCATACATCACCGGCGCGCCGGGCCGCACCAGCTGCGTGAGCACGATGCCGAACAGCGCTTCGGCATTCTGCTGCGCCAGCGCGCCGGCCAGCGTCACCGGGCTCATCGCGCCCATCAGCGTGAACGGCGTCACCGCCACCGACTGGCCGTATTCGGCCATGGTCATCAGCCCTTCCGCCATCATCTCGTCGAAGCGGCGCGGCGAGTTGACCGAAATGATGGTGTTGACGCCGGGATCGTCGCGCATCTCATCAAGCGTCAGCCCGCGCGCGATCGCCATCATCTCGATGCCGTCGAGCGCCCTGCCCCGGCCGATCGCCGAGACGTGGAAAGATTTGTCGGTCAGCGTCAGGTTGGCGAAATAGGTGTCCATATGCCTTGTGTTCGACGGCAGCTCGATCGGCGCGCAGACCTGATTGCCCAGCATGTGGATGCAGTTGAAATGCTGCGCCAGCCGCACGAGGTCCGAATAGTCGGCAAGGTTGCCGGCGCGGCGGCCGCGCTCCATGTCATGCACATTGGGCGGCCCCGCCACCAGCGTGAAGTTGATCGTGCTGCCGCCGAGATGGATGGCGTGGTCCGGGTTTCGGGGCGTCAACGTGTAGGCCGGACGCGTCGACTTCAGCGCCGCCTCGACCATGCCGCGATCGACGCGCACATTCATCGAGCCGTGATCGACCTTGGCGCCGGCGCGCTCGAACAGCGACAGCGCCCGCGCGCTCATCACCTCGATGCCGAAATTCTCCAATATATGCATCGACGCCTGGTGGATGGCCTCGATCTGGTCGGCCGACAGCAGCGCCATGGGCGGATAGGGATTCTCCACCCGCCGCCGCGGCAGTTGTGGAATGGCCGCGGGGCCACGGTTGCTGGTGCGCTCGGCGCCGCGCTTGCGTCTTGGTTCGCTCATGCGCGCATCAGAGCGCCGGCATCAGATGCGAGCTGTCAGGAATTCGCCATTTGCCGGCGTGATTTTAGCCAAGGCGGCATTTTTCAAAGACAATGAAGAAAATAACGACGCCGATGGTCGTAATATCGACACTCGGCTTTTTCGTGCCTCCGCATCCGCGTTAAGGAACCGCGCAAGACTCCTTTTATGATTTCGGCCTATTCGTCTTCCAATGCGTAGGTCGAGTTTTAGTAAAATTGTCGCTGTCTCCGTGCTGCTGGCGCTTTCGGCCTGCGCGACAGCGCCCAGCCACATCAACAATGTCTGTGCCGTCTTCGACCAGAATGACGGCTGGTTCGACAACTGGCAGTCGGCCGCCGAACGGACCGAGCAGAAATACGGCATTCCCGTCCCCGTGCTGATGGCGACCGTGCGCAAGGAATCCGGCTTCAAGAGCAACGCCCGCCCGCCGCGCACCAAGCTGCTCGGCTTCATCCCGTGGACCCATGTCTCGAGCGCCACCGGCTACTCGCAGGCGCTCGACGGCACCTGGTCGCAATATCAAAGCGAGACCGGCAACTGGGCGGCGCGCCGCACGCGCTTTGCCGACGCCATCGACTTCGTCGGCTGGTACCACTCCAAGACCGCCGGCACCTTCGGCGTCGCCCGCAACGACACCTACAATCTCTATCTGGCCTACTATCTCGGCTGGACCGCCTATGGCCGCGGCAATCGCGGCGACGCCGGCGTTCAAGGCTACGCGCGCGCCACCGACCAGATGGCCCGCGATTACGCCGCGCAGATGCGGCAGTGCGGCAGTTAACGCTTCGTCTGGGCCTAAAGCGCGTCGCGCTGAAGCGGATTCAGGCGACGCGCTTTAGGCCTTTGTTTTCATGCATGTCGCTGTCGCAAAACCGCTGCACACTTTTGCGCGATATGCATTAAGGCCTGTTGATATTCAGGATTCCACATCGGGCTTGATCATGATTCAAGCTTCGGATGGAACGATTCGTGCTG
>NZ_VFTK01000072.1:0-10778 GCF_006439495.1 Mesorhizobium sp. B3-1-8
CTTTCGCCAATCGCTATCGTTGAAAAGAGAGCGGCAGCGCCAAAGCTGCCAATCTCCCCCCTAGTGGGGGAGATGTCCGGCAGGACAGAGGGGGGCGCTGTCCCGCCAGCCTCTCCAGCTGATCATCTGAATTTGCCTGTACTGAGCCTTTTGCTCCAAGATCAGCTCTCCCCAATGGCCGCAACGGCCTGCCGATATAACTCCGCCATCTGGTCGTCGAAGCAGCAGAAAGTAACGACCTCCGGCACCGTGTTTTGTCGCAAGAAGTCGGCTGTCGTGCCCACGGCGATGCTGGTCGCTTCGTCCTTGGGAAAGCGGTAAATGCCGGTCGAGATCGCCGGGAAGGCGATGGTGCGACAGCCATGGTCGCGCGCGATTTCGAGCGAGCGCCGATAGCAGGAGGCGAGCAGCTCCGCCTCGCCCTTGCCGCCGCCTTGCCAGACCGGCCCCACCGTGTGGATGACATAGCGCGCCGGCAGCCGGTAGCCCTTGGTCAGCTTGGCGTCACCGGTCTTGCAGCCATGCAGCATGCGGCATTCGGCGACCAACTCCGGCCCTGCCGCGCGATGGATGGCGCCGTCGACGCCGCCGCCACCCAGCAGCGATGAATTGGCGGCGTTGACGATGGCATCGACCGCGAGCCTGGTGATGTCGCCGGTGTGGATGCGGATCCTGTCGCCGAGAGCGCCCATCGTCACATCCTGAACACGCCGAATTTCGTCTCCTCGATGCCGGCATTGAGCGCCGCCGAAAGGCTGAGCGCCAGCACCTCGCGCGTCCTGGCCGGATCGATGATGCCGTCGTCCCAGAGCCGCGCCGACGAGTAGAGCGGGTGGCCCTCATGCTCGTATTTCATCAGGATCGGCTTCCTGAACTTCGCTTCCTCGTCGGCGCTCCATTCACCGCCCTTGCGCTCGATGCCCTCGCGCTTGACCATGGCGAGCACCGTCGCCGCCTGCTCGCCGCCCATCACCGAGATACGCGCGTTGGGCCACATCCACAGGAAGCGGGGCGAATAGGCGCGGCCGCACATGCCGTAATTGCCGGCGCCGAAGGAACCGCCGATGATCACGGTGAGCTTCGGCACCTTCGCGGTGGCGACCGCCATCACCAGCTTGGCGCCGTCCTTGGCGATGCCGCCGGCCTCGTATTTTCGACCGACCATGAAGCCGGTGATGTTCTGCAGGAAGATCAGCGGAATGCCGCGCTGGCAGCAGAGCTCGATGAAATGCGCGCCCTTGAGCGCGCTTTCGGAAAACAGCACGCCGTTGTTGCCGATGATGCCGACCGGCATGCCGTGGAGGTGGGCGAAGCCGGTGACCAGGGTGGTGCCGTAGTTTTGCTTGAACTCGTCGAACTCCGAACCGTCGACGAGACGCGCGATTACCTCGCGCACGTCATAGGGCTGGCGCAGATCCGTCGGCACGATGCCGTAGAGTTCCTGCGGATCGTAAAGCGGTAGAATCGGCTTCTGCAAATTCAGGCTTAGGGCCTTGTTCCGATTCAGGTTCCGGACGATGCGCCGGCAAATGGCCAAGGCGTGCTCGTCGTCCATGGCGTAGTGGTCGGCGACGCCGGAAAGCCTGGTGTGGACATCGGCGCCGCCGAGTTCCTCGGCGCTGACATCCTCGCCGGTCGCGGCCTTCACCAGCGGCGGGCCGCCGAGAAAAATGGTCGCCTGATTGCGCACCATGATCGTCTCGTCCGACATCGCCGGCACATAGGCGCCGCCCGCCGTGCACGAACCCATGACGCAGGCGATCTGCGGGATGCCGGCCGCCGACATGTTGGCCTGGTTGTAGAAGATGCGGCCGAAATGCTCGCGGTCGGGGAAGACCTCGTCCTGGTTGGGCAGATTGGCGCCGCCGCTGTCGACCAGATAAACGCAAGGGAGGTTGTTCTGCAGCGCGATCTCCTGCGCGCGCAGGTGCTTCTTCACCGTCAGCGGATAATAAGTGCCCCCCTTCACCGTGGCGTCGTTGACGACGACCATCACTTCCCGGCCTTCGACGCGGCCGACGCCGGTGATGATGCCCGCCGACGGGATGTCCTCGCCATACATCGACCATGCCGCGAACTGGCCGACCTCGAGGAAGGGCGAGCCGGCGTCGAGCAGTTGCGCCAGCCGCTCGCGCGGCAAGAGTTTGCCGCGACCCTGGTGGCGCTCACGCGCCTCGTCGGAGCCGCCGCGCTCGATGCTTGCCGCCTTCTCGGCGATGTCGGCGACCAGCGCGCGCATACGCTCCGCATTGGCGCGGAAGGTGTCGGAGGCGGGGGAGATCTGGGTTTGAAGCGTCACTGTCACACCCCCTCCGCCATGATCTCGCGCCCGATCAGCCAGCGGCGGATCTCGCTGGTGCCGGCGCCGATCTCGTAGAGCTTGGCGTCGCGCAGCAGCCGTCCCGTCGGATAGTCGTTGATGTAGCCATTGCCGCCGAGCAACTGGATGGCGTCGAGCGCCATCTGCGTCGCTTTCTCGGCCGCGAAGAGCACGCAGCCTGCGGCGTCCTTGCGCGAGGTCTCGCCGCGGTCGCAGGCGGCGGCCACCGCATAGACGTAGGCCCGCGCGGCATTCATCGTCGAGTACATGTCGGCGAGCTTGCCCTGCACCAGCTGGAACGTACCGATCGGCTGGCCGAACTGCTTGCGCTCATGCACGTAAGGCACAGCGACGTCGAGGCAGGCCGCCATCAGCCCGATCGGCCCGCCGGAGAGCACTGCGCGCTCATAGTCGAGCCCCGACATCAGCACCTCGACACCGCGCCCTTCCTCATGCAGCACATTCTCGAACGGCACCTCTACATTCTCGAACACCAGCTCGCCGGTGTTGGAGCCGCGCATGCCGAGCTTGTCCAGCTTCTGCGCGACTGAAAAGCCGGCCATCGTCTTTTCGACGATGAAGGCCGTGATGCCGCGCGAATGGCGGTCCGGATCGGTCTTGGCATAGACCACCATCGTTCCGGCGTCGGGGCCGTTGGTGATCCACATTTTCGAGCCGTTGAGCACATAGCGGTCGTTGCGCTTTTCGGCGCGCAGCCTGAGCGACACCACGTCCGAGCCGGCGCCTGGTTCCGACATCGCCAGCGCGCCGACTGTCTCGCCCGAGCAGAGGGCAGGCAGGTACTTCTCCTTCTGCGCCGGGGTGGCCCAGCGGTTGATCTGATTGACGCAGAGGTTCGAATGCGCGCCGTAGGAGAGGCCGACCGAGGCCGATGCGCGCGAAATCTCCTCCATCGCCACGACATGCGCGAGATAATTCATGCCGGTTCCGCCGAAATCAGGATCGGCGGTGATGCCGAGCAGACCGAGCGCGCCGAGCTCGACCCACAGATGCGCGGGGAACTCGTTGGAGCGGTCGATCTCGGCCGCGATCGGCGCGATCCTGTCCTGGGCGAAGCGCCGCACGGTATCGCGCAGCGCCTCGATGTCGGGATCAAGTCCGAAGTTCAGCGTATTCGTGTACATGCCGTTCCTCCCTGCGCATGCCCGGTCTTCGCGGAGATCATGCCTGTATCAGAGTGCCACGGCGTCCCTGGCGCGCCCGGAAGGACGCGCGGTGCCATGGCTGATTGTCGCGCCGACCAAGCGCATTGTCATCGAAAGATATGATGCCGTGACTTCAGCGATCGACAGCCGCTCGCCCGGCCGGAACCAGACGATGACGCCGGTCATCATCTGGATCAGCGCCATGGCGGTGAGCCCGGTATCGTCGACCTGAAAGACACCGGCTTCGGCGCCGTCGCGCAGGATCGTGCGCAACTCCTTCTCATAGGTCGTGCGCATCTTGAGGATCTGCGTCAGCCTTTCATGCGAGAGGCTGCGCAATTCCATATTGGAGACATGGGTGGCGTGACGCCGCTCTATGTGGAAGGAGATGTGGTTCTCGACATAGGCGGCAAGACGGGTGACCGGATCAGCGCTCGCCGGCCGCGCGGCTTCCCAAGCCTTGAGCAGGCCTTCCATATGCTCACGCATCAACGTGAACAGAAGGTCCTCCTTGGTCGGGAAATACCGATAGAGCGCGGCCGCCTGCACGCCGACCTCCGCCGCCAACTGCCGCATCGACATCGCCTCGTAGCCGAGGCGCGCGATCAGGCTGACCGCCGCCTCACGGACGGCCGCTTCGGTTTTTTCCCCGTCGGAACCTGTGGTGCGCGCCATGTTCGCCTCCAGCAGCATTTAATAAAACGAACGTTCAATTAATTCAAGATACCTCATACGCTCGTCGCCCGCCCTGGTTCGGGGAGGCGAAATGAGACTAGACGATGATCCTGAAATCCACGGGCGCGGCGTCGGACGCTTCTTCGATCTCGACCTTCGAGACGAGCGCGCCCCGCGGCCCTTGCCACAGGCGTTCGATCATCGCCATGACAGCGGCATCGGCGCCGGCGATCAGTGCGGTGACCGAGCCGTCACGCTCGTTGCGCACCCAACCCGTCAGCCCGAGACGCATCGCTTCTGCGCGTGTCCAGACGCGGTAACTTACACCTTGAACCGTACCGGAAACGCGCGCCCGAACGATTCTATGTTCGACTTGCATTGCCTGTGCTCCGCGTTGCGCTTGGCGGAATCTGGCACAGCAAAGGGCAAAGGCAACAGGGGCTTGGGCTAGGGTGTGTTGAGATTCAGGTCAGGCCAAGCCGAAAATGGTGGCTTTCGAGAACCGGAGCGGAGCGGACATTCGGGTCCGTGAGCACCGGAAGCGCAGAAAACCAGCATTTGCAGGCTGGCATCACCTGAATCTCAACACATCCTAGTTCCCTCGCGCCGCCGCCAAGGCGCCCGGCAGCTCCTCGGCGAAGATGTCGAGCTCATGGTCGAGCCCGACGCTGACCCTGATGCAGCGGTCCAGCACCGGCACCATCGGCTTGCGGATGAACACGTCGCGCGACAAAAGGTTCTGCATCACCTTCAGCGCGAAGGCGCCGTCGCGGCCGCAGTCGATGGTGACGAAATTGGTCGCAGACAGCAACGGCTTCAGGCCGTTCTGCCTGGCAATGGCTGAAATACGCTCACGGCCTGCCGCCACCCGCGCCACGACCGAGCGCAGGTAATCCTGGTCGGCAAGCGCCTCGAGGCCTGCGACCTGCGCCATGCGGCTGACGCCATAATGGTTGCGGATCTTTTCGAAGTCGCGGATCACCTCCGCCTCCGCGACGGCGTAGCCGCAGCGTATGCCGGCCAGGCCGTAAGCCTTGGAGAAGGTGCGCATGCGGATGACGTTCGGCCGCGCAACATCGATCGCCGGCAGCGCCGAGGCCGGTCCCAGCTCGCCATAGGCCTCGTCGAGCACCAGCATGGTGGTTTCCGGCAGCGCTGCGATGAAGCGGACGACATCCGGCGCCTCCCACCAGCTTCCCATCGGATTATCGGGATTGGAGAGATAGACCAGCGGCGCCTTTTCGCTGGCGACCTTGGCGAGGAGCCCGTCCAGGTCTTCCTTGTCGTTAGCATAGGGCACTGTCACCAGGCGGCCGCCGACGCCGGCGATATGGAAATTGAAGGTGGGGTAGGCGCCAAGCGAGGTGACCACGGCTTCGCCGGGCCCGACATACATGCGCGCCACCAGGCCAAGCAGGCCGTCGATGCCTTCGCCCACGACCACGTTTTCGACGGCCACCTTGTGATGCGCGGCGGCCGCCACCTTCAGCTCGTAATTGTCTGGATCGCAATACATCCACTGGTCGCGGGCGACGCTTTCCATGCGGGCGATGACGCGCGGCGAAGGCCCGAAACTGCTTTCATTAGCGCCGATGCGGGCGCGGAAAGGCCGGCCGCGCTCGCGCTCCTGTGCCTCCGGGCCGACGAACGGAACCGTGGTGGGAAGCGCGCCGATGATCGGCGTGAGGGACGGGCGCTGGCGCATGGCAAAAGCTCGCGTGGAAGGGGCGTTCTTGCTAGCGTGATCCCCCGGCCGGTGCAAGCAGGGCAGGGGACCCGTCGGCGGGGCATGGTCTCGCGCGGGCTGGATTCCGGCGGCTTCTTTTGCTAGCGAAGCGCTATGAACAACCGTCTGCCGCCCGCCTGGGCCAAGCATATCAAGTCCGGTCCGGTACCCAAGCCATCCGCTCCGGCGCTCAGGCCCGGATCGCCGCAGGCGAATCCATCGAAACCGGACGCGCGCGCGCAGTCCGACGACCTGCTCCTGAAGCAGGCCTATGACCATCAGCAGGCCAAGCGCCCGAAGCAGGCTCAGGATCTGTGTCTGCAAGTTCTGGCGCGCACGCCGAAACACCCGCGCGCGCTCTACATCATGGGAACCGTATGCCTCGGCTATGACGACGAGATGGCGTTGCAATATTTCGCCCTCGCCATCGCGGAGGAACCGCGCAACCCCTACTATCACCTGAGACTGGGCGAGGCCTACGCAAAGGTCGGCGAACATTCGCCGGCAATCGAGCATATGCAGCGCGCCCTGGAACTGCAGCCCGATCTTGTCGTGGCTCTCTGCGCCTTGGGACACACCTACGTTGAATCCGATAAGCCCGATCTGGCTTTGCCGCTTTACGAGAAAGCGCTGAAAATCAACCCCGATCATCCCGAGATTAGAGTGGGGTTGGCCAATGCCCTCAGCAGCGTGGGCCGCATGGATGACGCCGCCGCCTGTCTGAACCAGGCAATAGAGCGGCGCATCGATCTGCCGGGCGCCTATTACAATCTTGTCCAAACACAAAAATTCACTGACGAGCCTCCGGAACTCCGCTCCATTCTTCGCGAACTTGGCAATTCGAAACTCGGGTCAGACGGGGCTCTGCTGCTCCACCATGCCGCCGGCAAGGTGCTGAATGACCTCAAACGCTATGATGAAGCGTTCGATCATTTCCGGAAGGGGAAACAGGCCTCTCAGCCATTCGATATCGATCAGTACCGTCGGTGGGTTGACGCGCTGATCAAGGTCTTCACGCCGGGGTTGTTTGCCGCCGCCGAGCACGGCTTCGGCAATCCCTCCGAAGTGCCGGTTTTCGTGGTTGGCATGCCGCGCTCAGGGACGACGCTGACGGAACAGATCCTGGCCAGTCATCCCGATGTCTATGGCGCGGGGGAGCTTGCCAAATTGGGGCGGGTTGCGAATGCCATCGGCCTCAAGCCCTCATTTGCCGGAAAGTTGGACAGGCTTGTCGATTCGATCACGCCGGACCTGTCGAAAACGCTGGCCGGGGAGCATCTGTCCTATCTCGCGGAACGGTCAGCCACGGCGCTGCGTATCGTCGACAAGATGCCGCACAATTTTGAGCTGATCGGCCTTATCAGCCTGCTCTTCCCCAAGGCGCGTATCATTCACTGCCGCCGCGATGCCATCGACAATTGTGTCTCCTGCTTCGTTCTGCCCTTCAACGGTCATCACAGCTACAGCGACGACTTGAGAAGCCTCGGCCTCTACTATCGCGAATACGACCGCTTGATGCGCCATTGGAACGAGGTTCTTCCGGGCCGCATCTTCGAAAATCGCTACGAAACGCTCGTTGAGGACCAGGAGGCACAATCGCGCCGTCTCATCGGCTGTATCGGGTTGCCCTGGGACGATGCGTGTCTGCGCTTTTTCGACAGGGAAGCGGCAGTCTCCACGCCGAGCCGCTGGCAGGTCCGGCAGCCGATCTACAAGTCTTCCGTCAAGCGCTGGAAGAATTATGAAAATGAAATTCGGCCGCTGATAGAGGCGCTTGGCGACCTCGCGGACATTTGAACGAGAGGCTCGCTGCTCACCGAGCTTTGACTGGATTCCATGGGTGCTTATTGCTAGCAGACGCGATGAACAATCGTCTGCCGCCCGCCTGGTCCAAACACCTCAAATCCGGCGCTGCGCCGAAGCCCAGATGGCCCCAGGCAAGTCCGCCACAGCCAGGTCCCTCGAAGGCAAATTCTTTCGCACGTGCACAGGCCGATGACGCGCTGCTGAAGAAAGCCTATGAGCATCAACAAGCCAAACGGCTTGGTGAAGCACAGGACTTATGCCTTGAAGTGCTGGCGCGGACGCCAAACCATCCGTTGGCCCTGTACATCATGGGCACGCTTTGTCTGGGCTATGACGATGAGGCGGCCCTGCGCTATTTCGCGCGTGCGGTCGCAGAGGAGCCTGGAAACCCATACTACCATCTCAGCTTCGGCGAGACCTATGCGAAGCTGAGTGAATTCTCGGCCGCGATCAAATACATCCAGCATGCCTTGGAAATAAAGCCCGATCTTGTGGAGGCCCTGTGCGCCTTGGGGCGTGTTTATACCCAGTTCGACAAACCTGACCTGGCATTGGCGCTTTATGAGAAGGCGCTGAAGATCAACCGCGATCACCCCAAGGCACGGACCGGAATGGCTGCTGCGCTCACTGGTCTTGGGCGTATGGACGAGGCCGGCGCCTATCTCAAAGAGGCGATCGAACGCCGCGTCGACGCAGCGGCTGCTTACTACGAGCTCGTGCAGAGCCGGAGGTTTACAGAAGAGCCTCCGGAACTTCGATCGATCGTTCGCGAACTCGACAGTCCGGGGCTTAACGCGGAGGCGGCGCAGAGCCTTCATTACGCCGCCGGCAAAGTGCAGAACGACCTCAAGCGCTATGCGGAAGCATTCGACCATTTCAACAAGGCCAAGCAGGTCGCCGGCTACAGATTCGACATCGATCAGTATCGTCGTTTCGTGGACTCGATGATTGAAATCTTCACGCCTGGCCTGGTTGCCGCCGCGTCCGGCCTTGGCGATCCTTCCGATCTCCCTGTGTTCGTGGTTGGCATGCCCCGTTCCGGAACGACACTGACGGAACAGATCCTGGCCAGTCATCCCGGAGTTCATGGCGCGGGAGAACTTGAAAAACTAAGACGGGTAGCAAACGCAATCGATCTCAAATCGTCGGCAGAAGATCTGAGCAAGCCCGTCAATTCCCTTACGCCGGAACTGACCAGGACACTGGCCGAAGAACATCTGTCCTACCTCAGAGAACGGGCGCCTGCTGCGCTCCGAGTCGTCGACAAGGAGCCGCACAATTTTGAGCTGATCGGTCTTATCGCCCTTCTGTTTCCCAATGCGCGCATCATTCACTGCCGCCGCGACGCCATCGACAATTGCGTGTCATGCTATGTCCTCCCCTTCAACTCGGCACACAGCTACAATGCAGACCTGCGGGCACTCGGCCTGTACTATCGGGAATATGACCGCTTGATGCGTCACTGGAACGAGGTTTTCCCAGGCCGTATCTTTGAAAACCGCTATGAGACGCTCGTAGAGGATCAAGAGGCACAGTCGCGCCGGCTCATCGATCATCTCGGCCTGCCTTGGGATGACGCGTGCCTGCGCTTCTTCGACAGGGAAGGGGCGGTCACCACGCCCAGCCGCTGGCAGGTTCGTCAGCCGATCTACAAATCGTCGGTGAAGCGCTGGAAGAATTATGAAAGTCAGATCCAGCCTTTGATCGAAGCGTTGGGCGACCTCGCCGACGTTTGACTTCGATCACGGGGTGCGGCTGCCCCGCCGTCTCCCCGGAATTTTTAAAGCTTTCCACCGCGCTGCGGCGCAATCAGGTCGAACGCCAAACGGCGCCTCGGATACACGGCTGATGCAACATCCGAACTGCGCAGCGGTTCTTGGATCTCGATACCCATCAAACAAAAAAGAAAACCCGGCGGTTGCCCGCCGGGTTCTCCTGTCTCCCCGAAATATCTGGTCTTAGAAATCGCGCTGGAAGCGGATGATCGCGCCGACGGCGTTCTTCTTCGTGGCGCCAGCCCAAACGTTGCCGTGGTCGAAAGCATCCGAACCAACGTGCTGGTAGTCAACTTCGGGCGTGACCGTCAGGCCAGGGACGACGGTGTAGGCAATATTGGCCGCGATCGCGTAATCCTTCCACTGATCACCAGACACCTGAAGGTTGAACGAGGCCTTGTCGCTGAACTTGTAGGTGCCGCCAGCCCAGAAGGCCCAGTTGCCGCCCCAAGGCTTGTAGAAGCCGCGACCGTTCGCGAAGTCCAATGCGGTCGTGTCGTTAAGCTTGCCCTCGCTGGCGTAGCCGAACATGCCGAACAGCGACAGTTCGTTGGTCACGTTCACGTCCAGGCGAACCTTGCCGGACACATATTCGTAGTTGCTGTCATAGGCGACGACGCCGACGACGTCACCCCAGCCCTGCGTGTACTTCAAGCCACCGACGATGTGCGGAACGTAGCTGTCGATCGTGCCGACGCCATAGCCATAACCTCCCGTAACATTGGGGGTCTGTGCACCGCCGCCCGAACCTTCTTCGAGAGAGGCCATCGCCGAGAAACCGTTGCCAGCGTCGAAGTAGTACTGAACGACACCGGTCTTGAACCCGCCATAGGGAACGATGGTGTCGTTGACGACGTTGCCGGCGTAGCCGACGAACGTATCGAATGCCGATTCGTCCAAGCCGACACGCAAGCCGCCAAGCTGAATCCAGGCGAAGTGCATGTCGAAGCTGTTTTCAGCAGCATTATCCCCGTAGTTGTTGAACGGGTGATTTTGGAAATTCATCCGCGTTTCGGTGTAGGTCTTCAACGTGCCGAGTTCCGTTTCCTGGCCGGTCCAGGTCTTCAGCGTGAAGCGGGCGTCTTTGTACCAGGTGCCCTGGTTCTTGCCGGTGACGACGTCGTCGGCGCGTGCGCCGGTGAACGTGCCAACGTCGCCGAAGCCGGCGTCATAACGGACATAGCCGCCGATGCGCAGGCAGGTCTCGGTGCCCGGGATGTAGAAGTAGCCGGAGCCGTACACGTCGCAGATCTTGACGTATTCGGCCGGTTCCGGCTCGGCGACGGTCACTGCGTCCGCGGCGCGAGCAC
>NZ_VFTK01000073.1:0-9015 GCF_006439495.1 Mesorhizobium sp. B3-1-8
CAGCCATCGCATCAAGAAATGCGCCTGGAACGACGACTATCTCATCAATGCGATCACTCATATGCGATAGCCCTGCCAAGGTGGGGGAGATGTCCGGCAGGACAGAGGGGGGCGCTGTCCCGCCAAGTTCAACAGGAGAGGCGATAGAGCGCACACCCCGTGAAATTCCATTCCCCCACTCGCCGTCGGATTGGCACGATCTATCTTCTTTCCAGACGAAAAGGGCTTGAAAAGACACCTCGCGCGATCCGCGAAACCGGAATGGATTCCGGCGGCTAGAGCATGATCCCAAAAAGTGGGAACCGGTTTTTGGAAAAGATCATGATCCAACAAGGATGCGCGCGAGATTGCGACACCCGCATCGAACTGCTTCCATGGAGCATCTGAGATGAGCGAGCAGAGACAACCGGCGCCCGGCGGCGTGGACGCCAATCTGTCGAGATTGCGTCCGCCTTACGCCTCGGTGCTCGACCTGATCGGCCAGACGCCGGTCGTCGAGCTGACCAAATTCGACACCGGCAAGTGCCGGTTGTTCATCAAGCTCGAAAGCCAGAATCCCGGCGGATCGATCAAGGACCGCATCGCGCTGTCGATGATCGCGGCGGCCGAGAAATCGGGTGTGCTGAAGCGTGGCGGCACGATCGTCGAAGCGACCGCCGGCAACACCGGCCTCGGCCTGGCCCAGGTCGGCATCCCGAAAGGCTACCGGATCATCCTCGTCGTGCCCGACAAGATGTCGCGCGAAAAAATCCAGCATCTGCGCGCGCTCGGCGCCGAGGTGCGCATGACCCGCTCCGACGTCGGCAAGGGCCATCCCGAATATTACCAGGACATGGCCGAGAAGATCGCCGCCGAACTGCCCGGCGCCTTCTATGCCAACCAGTTCGCCAATCCCGCCAATCCGCTGGCGCATGAGACGACCACCGGACCGGAAATCTTTTCGCAGCTCGAAGGCGATGTCGACGCGGTGGTCGTCGGCGTCGGCTCCGGCGGCACGCTGACCGGCCTCGGCCGCTATTTTGCGAAACACTCGCCGAAGACCGAGATGGTGCTCGCCGATCCGGTTGGATCGGTGCTGGCGCCGCTGATCAAGACCGGCAAGATGGAAGAGGCCGGCAGCTGGACGGTCGAAGGCATCGGTGAGGATTTCGTGCCGCCCAATGCCGACCTGTCGCTGGTGAAAAAGGCCTATTCCATTCCCGACAAGCAGAGCATGCTGGCGGTGCGCGATCTGTTGTCGCGCGAAGGCATCCTGGCCGGCTCGTCCTCCGGCACGCTGTTGTCGGCCGCACTTCGCTATTGCCGCGAGCAGACGGTGCCAAAACGCGTCGTCACCTTGGTCTGCGACAGCGGCAACAAATATCTGTCGAAGGTCTTCGACGATATCTGGCTGGCCGAGCAGGGCCTCGCCGACCAGGAACAGCATGGTGACCTGCGCGACCTGGTCATGCGCTCGCCGCGCACCGGCGACATCGTGACCGTCGGGCCGGACGAAAGCCTGCTCAACGCCTATGGCCGCATGCGCCGCTCCGACGTCTCGCAGCTGCCGGTGCTGGACGAGGGCAGGCTGGTCGGCATCGTCGACGAGAGCGACATCCTGGCCAAGGTCGATGGTCCCTATGACGGCCGCTGGGACCGCTTCAACGGCCCGGTGCGATCGGCCATGACGTCCAACCTGCACACGCTGCAGGCCAGCCAGACGCTCGACACACTGCTGCCGGTCTTCGACCGCAACGAGGTCGCCATCGTCTTCGATGGCGAAGAGTTCATCGGCCTGATAACCCGTATCGACCTGATCAACCATCTGAGGCGCCGCGCAAAATGACCTCGACCGGCAAGAACCGCCTGGCCTTTTCCACCCGCGCCATTCATGGCGGCCAGAGCCATGATCCGCTGACCGGCGCGGTGATGGTGCCGATCTACGCCACCTCCACCTACGGCCAGCAGTCGCCCGGGGTGCACAAGGGTTTTGAGTACGCCCGCAGCCAGAACCCGACGCGCTTCGCCTTCGAGCGCGCGGTCGCCGACCTCGAGAGCGGCAGCAAGGCTTTCGCCTTCGCCTCCGGCCTGGCCGCGATCGGCACCGTGCTGGAGCTCCTCGATTCCGGTGCCCATATCGTCGCCACCGACGACATCTATGGCGGCTCCTTCCGCTTGATGGAGCGGGTGCGCAAGCGCTCGGCCGGCCTGGAGGTGAGCTTTGCCGATTTCACCGACCTTGCCGCCGTCGAGGCGGCGATCCGCCCGGAGACGAAACTGCTCTGGGTCGAGACGCCGACCAACCCGCTGCTGCGCATCGTCGACCTCGAAGCGGTGGCGGCGCTGGCGAAGCGCAAAGGCCTGCTCACCGTCGCCGACAACACGTTTTGCAGCCCCTATATCCAGCGTCCGCTGGAGCTCGGCATCGACATCGTCGTGCATTCCACGACGAAGTATCTCAACGGCCATTCCGACATGGTCGGCGGCGTGGCGGTCGTTGGCGACAACAAGGATCTCGCCGATCAGCTGAAATTCCTGCAGAACGCCATCGGCGCCATCTCCGGGCCTTTCGACAGCTTTCTCGCTTTGCGCGGCATCAAGACCCTGGCGCTCAGGATGGAGCGTCACTCGGCCAACGGCCTGAAAATAGCGCAATGGCTGGAAACGCGAAAAGATGTCCGCCGGGTCATCTATCCCGGCCTCGCCAGCCACCCGCAGCATTCCATCGCCGTCCAGCAGATGCACGCCTTCGGCGGCATGATCTCGGCCGACCTCGACCGCGACCTGGCCGGCACCAAACGCTTCCTCGAACGCACGCAATTGTTCACCCTGGCCGAAAGCCTGGGCGGCGTCGAGAGCCTGATCGAGCACCCGGCGCTGATGACGCATGGCTCGATCCCGGCGGAGAAACGCGGCGCGATCGGCATTTCGGACTCGCTGGTGCGGCTGTCCTGCGGGATCGAGGACGGCGATGATCTGATCGCGGACCTGGAGCAGGCGCTGGCTGGCTAAACGGCTTCGCCGAGATCCTTCGCGCCCCCCTCTGTCCCGCCAACCTATCCTTCGTCATTCTAGGGCGGAGCAAGGAGCGAAGCGACGCGTGCAGACCCTAGAATCCATGCCGTGACGGTTGAGAGCCGCCACGGTCCAGAACGCTCACCAGCCGATCCCGCGAAACAACTCGAACCATTCCGGGTTGCTCTTCTCGATCAAGTCGACCTTCCATTGGCGTGGCCAGCGCTTCAATGATGTCTCACGCTGGATGGCGTCGGTGATGTCGAAATACTCCTCGTATCAGACCAGACGCTGCACACCGTAACGGCTGGTGAAGCTGGAGCTTTGGCCGGTCTTGTGCTCGGGCATCCGACGAGCAAGATCATTGGTGACGCCGATATAGATCGTGCCGCCTTTCTGGCTCGCGGTCATGTAGACGTAGCCTGTCGTGCTTCGATCTTACCTAGCGCCATCGCCAACGGCTATTCTGGGTCGTTGCATTCTATGGCCAATGTCACGGCATGGATTCTAGGGTCTGCGCGCGTCGCTTCGCTCCTTGCTCCGCCCTAGAATGACGAATCGCAATTTGCGATAGCCCTGCCCACGAGAGAGGGCGCTGTCCTGCCGACATCTCGGTATGTGTGCCATTGCACACCGCAATCTACATTCTAAACTGCCCCACTTTGCGATCTCCGGAGGCGCTATGCGCGTGGTCGTGTTGGGTGGGGGCGTTGTCGGCGTCACCACCGCTTATCAGCTGCAGAAGGACGGGCACGAGGTCGTCATCCTCGAGCGCCAGCCGCAGGTCGCTGCCGAGACCAGCTGGGGCAATGCCGGCATGATCGCGCCGGGGCACTCCTTCGTCTGGTCCTCGCCCAAGGCGCCGATGATCCTCTTGAAATCGCTGGTGCTGAAGGACCAGGCGCTGCGCTTCAAGCTTTCTGCCGACCGCCGGCTCTACAGCTGGTCATGGTTGTTCCTGATGGAATGCACGGCGGAAAAGGCCAAGCGTAACACGCTGCTCAAGCATCGGCTGGCCGTCTATTCGCAATCGGTCCTGCAAGAGGTCGTCGCCGACGAGGCGATCGAATACGACCGCAACGATCGCGGCATCCTCTATTTCTATCGCAGCCAGCAGGCGCTCGACAAAGGCGTCGAGCATATGCGGCTGCTCGAATCCGACGGCCAGCTGATCAAGGTGCTCGATCGCGACGCCATCGTCGCGCTCGATCCGTCGTTGGCTTCGGCCAGGGAAAAAATCGCCGGCGGCATCCATTGCCCGACCGACGAGACCGGCGACCCGGCGAAGTTCACCCGCGCGCTTGCCGCCAAGGTGGTCGAGCGCGGCGGCGAGATCCGCACCGGCACGACCATCACCGGCATCGAGACGTCCGGCGACGGCGTAGTCCAGGTGACGACCGACAAGGGCGCGGTCAAGGGCGACGCCTATGTGCTGGCACTCGGCTCCTACAGCCCGCTGATCGCCAAGACCGTCGGCATCAGCCTGCCGATCTATCCGATCAAGGGCTATTCGCTGACCATTCCGGTCGGCAACCGGCCGGCGCCGCCGACCATCGCCGCGATCGACGAGCACAACCTGGTCGCCGTGTCGCGCTTCGGCGACCGGCTGCGCGTCACCGCCACCGCCGAGTTCGCCGGCTACGACACCAGCCACAAGCCGGCCGATTTCGCCTTCATGAAAGGTGTGACCGCGGAGCTTTATCCCGAAGGCGCCGATTACGACCGCGCCGAGATGTGGGCGGGCCTGCGGCCCATGACCCCCAACAATTTGCCCGAATTCGGCCAGCGGCGCCTGCGCAACCTCTATCTCAACACCGGGCACGGCCATATCGGCTGGACCATGTCGCATGGCTCGGCCCGCATCACCGCCGACCTGATCGCCGGCCGCAAGCCGGCCATTTCGATGGATGGACTTTTGAACTGAGAGCGGGATCGATCCCGCTCCGACAAGAAAGGGAACGCCATGTCCGCCAATCTCGCCGCCGCGCCGCTTGCCGCTTCAGGGCCTGTCGGTCCCATGCCAGTCGATTTGGGCGTCCTGCCGTCGGAGATCGACGGCGGCCTCGCTTCGCGAGCGGCGATCGGCCTGGCGATCCTCGCCACCGATCAGACGCTGGAGCATGAGTTCCGCGCGCTGGTGCGCATTCCGGGCGTCGCCTTCTACGAGGCGCGTCTGTTCAACGACAACGACATCACGCCGGAAACGCTGCGCGCCATGGGCCCGCGCATCGCGCCCACCGTCGACCTGATCCTGCCCAGCATCCCGCTCGACGTCGTCGGCTTCGGCTGCACCTCGGCCACGATGACGCTCGGCGAGGAAGCCGTCTTCGCCGAGATCAGGAAGGCGCGGCAGGGCGTCGCCTGCACCACGCCGGTCACCGGCGCCTTGGCCGCCTTCAAAGCATTGGGTGCCAAGGGCATCGGTCTGCTGACGCCCTATGCGCCCGAGATCAACCAGGGCCTGGTCCGCTATTTCACCGGACGCGGCCTCGACATCGCGGCCGTCGCCACCTTCGACCGCCGTGACGACCGCGAGGCGGCCCGCATCTCGCTCGCCTCGATCGAGGCGGCGGCCGAACGCATGGCTGAAGTGCCGGGGCTGGAGGCGATCTTCATCTCCTGCACCAGCCTGCGCGTCGCCGAGGCGGTCGCCGATCTGGAGCGACGCATCGGCATTCCCGTCACCTCCTCCAATCACGCCATGGCCTGGCATTGCCTGCGGCTCGCCGGCATCGATGACGTCGTGCCGGCCGGTGGCCGGTTGTTTGCGCTGAAAGCCGTTTGAGCGTTGGTTTTCTCGACAAGGAATTTTGAAAAGTCGCCGTTTGCCGAAGGGCTTTCACCGTGTGAAATTGGTGCAAACACTGGGCATTAGCCGAAGCCCCTCAGCCTCGTCATTCCAGGGCGGAGCAGCCGCGAAGCGGCGCCGCGCAGACCCTGGAATCCATTCCGTGACCTTGATCGAAGAACGCAGTGGAGCAGAAGTCTGCACCGCAGCGGCGCTCGGAAGTCACGGAATGGATACTCGGGTCTGCGCGTCCGCTTCGCTCCCGCTCCGCCCGTGGATGACGATCGCGATGGGCGTTTCGGCCAATCTCCAACGCATGCCGAAGCCGCGACCCTTCGCAAGCTTGGGCCTCTCGCCCCGCCAAAGGCGGGGGAGAGGTGGATCGGCGAAGCCGAGACGGAGCGGGGGCCAGCGCTACCCTTCGCGATTCCAGCAGATCGTCTCCCGCCCGTTAACCGAATCGGAAGGAGATGTTTAACGCTTCCTCTCTATGTCCCTCGCCGGGAGGCACCACAGAGCGAGCATGATGAACGACGAAAAGCGAAATGAATGGCGCGCCATCTTTTACGTGCAGGCGCGCGTCGCCATCCTGTTTGTGCCGGTCGTGCTCAGCCTCCTCCTCATCGGCATCTTCGCCGGCAACGATCGCAAATCCGTGCCCGACGCCATCGATCAGACCGTGACGGGTTCGGTGCGCTGAAAGCGTACTCTCAAACAAATTTCGGGATTGGCCCATTCTGCGGCGTCGTATCGCCCTCGAGGTCGACAAAAACCTCGTCGACGAAGCCCCAGCCCCAGCCTTCCGGCGGGTCGTAGCCTTCGATGATCGGATGCTGCGTGGCATGGAAATGCTTTGTCGCGTGGCGGTTGGGCGAGTCGTCGCAGCAGCCGACATGACCGCAGGTGCGGCAGAGCCTCAGATGCACCCACCAGGAGCCGCTCTTCAGGCATTCCTCGCAGCCCAGCGCGCTCGGCGTGACCTTTTTGATGTCCTTCGTATGCCGGCATTCATCCATCACGCTCTCCTCGCCAATTCGCCGTCCCGCGCCAGATAGGCATGCAATGCCGCGACCACCTGCGCGCCTTCGCCGACGGCGGCGGCGACCCGCTTGGTCGAGCCGCAGCGCACGTCGCCGATGGCGAACACGCCGCTTCGGCTGGTCTCCATCAGCCCGTGCCCGGGTGTCGTCTCCGGTCCGGTGCGCACGAAACCCTTGGCATCCAGCGCCACGTTGCAATTCGCCAGCCAGTCGGTGTTCGGATCGGCGCCGATGAACAGGAAGAGGTGGTGGATGGCGCGCGTCGTCTCTTCGCCGCTCGCCCGGTTGCGCCAGCGCAGCGCTTCGAGATTGCCGTCATGGCCCTCCAGCGCCGCGACCTCGGTCTCGGGCAGCACCTCGATGTTCGGCTGCGCCGCGATGCGTTCGACAAGATAGCGCGACATGGTGGCGTCGAGGCTGCCGCGGCGCGCCAAGAGCGTCACCTTGCGCACCTGGCTCGCCAGATAGACGGCCGCCTGTCCTGCCGAATTGCCGGCGCCGACCAGCGCCACCTCCTGGTCACGGCAAAGCCTGGCCTCGATCGGCGAGGCCCAGTAATGCACCGAGGTCCCCTCGAACTGCGCCAGATTGGCGATATCGAGGCGGCGGTAGCGCGCGCCGCTGGCGATCACCACGGCGCGCGTGCGCACGCTCTCGCCGTCGCCGATGGCAAGCCTGTAGCGGGCGCCGTCGCTGGCGTCGTCGAGCAGCTTCGCCTCGTCGGGGATCACCATCTCGACGCCGAATTTCTGCGCCTGGTTATAGGCGCGCGCCATCAGCGCCATGCCGGTGATCCCGGTCGGGAAGCCGAGATAGTTTTCGATCCGCGCCGAAGCGCCCGCCTGCCCGCCGAAGGCGCGGCAATCGAGCACGATGGTCGACAGCCCTTCCGAGGCGGCATAGACCGCCGCCGCCAGCCCCGCCGGCCCGGCGCCAACAATTGCCACGTCATAGACCTTGCCGGCATCGATCGGCCGCAGCAGGCCGACGCAGCGGGCGAGCTCGGTTTCGCCCGGATTGTGCATCAGCTTGCCGTTCGGGCAGAGCACGATCGGCAGATGGTGCGGGTCGACATGGAACCGCTCGATCAGCGTTTTCGCGCAAGGGTCGGTGTCGGAATCGAGAGCACGATGGGGAAGTCCGCTGCGCCGCAGGAAACCTTGCAGCCGCAGCACGTCGCCATTGCCGGGCGGGCCGATCACGACCGGCCCGCTGGCGCCGCTTTCGAGCAGGCCGACGCGGCGCAGGATCAGCGCCCGCATGACCCGCTCGCCGAGATTGGCCTCCTGCACCATCAGGTCGCGCAGCCGCTGCGAGGGGATGACGATGGCCTCTACCGGTCCCTTCGCTTTGGCGTTGACCAGCGACGGCCGGTTCGACAGCTGCGCCAGCTCGCCGACGAAGCTGCCGGGGCCGTAGGTGATGATCGGCTCGCGCGGGCCAAGCCCGCCGGCCTGGGTGATGTCGACCTTGCCCGAAAGGATGAGGATCAACCCGGGCGAGACCGTGCCGGCCGTCACGATGTGATCGCCGGCGGCATAGGCCGTGGCCTCGCCGAAGCGGCGCATGCGCTCGATATCCGCATCGGTGAGCACGGGAAACATCTGGTCGCGGCGCGCGGCGATGGTCGGGCTGACGGAAGGGGCCATGAGACGGACCGTAGCGCCCGGCGCGGCGGGTTTGAAGCGGTTTGTTGAGGGGCTGGCCGGAAGGGGAGATTGGGCCAACGGCCACATGTCGTCATTCTCGGGCTTGACCCGAGAATCCATGCCGTGACGCGGGTCATATAGTACAACGGAGCGGAATTCTGTAACCGCTGCAACGCCTCGACGTCACGGCATGGGTTCCAGGGTCTGCGCGCGTCGCTTCGCTCCTTGCTCCGCCCTGGAATGACGAAGTTTGGAAGCTTACGGCTAATCGCGAACGTTGAGACTTGCATCCCGTTGGCAGTCGGGATGAATGGCGACCCCTTCGCTCTTGGAACTCCGGGATGGCCTGCCATCCGAAGCTCGAAGAGCGAAGGATCGGCTTCATGGCTCTTCATGCGTATAGCATCGGCAGGCCAGCTTAAAACCAAACCGGTCGCCGGGTTTGGAGCGGCTTGTTCGGAGACGGACCGGAAGGGGAGATTGGGCCAACGGCCACATGTCGTCATTCTCGGGCTTGACCCGAGAATCCATGCCGTGACGCGGG
>NZ_VFTK01000074.1:0-6470 GCF_006439495.1 Mesorhizobium sp. B3-1-8
GCAGCCGGCGCCGGCATTGCCGCCGTAGCCTCCTTTGCCGGTTCCACCGTTGCCGCCGGTTCCACCATTGCCAGTGCCACCGTTGCCGCCATTCCCGGCGGAGCCGCCATTGCCGGCGCCACCGTTGCCGCCGTCGCCGCCATTCCCGCCGGAGCCGCCATTTCCGGCGCCACCGTCGCCGCCATTCCCGCCGGAGCCGCCGTTGCCGGCGCCACCGTTGCCACCATTCCCTCCATTGCCGCCGTTACCGCCATTCCCCCCATTGCCACCATTTCCGCCGTTGCCCCCTGCGGTCTGAGCCAGAAGAGCGCGGTTGGCGTCCTGGATGAGCGCAGCCGGGTCCATCGACCGGTGGACTCCGTCCCGCGGCTCCGACAGGACCGACGCGGCGTGGGTTGCCATGGCCGTCGCCAGCAGCATGGTCGATGCGAGCAGCACCGCTGCCGAATTGCTTCTGAGTTGTGGGAAGATGGGGCGCGCGATGTCGGCATTCGCCGTCGATGTGAAAAACCGCGGACGCCCAGCCGACAAGACAGGCTCCGCCCCGATTCTGCTTGAGATGATATCAGCCACCCGCATACCCCCGATCCCGACTTATAGACCGGTTCGGCGCGCGTTCTTCGACCATGCCAGAAAAAGTCAGCGTCCGGCGCGGTGCCCGTGCGGCTGGCATTCGCGGTTCGGTTTGGGAGGGCCGCCGAGGCCTCAAATCACCTTGCAGCTCCTAAAGCGACGCACGCGCCGCCGCCTCGGCGAACGAGATGTCGCCCTTGATCTCGCGCATCGCCATCGAGGTGACGGTGCGGCGAACGCCAGGCAGCCGGCTGAGCTCCTCGCGCAGCATCCTGTCCAGCGCCCTCATGTCGACGGTGACGATCTGCAGGAGATAGTCGGCCTCGCCGGTCGTGGCGTAGCAGCGGCGGATCAGCGGGTGTTTCCTCACCGCCGCCTCGAAGGCGTCCGACACTTCGAAGTCGATCGACACCTGGATGAAGGCCTCGATGCCGAAGCCGATCGAAGCGGGATCGACACGGGTGGAATAGCCGCGGATGACGCCGGCCTCTTCCAGTGCCTTCACCCGTTTCCAGCATGGCGTCTTGCTCAGGCCCACTTCCTCGGCCAGCTCGCCGAAAGAGAGGCGCGCGTCGCGCTCGAGCGCTGCCACTATTCTACGGTCGAGAGCATCCAGCATCGATCGTTCTCCGATATGGCAAGAATGATGTAAAATCGTCCTTCATTTCACGCCATTTGGATAACAGAAAGGAACAATGTTCAAGCACAAAGCGCTATCCTTGCCGCACGGTCGAAAACCCCGCCTGCGAGGAGGCTGCGCCATGGACAAATCCGACTACCACGCCCGCATCGAGGCGCCCGAGATGCGCGACTACGGTGTCTATCTGCAATGCGACAAGCTGCTCGCCTGCCAGAAGCCGCTTGCCGACATGGTCAACGCCGACGAACTGCAGTTCCAGATCGTGCACCAGGTCGAGGAAATGTGGATGAAGCTCATCGCCTACACGCTGGTCGATGTCCTCGACTATCTGGAGAGGCAGGACACGCACCGCATCGTCACGCTGATGGGTCGCGTCCACCGGCTGATGCGCATGATGACGGCGCAGCTCGATCTCCTGGAGACCATGTCGCCCAAGGAGTACCAGCAGATCCGCCTGCAGCTCGGCAATGGCAGCGGCCAGGAATCGCCGGGCTTCAAGCTTTTGCTGCGCCTGCCGCCGGATCTTTGGCGGGCCTTCAAACATGCTTATCTCGACGGCCGCGGGCTGACCGTGCAGGACATCTATGACGAGCATTACGACCACGGCGATGCTTACGTCGTGGCCGAGGCGCTGATCGAATTCGACGAGCTGTTCCAGAAATTCCGCGCCAATCACCTCTATCTGATCCACCGCTCGATCGGGCTCGGCGCGAAGTCGCTGAAGGGCCGGCCGGTGGAAATCCTCGAAGGCGGCGCCCGCCACCGCTTCTTCCCCGAGCTGTGGGACATACGCTGCGACATGACCGATCGCTGGGGCGCCGAATACGGCACCGTGCGGGAATCGATCAGCCGTCCGGGCTGAGCCTTTTTCCTCGCCCCGCGCGAAGCGGGGGGAGAGGTCGCCGCGTAGCGGCCGGAGAGGGGCCCTCGTAGAGCGCACAGTTGGCGGGAAGGGCTCGTCGCGTGGCGTTCATGCTGCGGCCGCCGGCGTCGCCCCTCTCCGTCGCGGCTTCGCCGCGCCACCTCTCCCCGCCTGCGGCAGGGGCGAGGAAAAGGGCGCTCCAAACAATTTTCTCCATCCCTGTCGGAACCATCTCCCTCCGCCCGTCCTTGGGGCATCAACAGACAAACCCGGAGGAACATCGTGGAAACGCAATCGACCTGGCAGACCGCCGCCATTCTCGTCGCCCGCCTGATCTTCGCCGCCATGTTCGCCATGGGCGTCGCCTTCAAGCTGATGGATATGGGCGCCACGGCCGGCTACATCGCCGCCGCCGGCTTCCCGTTCCCCCTGTTCCTCGCCTGGTGCGCGGCGATCCTTGAAACGCTGCTGGTAATCGCCTTCCTGACCGGCGCCTTCATGACGCCGCTGGCGCTGATCGGCGCGGTTTATGTCGTCTTCCTCGGCTTTGCCTTTCACGGCCCGTCACACTGGACGGCGGACCAGGCCGAGTTCGGCGCCTTCATGTCGCATTTCCCATTCGCCGCCGGCCTGCTCTACGCCGCGGTCCACGGCCCGGGCAGCGTGCTCGCGCTCAAGCAGGGCTGGCCGGGCCGGGCATGACCCTTCCTTCTCCCCGTTCTACGGGGAGAAGGTGCCCGAAGGGCGGATGGGGGGCGGTGCCTGCATCTCCAGGCAAGGCGCACTCCCACAGCCTCACATCTGGTCGTTATACGGCTCCTTCATCTGCCCGACCATGCGGGCCAGCTTGGAGAAGGACGGCATGTCCGCTTCCGGCTGGCATTGGTTGGCGAGTTCGAGCAGGCGGATCGGGAAATTGATGGCGTCGCGGTTCGATGCCGAGATCGCTTCCGAGCGCTCCTCGCCGGTCTCGCCGGCTTCGGCCTTGCGCAGCGCGATGTCGATCTCCTCGACGCTCAGCACGCCTTTCTTGACGAGCACATGGTTGATTGCAGCGACAGCCATCAGCAGGCCCTCGAGCTGAAGATTGGCGACGTTCATGGCGTTCCTCCCATTGACCTCGCCTCAAGAACGCATGAGGGGCGTTTCCGATCCGGACGGGGAAAGCTGGCGCGGTTCAGGCCTCCATCCACCGCTCGCCATATTCGCTCCAGAGCTGCCTGATCTCGCGGTTGCCAAGCGGCGGCGTCTGGCGGTCGCCATAGAAGATGGCGACGGCGCTGAGGTCGTATTGGCCCTCGGCCTGGGCGATGAAGCGGATCGCTTCGCCGAGTGGTCTCGAATGGAAGATCGGATCGGCTTGGCCTCGGCCAAGGCTGCGAACGCCCGAAATGCTTGCAGGTACATGCCGCATCCGAAAGACGGATGCCATGGCAGGTCTGTCCATGCCGCTCTCCGCGATTCCCTTGGGGAATGATCCCATAAGCTCCGGCTAATGACCAGCCCGGGGGGACAACCGGTCACAGCAAGAGAGCGGCAAGGCACAATTTTGAAACGAAAGAGGCCTGGAAAGAAAGGGCCGGGCGCAATAGCCCGGCCTTCCTTTCCGCGCGGCCGTCGCAAGCAGCCTGCGCTCACTACTACTTTGGACGGTCGCGGCTGGTGCGGCCGGACCGAAAATGTCTACCTGTGCCAGCGATGCAGCCAATCCGGGTCTGGATCGGAATTCCTGCTGATTGCCATGCCGGCCAGCAAGCCGACCAGGCCGCCGATCAACATCGCGGTCGAGAAGGCGCCGGGGTTCTGCTGCACCGTTTCCGAAACGCTATGCGCCTGGCTGCGCAACTGGCTTGCGGCGCGCGACGCGCGGTCGGAGGCGCCGCTGTAGAGGTTCGAAGCGCGGTCGGCCGCGCCTCGGTACCAGCCATGCGCAGTCTCGGCGGCCTCCTCGGCCTGTTCGGAAAGCGCGCGGTTCAGACGGTTCACCTCGCGCTTCAACTCGGCGATCTGCTTCTTCATCGCGTCTTCCGATGCACGCGTGGCACGCGCGCTGCTACGCGACGCGGGACGGTTGCGCGCGGCGGTGGCTTTCACGTTGCCGTTGGCTGAATTGGTAGTGCTGGTGTCATTGTCTGCCATCGGTCTCTCCTTTTTGCCTCCTGGAACGGCCATCACGCCTCATTGTTCCCGCGAGCGCGCCGCCCGGCCAAAACACCGGGACCGCGGAGCGTGCTCCACGGCCCTGCGCTGCAAGCCCGATGCCCTTACTTGCCGCAGTTCTTGTCGTTAACGTTCGGCTGCATCGTCCCGGCGGTGCTGTTGTTGGCATCGCCCACCGCGCCTTGCGGACTGCTCGGGCAGTTCTTGTCGGCGTTTGAATTCATGTCGCCGCCGGTGACGCTGCCCGTCGTGCCCGTATCGGGCGCGGCCTGGTCGGGCGGCGGGCTGCCCGGCGTCTTCGGGTCGACGGTGATCGTCTGACCGCTGCCGCCACCCTCATTTCCGGCAGTGCCGGCGGTCTGGGCCATCGCCGCCGTGGCGAGGCCGATGGTCAGCGCCGAAGCTGCAAAAATCTTCGTAAGCATGATCTTTCTCCTCTGTTGCGAGACGGTCGTCCGTCACGTTGCGACTAAGGATGGAACCCGTCGGACCAAGGTTGGTTCCGACAAAATTTGTTGTAATCTGGCCCGGCGTTTCAATTTATGGGTGTGGCGCGCCGGGCGCTGCGATTTTGAGGAATGTAGGAAAATGTACCTAGAAGCTATTGCCCGGTGAAGGCAGCTATGCTACTATTTTGTCCATGGTGCTGATTTGCGCCAACGACCCGCCGCCCGGCGGATTTTTTGTTTTTCGCGCCATCCATTCTTTCGAAGCGCTGGCGGACGCCCTCTCTGTCCTGCGGCGCTTTCAACATTTTTGCCTGAGGCCCAGATGCCACGCTATGCCACCATCGTCACCGCCGATGACGGCGCTGAGATCGTCAGCGCCATCGGCGAATTCGAGGGGTCGAGCCTGCCGCGCGGCTCAGGCCGTGTCGAGCAGGTCGCGCCAGGCGTGCGCATCGGCATGGTTCGCGGTGGCCCTGATGAGGCCGTCGCCGGTTTCGGTTTTCCGCGCCAGGACCTCGGCCCGTCCTCCGTCCGCGCGGTGACGGCGAAGCTGAAAGCAATGACCGCGCCGGCCGCCGATGCCCGGGCCACCAAGCAGGCCAGCGCCAGGCCACGCAGGAAACCAGCGCGCAAGGTCCGCAAGGTCAAGGCGGCGAAAGCCGCGCCATCGCAAGCGGCCACCCATGGCTGACGAAAGCAGGCGCCGCGCCGGCGCGAAGCGGGCAAGCCGAAAGCCGAAGGGCCCCCAAGCCGGGGCCGCTCTGGCCACTCGCCCGAAGCGCCCGCGAAAAACGCTCGTCGACGATTTCGCGGCAGCCCTTCGCGCCGACTTCCGCGCCCATGGCGCCGGCGTCATCGCCGCGGTGCGGGCCGAAAAACCGGAGCAGTATCTGAAGGTCGTGCTGACGATGCTGCCCAAGGATTTTTCGGAAAGTGCCGATGCCAATCAAAACAGTCTCGGGCAGTTGAGCGATGAGGAGATCCGCAGGCGCATCCGCGGCCTCGAGGCGAACGTCCGGCCGCTCCTCGACAGTGATGCAAACCTATCTGGCGCTGCTCGAGGAGATGGACCGACGCCGTCGCCGCAATCTTCTTCAGGCCTACGCGCCGTACAATCGGCAGGCTGATTTTCACGCGGCAGGGGCAACGAACCGCGAGCGCCTGTTCATGGCCGGCAACCAGCTCGGCAAGACCAGGGCAGGGGGCGCGGAATGGGCCATGCATCTCACCGGCCGCTATCCGGACTGGTGGGTGGGCAAGGTGTTCGACCAGCCCGTCAGGCTCTGGGCCGCCGGCGTCACCGGCGAAGGCACGCGCGACAACCCGCAGCGCGTGCTGGTCGGCCCGCCGCAGCAACAGGCAGAATGGGGCACCGGCATGATCCCGGCCAATGCCATTGCCGACACGGTGATGGGGCGCGGCGCGCCGGGAGCGCTGGACAGCGTCGTCGTGCGCTGGGGCGGTGGCGGCGACGTGCAGGCCGGCGAAAGCGTGCTCTCCTTCAAGAGTTACGAAAAGGGTCGCGAGAAATGGCAGGGCGAGACCCTGCACGGCGTCTGGTTCGACGAGGAACCGCCGCTGGATATTTATTCGGAGGGCCTCACCCGCACCAACGCGACCGACGGCATAACGATCGTGACGTTCACGCCGCTGTTGGGGATGAGCGATGTGGTGCTCAGGTTTTTGAGCGCGGAGGCGGTTCAAGGCTTTGTCCAGCCGATAGATGGGTAACACTTTGAACCGGATACATAGGTAACAGTTTCTCCCCTATGATGCGTTCGCCGCA
>NZ_VFTK01000075.1:0-2500 GCF_006439495.1 Mesorhizobium sp. B3-1-8
AAAAACCGCCCCGGTTAGACCGGGACGGTTATTGATTTATGATAAAATTGGTTGCGGGGACAGGATTTGAACCTGTGACCTTCAGGTTATGAGCCTGACGAGCTACCGGGCTGCTCCACCCCGCGTCAACTACGAGCAAGCGTTTGCTTGCGTCCTTGAGGTAAGGTTTAACTTACCGGAATCAAGAGACCACCAAATGAAAGGGCCGCTTGCGCGGCCCATGATCCCGTTTGGCGGGCCTAAATATCGTAAGGAGAAGATTTGTCTCGATCCGGATCTGTTTGGCTCTGTTTGGCCCGGATGTGAGCTGAACGTGCGCTTGGCAGACCTGGCAGCGACCTACTCTCCCGCGTCTTGAGACGAAGTACCATCAGCGCTGGAGCGTTTCACGGCCGAGTTCGGAATGGGATCGGGTGCAGCCGCTCCGCCATAACCACCAGGTCGGCAAAACGCACGTTCAAATCGAGAAGCTGTTTTCTGTGCCGGCGACAATCCTTCGGATTGCGCCTTGATGGATATAAGTAATGAGAACGATCAAGCCTATCGAACTATTAGTACCGGTAAGCTTCAAGCGTTGCCGCTCTTCCACACCCGGCCTATCAACGTGGTCGTCTTCCACGGTTCTCAGGGAATACTCGTTTCAAGGTGGGTTTCCCGCTTAGATGCCTTCAGCGGTTATCCCGTCCGGATATAGCTACCCTGCAATGCGGCTGGCGCCACAACAGGTCCACCAGAGATCCGTCCATCCCGGTCCTCTCGTACTAGGGACAGATCCTTTCAATATTCCTACACCCACGGCAGATAGGGACCGAACTGTCTCACGACGTTCTGAACCCAACTCACGTACCGCTTTAAATGGCGAACAGCCATACCCTTGGGACCTGCTCCAGCCCCAGGATGCGATGAGTCGACATCGAGGTGCCAAACAACCCCGTCGATATGGACTCTTGGGGGTCATCAGCCTGTTATCCCCGGCGTACCTTTTATCCGTTGAGCGATGGCCCTTCCACGCGGGACCACCGGATCACTATGACCGACTTTCGTCTCTGCTCGACTTGTCAGTCTCGCAGTCAGGCAGGCTTATGCCATTGCACTCAGCGAACGATTTCCGACCGTTCTGAGCCCACCATCGCGCGCCTCCGTTACTCTTTAGGAGGCGACCGCCCCAGTCAAACTACCCACCATACATTGTCCCGGACCCGGATAACGGGCCGCGGTTAGACATCCATAGTAATAAGGGTGGTATTTCAAGGGTGGCTCCACCTGAGCTGGCGCCCAGGTTTCAAAGCCTACCACCTATCCTACACATGCCACTACGAATGCCAATGTAAAGCTATAGTAAAGGTGCACGGGGTCTTTCCGTCTAACCGCAGGAACCCCGCATCTTCACGGGGAATTCAATTTCACTGAGTCTATGCTGGAGACAGCGGGGAAGTCGTTACGCCATTCGTGCAGGTCGGAACTTACCCGACAAGGAATTTCGCTACCTTAGGACCGTTATAGTTACGGCCGCCGTTTACTGGGGCTTCGATTCAGAGCTTGCACCCCTCCTCTTAACCTTCCAGCACCGGGCAGGCGTCAGACCCTATACGTCGCCTTGCGGCTTCGCAGAGCCCTGTGTTTTTGATAAACAGTCGCTACCCCCTGGTCTGTGCCACCCTCCTCTGCTTGCGCAGAAAAGGGTCACGCTTCTTCCGAAGTTACGCGTGCAATTTGCCGAGTTCCTTCAGCATAGTTCTCTCAAGCGCCTTGGTATACTCTACCTGACCACCAGTGTCGGTTTCGGGTACGGTCTATAAGGAGGAGCTATTTCCTGGAACCGCTCCGCTGCCCGTTCAATCCGATAAGATTGGACAACTTGTGCGATCCGTCACTACCTCCAGGCCCACGAATATTAACGTGGTTCCCATCGACTACGCGTTTCCGCCTCGTCTTAGGGGCCGGCTAACCCTGCTCAGATTAACTTTAAGCAGGAACCCTTGGTCTTTCGGCGGGGGAGTCTCTCACTCCCCTTACGTTACTCATGTCAGCATTCGCACTTCTGATACCTCCACCGCCCCTCACGGGTACGGCTTCATCAGCTTACAGAACGCTCCGCTACCGCTCGTGATTGCTCACGAACCCTAAGCTTCGGTGTATGGCTTTAGCCCCGTTACATTTTCGGCGCAAAGACCCTTATTTAGACCAGTGAGCTGTTACGCTTTCTTTAAATGATGGCTGCTTCTAAGCCAACATCCTGGTTGTTTTGGGATCCTCACATCCTTTCCCACTTAGCCATAACTTGGGGACCTTAGCTGTAGGTCAGGGTTGTTTCCCTTTTCACGACGGACGTTAGCACCCGCCGTGTGTCTGCCGACTAGTACTCCCAGGTATTCGGAGTTTGGTTAGGTTTGGTAATCCGGTGAGGACCCCTAGCCCATCCAGTGCTCTACCCCCTGGGGTATTCGGTCGACGCTCTACCTAAATAGATTTCGCGGAGAACCAGCTATTTCCGAGTTTG
>NZ_VFTK01000076.1:0-5911 GCF_006439495.1 Mesorhizobium sp. B3-1-8
TTCGGTCTCCTTCCCACTTCAAACCATACACCAGAACCAACACACAGGATTCCAGGGTCTGCGCTCCTTGCTCCGCCATAGAATGACGAAGGCGCGAAGCCAAGGCTTCCATGTGCGACGCTGTGGAAAGCCCTCACCTCTAAATCAGAGCTTGCCGGCGCCGTTCGTGCTGCCGCCATTGGTGCTGCCCCGGCCGCCATTGCCTTGATGGCCCTGATGGTCGCGGCCATTGCCGCCGCCCGGGCAGTTCGCGGAACCGACGCTACAGCAGCGACCGCTCCACAAATCGTTGAAGTTGGTCTTGGCGCAGCTTTTGACAGTCTCGTCCGCCAGAGCCGATCCGGTCAGGGCCGATACCGCGACGGCGGCAAGCAGGGTGTTCCGCAGAAAAGCAGTCATTTGAATTCTCCATGGTTTGGTTTCCGTCCACGGCCGTGTGTCGCCGGCCGGGAGGAAATGGTTCATGGAGCTGTGAGACTTCGTCATCCACGGGCGGAGCGGGAGCGAAGCGACGCGGCGCAGACCATAGAATGGTTTGAGGAGGATAGGGTAGTTTGGCGGCCGGAACTGCGGCGCATCGCTGCGCTCTGGCTTCGCCCTACAATATGACGAAACTGAAGTTGGCGCCTACTGCACGGAGCCGACCAGCACCGCCTGGCCGTCGCGGATCGAGACCCAGCGTCCGGTGTTGTCGATCGCCTGGCGCTTGAGGAAGCGGTAGCCGGTCGCGTCCCAGGCTTTGACCCTGTCGGTCAGGTTGTCGAGCACGTAGTCGCCCTTGTCGGTGCGCACCGTCAGCACCGAATGGCCTTCGCCGTCCTGCTTGCGCACGACGGTGATCAAAAGATCGGCGAGCGACATGCCCATGCGGTAGAGCTGGCGACGCTTTTCCAGCACATAGTCCTCGCAGTCGCCATAGCCGTCGTCCGGATAGGCCCAGACTTCGTCCTTGCCGTAGTGATCGAGATCGCTCAACGGCTTGACGGCGGCGTTGACCTTGGCGCTCACGCTGGTCAGCCGGCGCCACAGACCGTCGGTCATCCTGGCCGGATCGAGATTGGCCGGGCGGATGTTGCATTCGTTCGGATGCGATTTGCAGAAATCATAGTGGCCGATCGGCTGCGAGGTCAGCCCGCCCGTGGCCATCGCGCCCGCCGCCCAGGCAGGCACGGCCCAATGCGCAGAGATCGTCAGCCCTGCGACCGCACACAAACGCAGAATCCGCGTCATCGCTGAGGAAGTCATTGTCCCCGCCGCCCTGTTCTTTATTAACGAAACGTTAAAGGCGATTTACAGTCCGTGTCAATTGGAGACGACGGCCAGTTTGACGGCATGGTTACCTGGACGATCCCGTAGCGGCACTTTCGCAACAGAGGCGTGGGCGCAACACGGCCGGCCGCCGGGCGGCGGCAGGGCTGATCCGGGCTCCGGCGTTCAGCTTTTGGCCGAACGGACCAGCTTCGGCCTCACCGCCACCCGCTGCTGGCGGCCATAGCTGGAGATGAAGTCGGCGATGCGCGGCACGATCTCGGAGCGGAAGCGCGAGCCGTTGAAGACGCCGTAATGGCCGACGGCCGGCTGCATGTAATGGACATGCTTGTCGGCGGGAATGTTGACACACAGATCATGCGCGGCCTGGGTCTGGCCGAGCCCTGAAATGTCGTCGTTCTCGCCCTCGATGGTGAGCAGCGCCACGTTGCGGATCGCCGCGCAGTCGACCGGCTCGCCGCGATGCTTCATCTCGCCTTTCGGCAGAGCATGGCGCACGAACACGGTGTCGACCGTCTGCAGGTAGAATTCCGCCGTCAGGTCCATCACCGCCAGATATTCGTCATAGAAGTCGCGGTGCTTTTCGGCGCTGTCGCCGTCATGCTTCACAAGGTGCATGAAGAAGTCCTTGTGGGCGATGATGTGGCGGTCGAGATTCATGCTCATGAAGCCCGAAAGCTGCAGGAAGCCCGGATAGACCAGGCGGCCGAAGCCCGGCACCGGCCAGGGCGCCTGCATCACGACATTGTCGCGGAACCAGTCGATGCCCTTTTCCTTGGCCAGAAGATTGACCGCGGTCGGGTTGCGGCGCGTGTCGACCGGGCCGCCCATCAACGTCATGGTGGCGGGCACGAAGGGATCGCCGCGCTTTTCCATCAGCGCCACCGCCGCCAGCACCGGCACCGAAGGCTGGCACACGGCCATCACATGCGTGTCGGGGCCGAGCGCGTGGAACATCTCGATGACATAGTCGATGTAGTCGTCGAGATCGAAGCTGCCTTGCGCAGCCGGTACCATGCGGGCATCGACCCAGTCGGTGATATGCACGTCGGCATAGGGCAGCATCGCCTCGACCGTGCCGCGCAGCAGCGTCGCGTAATGGCCAGACATCGGCGCCACGATCAAAAGCTTGGGGTCCGGCTTGCGGCCGGCGGGCAGCGCGCGCTCGAAACGGATCAGGTTGCAGAACGGCTTCGACCAGACCGTCTTTTCCGTGACGGCGACGCTTTTCCAGTCGACCACGGTCTTATCCATGCCGAATTGCGGCTTGCCGTAGCGGCGGGTGGTCCGCTCGAAGAGCTCCGCGGTCGCCGCGACCGAGCGGCCGAAGGGGGTGTGGGAAATCGGATTGAGCGGGTTGGAGTAGAAGAGCCGTACCGCGTCGGCATAGAGCCGAGCCGGCTGCAGCGCCGCATGGTTCATTTCATAGAGCTGGTAGAACATCGCGAACCCCGCTGCCGTCCAACGACCAAAAGGACGACGGACAGCGCCGAGCCTTGAATGTCTCCTGGCGAGGCTAACAAGATATTTTTGCGATGCAATACGTCATTTTGTCTGACGAATGCTTCTTTGGTTCAACCTGTTGAAAATCGGGCTTGAGCGGGCGAGCCGGCTCAATGTGCGCTGCGGAAATGTGAAGGATATGTGTCCGGCCCCTCATGCCGGACACGACCAATGCATATCGCCCTGAAGTGGGCAGCGCTTTGGATGACGACATGCATCAAAAAAAGGCGGCTCAGACGCGCGCCATGCAGACGGCGGTATGGCCCGAACCGATGAAGCCCAGCTGGCCGGCGGCGCCGCGGGAGAGATCGAGCATGCGTCCCTTCACGAACGGACCGCGATCGTTGATGCGCACGACGACGCTGCGGCCGTTATTCTTGTTGGTGACCCGAAGCTTGGTGCCGAAGGGCAAGGAGCGATGGGCTGCAGTCAGTGCCGAGGGGTTCATGCGTTCCCCTGAGGCGGTTCTGGAATGCAGCGCATACCAGGAAGCGCGGCCGCACTGCGCGGCGGCGGAGGAGGCGGATGAGGCGCCGGCCATCAGGCCAGCCGCGATCGTTACCGCGACAAGCGCAGTCTGGTTGGTTTTCTTCATGCTTTGGGGATGGCTCCGTTAGAGATATGCCCCGCCGATATGTGCCGAATGAGGCGGGAAATGCGGCATTGATCTGGCGGTTCCATGGCGACAGCACACGTTTGGAGTCGCCGCGAAACAGTTTGTCATGATATTCACGGCCCCGTTAAGGCGTATTCTCAATGAATATCGGGCCGGTATACGGGACATTCGGGGCAAGATCGGCCCACAAGATTTTAAGTACTGAGGGACGGAACTGCTTCGGTTCCTCCGCGTCTTTTGTTGCGTCCCCATTGCCGTTCAGGATCGACTTCCGGAGAGGGTCAAGCCGATGCGATTGATCAGGTTTGTGCTGGCGCTGATTGTGCTGGGGTTGGGTGCGCTGTGGTCGCTGCAAGGTCTCGGCCTCGTCAAGGGCAGCTTCATGACCGGCCAGCGCAATGGCTCTATATCGGCCTCGTCACCATGCTGGTCGGCGTGGTCGGGCTGCGCTGGGCGAACCGCTCGCGCATCTGACCTTGCCGGCCGCGCGGAGACGGCTGGCGACAAAGGTTAGTCTGCGACCCGATCCTTGCGACCAGTACTGCCAGGCCCGGCAGAGGCTCTCGTCGCGCGGCGGCAAGCGGTCGCGTTCGCCGGCAAGCAGCACCCTTGCGCGTTGGCTGACCGTCTCTTGTGTCGTCATTCTGGGGTCTACGCTCCGCTCCCGCGTCGCTCCGCCCTGGAATGACGAAGGAACGTAGGCCGCCGTTCTCAGGCCGAACGAAAATCCGCCTGTCACGCCATCCGGGCAAATTCATGCTTCAAAGGGCGTGGCAATTGGAACTCTGGTTTCGTGCCCGGCTCGGTTAGTATAGTAATCTTATCAACATTGGGAGTGAGAGAACGATGCGCGACCTTCAAAAGCCCGTTCCGGCGATCGTTGGTGGCTTGCGGCCAAGGCCGCTCGCGGCGCTCGCCGCACGCTGATCGCTCCGTTTCGGCGAGCAGTCATGGTTGGACGCGCCAATTCCATCATCATTGTCGGCGGCGGCGCCAGCGGCGTCGTGCTGGCCGCGCATCTTTTGAAATCGCCCAATCCGGACCTGCGCGTCACCTTGATCGAGAAGCGGCCGCATTTCGGCCAGGGCATGGCCTATTCGACGCTGCTTTCGGCGCATGTGCTCAACGTCAGCGCCTCCGGCATGAGCGGCTATGCCGACGACCCGACGCATTTCGCGCGCTGGGTGCTGGAACACGGCCTCGCCAGGCCGGACCAGGGGCCGTTCTATGCGCCGCGCAGCCTCTATGCCCGCTATCTGCAGGAATTGCTCGACGGCCTCGTGGAGCGTGAGCGCGACACCGGCCGGCTCAGGCTGATCCGCGAGGAGAGCCTGTCGATCGTGCCGACCGCGTCGGGCGTCGAGGTGGCCTTGGCCAACGGCACCAGCGTCGTCGCGCATCTTGCCGTCCTGGCCACCGGTCACGACGAGCAGCCCGGCGCCTTCCAGGGCCACGCCGTCCGGATGGGGACGGAGGCCGACACCACGCTTGATCCGCAAGCCCAGGTGCTGCTGCTCGGCACCGGCCTGAGCATGGTCGACGCGTTTCTCTCGCTGGAACAGCGCGGCCATCACGGCGCCATCGTCGCGGTGTCGCGGCGCGGCCTGCTGCCGTCGCCGCACCGCAAGGGCAATCCGATCAAGCTCGATATCGCCGACATTCCGCTCGGCACGGAGCTTTCCTACTTCGTCGGCTGGTTCCGCAATCTGATCCGCGAGATCCAGAAGGCCGGCGGCGACTGGCGCGACGTCGTCGATGGCCTGAGACCCTTCAACCAGACGATCTGGCAGAACTGGCCATCCTCGGCCAAGCGCCGCTTCGTCGAGCACACCAAAGCCTGGTGGGACATCCACCGCCACCGCATGGCGCCGGAAGTCTACGCGCGCGTCACCGAGGCGGTCCGGTCGGGCCGCATCCGCCTCGTCGCCGGAAGGGTCGTGAACGTCGAGGCGAACGGTGGCTTCGCCGTGAAAATCCAGCCGCGCGGCACGCAGGATGTCGAGACCCTGGACGTCGCCCGCATCTATGATTGCATGGGCATCGCCCGCGATATTTCGAGGACGTCGAACGGCGTCGTGCGCTCGCTGGTCGAGCGCGGCGTGGCGCGGCCCGATCCGCTGCGCCTCGGCCTCGATGTCACCGCCAAATGCGAGCTGATCGCGGCCGACGGCACGGTTTCGTCGAAGCTGCTCGCCGTCGGGCCGCTGACGCGCGGCACCTTCTTCGAGATCGATGCCATTCCCGACATCCGCGTGCAATGCGCGAAGCTGAGCAAGCAATTGCTGGGGTGAATTTCTGCCGAGGTCGGCGCTCTACGGCGCCCCCCTCTGGCCTGCCGGCCATCTCCCCCACAAGTGGGGAGATTGGCTGTCGCCTCGGCTTTCGCCAATCGCCGACATTGCAGAAGAAGACGCTGCGGGCGGAGCTGCTGATCTCCCCCCAAGGTGGGCAGGGGAATCGCATATGGCGTTTTTGGGGTTGAGTTTAGGCTGAGAAAGGATTCTTTGGAGAGGCAGTTGAGCG
>NZ_VFTK01000077.1:0-5473 GCF_006439495.1 Mesorhizobium sp. B3-1-8
TCTTCAATCAGGGCGACGGCTCGGACTCGATCTACGACACCGGCGGCGGCACCGACACCCTTCAGCTGGGCGCCGGGATGACGGCGGCCAACGTGACCTTCAACGTCTCCGGCTACAGCCTGCTGATCGGCGACGGCATCAGCGGCGACCAGATCAAGCTGACGAACGTCTATCTCAGCTCCTCCTACCAGATCGAGACTCTGGTCTACGGCGACGGCACCTCGATCAGCCTGACCGGCGGCCTGCCGATCGTCGGCGGCAGCGGCAGCGACACACTCAACGGCACGAGCGGCAACAACTCGCTCTACGGATTCGCGGGTAACGACACGCTCAACGGCAATGGGGGCAAAGACATCTTTATCGGTGGCTCCGGTGATGACACGTTGAACGGGGGAAGCGGGATAGATACGTTCGTGTTTCAGCCAAGCTTTGGAAATGATACCATCAACGGCTACACGGCATCGGGAACAAACGCCGATTTGATCTCAATTGATCACTCGGTGTTCGCTGATTGGGCTCACCTTTTGGCGGCATCGACCCAATCTGGCAGCGACGTCCTGATAACGGCCGATCCGAGCGACTCAATTCTGCTTAAGAATGTATCCCTGGCGAGCCTACAGCAGAGCCAGTTCCAATTTGTCTGACGATCTTTGTTCATCCATTTGCAAGGCTGTTCCGTTGTCTACCTACCGTCCAGCCAACCGTTGGGTAAGATGGATGAGTTCCAGATGTTGTGGACCCGTTCAGGCGCCGCTCGTGGAGGATCAAGGTGCATTTGACCTCCCAAGTTTAGGTGCCTGATCGGCTACGGATGACTTCGATACGAAAGAGATCAAGTCGCCAGTAGAATGCCTGGATTCAGGACTTCACGCTATGCGGGATTGCCACGTTCTTTGCATAGCCACCGACACTGCGCACGTGGAGAAGCAACTGCTCTGTCTGGGCGTTCGTGCAACGAAAAGGTCTCGTGCGCGCGGCCAGAATGATTGGGCTCAGCGCCCACATGATCGTAGGCTGAATGCTAGACTTCTCTGTCGTCCTCGTAGGCTCGGTTTGCTTTGATGGCTTTCGATATCTGCATTCGGCATATAGAAAAGCGCGATCCCCGTCGATGCGGATATCCGCGCCGCTTATGTGCATCAGCGCCTCGGCCTGCGGGACGTCTCGCGTTCCGGCAAGGCTGAAACTGACCGAAAAGGTGCTCTGGCAGACCTTCGCACTGCACGACATTGAAGACCGTGAAGCGCTTGAGGAAGAGCACCGCCTGGGTTTGACGTTTTCCCTGACGCGCTCTTCAGATCGAGCCGGATGGATCGCACTCTGCCCCGCATATCAAAAGGATTTGAGGCGACAGCTGGGTTTCCACCCACGCGCCCCCGTCGCTTGGTAGCATGAAGCTGTGAAATTGCACGCCGGCGTATTTATGCATATCCCACCGGAGGAACAGGTTCTCCAAAGTTATTTTTAGAGGGCTCTTAACAAACTACTTCCGTCATGTTACCGCTTTGTTTTGGGGGTAAGGCAGAGACAGTCGTTCCTTCATTGGGCAACGACCGCCTCCGATCAGGCGGCGGCCCCCTCTCAATGGGGTTTGAAATGACACTTGCGGTTCAGTTCAAGTTTTTTCCTGACCTAAGCACAGCAAATACTGGATCCGGGCATCACAGTTGCACAGACCCAAGCCGATGCTAGATGCGATGTTGCGCGCCTCAGCCACCACAGTTTCCCATCCTTCATACCGCTCCTCCACTGTTTTCAAACCATGGATTCGACCACCAATGGGAACGCTCGACTGGGTTGCTTTGGGTAATGGCAAAGCGCGGTTTGTTGGCCAGCACATTGGTGCAGACGAGGAGCCGCACCACGTGCTTGCGGTAGAACTTAGAAACGAAGGTGTCTATTTCGGAGAGTTCGCCACAGCATACGAGTCTGATGAAAATCACTTCAACATCGAAATCATATCGTTCGGGTACAATAGTAAAAATAATATCGGGAACCAGCACCCTGGGGCCAAGGCCGAATTCAATTACTCAGACTCTAAAGCGATACACGATATTATTTTGGAGTTGATCTTCTCACCCGGCGAGAAGCCATATCCACTGAAACAGCAGGAATGGTTCCGGGGGGGAGTATCTTTTCGCAAAAATTGGATCGTGACAAAATCGGGCTGATCTCAATCTGCATAGCATAAATTTATTTTGCACAGGGGTGGTCGGCGGTGAATCAGTATCAATCCTACATTGATCAGATAAATTCAGCTCAATCTCTTGATGATATCCGAGCCATTGCAGAAGAATTCTCCGCACAATCTTACGGTGAAGGTGGAATTCTCTACAGCGGCCCTATCGGATCAGCAACATCTACTGATGTTGCTGTAAAGATAGAAAATGCCACCGGTTTGCCAATAATTAATAATACTGATCGCGGCAAGTTTCTGGGCGACGATGCCGTCAGCGACGCTATTAAGAACCGGGCATTAGAATTATTTTTATCTGAAGGGCAGAGCCGGAAAACTGCGGAAGCATCCGTAGGGGACTTCCTCTACGGGCATACAGGAGATACAGCTTCGCTTGAGGCTTCGCTTTGGGGCCACACATCCGCTGAATTTGCCCAGTCTCTAAGCGGGGATATCATAGTCGTTGCGGAAAGCGCGAATTTAGGCCGAGTTTTTGGCTCGGTGGAAATCCCCTTTGCTGTTCAAAATCAAGCCATAACCTCAATCGGTGGCGTGCCTATTGATGTTCTTCAGGGCATCAACGATCCGGTCAGTCGCCTTGACGCTGTCGAATCGTCATTTCGAGACGCCGTTGCAAGCGGTGATCTGTTAGGCATTAAGTATGCCGGCGCGGGAACAACGACCCCATTCGTCACGGCCGAATTCTTGTCGAGGCTCGGCATTGAATCTACCGGCACTCCAACAATCGAAGATTTTTTGAACACAGGGGTAAATTTCATTCGTATTGACCAGCTGGTCAGCAGCAATACGGTCGCTGATCCAGCCCTCATGGCAGCAGCTAGATTGGCAAACACGGTGAACGACGTCACCGGCAGTAACTGGACTGCGGCGGATGTCGTGAGAAGCTTCGAAGCCTATAAAGGTTACGCTGGCGGATTGACTGCATTTGTGTCGGATCTAGGCAGGGTGGCAACCGTCGTCGGCGCCGTCGCCATCGCCGCCGACGTGGTCTTGAGCGTCGGAAACGCGGCCGTTCAGTATCGGGAGGGTGATACTGCCGGCGCTGAGAGGACGCTAGCTGAACTCGGCGGGCGCACTTTCGGCGGCCTCGCCGGCGCGTCGGTTGGTGCAATGCTAGGTGAGGCAGCCCTTGGCGGTCTGGGCGCCGGCTTGGATTTGCTCGTTGATATCGCACTGGCGTCACTGGTGACTGAGAGCGTAGTTGACGGAGCCGTGATCGGCTCCGTACTTGGTCCACTTGGTGGTGTTGTAGGGGGACTCGCGTTTGGAGCTTTTTTTGCGATCTATGGAAGTAGAGCCGGCGATCAGCTCGCGCGCTACCTAGACTCATTTCCTCACGCGCTGAACTCGACCGATCTTCCCGACTGGTATGCCGCTCTAGCCGCGCTTTTCAACCCGCCACCCCGCGACCCCCTCGTCGTCGATCTCGACGGGGATGGAATCGAATTGACAAGCCTTGCCAATTCGAACGTCCATTTTGATCTTGATGGCGATGGCTTCGCCGAGCGTACTGGGTGGGTCGGACGAGATGACGGTCTGTTGGTCCGGGATGTGAACGGCAATGGAGCTATTGACGACATTTCTGAATTGTTTGGTTCGCGGACCGGCTCCGGATTCCAGGACCTCAGTCAGCTCGATGGCAACGGGGATGGCGTCATCGATGTGAATGATGCCGCGTTTAGCTCCCTGCAAATCTGGAAAGATGCAAACGGCGATGGAGTATCGGCGCAGGGCGAACTTCATTCCCTGACGGAATTGGGCATCACGTCGCTTAGCCTTGACAGGACAGCTTCTGGGGCGGCGTTGAGCGGTAACCGCGTTCTCAGTACGAGCCACGTAACTTGGAACAACGGAGCTCAAACACAATCCGCTGAAGTTCTATTCACACTTTCACAGTTTCAAAGCCACTACGTTTTGCCTGAGAATTTTGTATACGATGCCGACGTATACAGCCTGCCGAAACTCTCCGGCTATGGGGACGTCGCGGATCTCTGGGTCGCTATGACGCAGAGCCATTCCCTGAAGGCCGAGGCTCAGACTGCAATCCAGACCGCCCGCAACGGCAATTTTCAACAGTTCCTCAGCCAGATGGACAGTCTGCTGTTCGACTGGGCCGGTGTTCACGACGTGCAGTGGATGAAGAACGTAGACGATGTCTATGTGAACTTTGCTTATGATCCCGGCGAGTTAGCCGCATACATCGAAAAAGTAAATACAATCAACATCGTTTCAAATAACAGCACATCGACCCCAATTACTCCGCCGACACCCAAGGGATATTTATTTTCGTTGGACAGCCTGGATCCTGCGAAGGTCCAGGCTTGGTTGGCGCAAAACAACCTGGCCCTGCCGCCGGAATGGTTGGCCAACACGCAAGGATCAGGCCCCAACATCATAGGTGTAGTGCTGAATCCCACCATGCCGGTCATCCGGGTGGGAGGTGGAGGAAGTAGACCTGTCAGAGCCGGCGCACCAATTGTGCTGTCGTTGAACGACCCGGTGAACCTGCCCCCGCCCGATCCGACTTCGATAATATCGGCTCCCGCACTGGCCTTTCTGCAGAAATTTATGGGACAGGACTACAGCGCCGGAGGAAATTACCTGGCCCCCGATTCGATTCTGGTTGGAGAGCCAACCGCGCAGGATGCTGCGGCGTTGATGAAGTCGTTCACAGAGGTGAAGGATTACTATATTGGCCATTTCCTGGCCCAGGCGGCGTGGTCAATCATTGCACGAGAGGGTGCAGGTGCAGATCTAGGTGCACTCGCCCCATTCAAGAACATTTTCATCAATCCATTCACTGGTCAAATCGATGGCAATTTCACAAGCTTGGCATCGCAAGTGGTTGCGGAGTTTCGATCTGACAACCTAGGCTCGGATTCGGACGCAATTTCTCTTCTTGCGGTCTTCAAGGAAGAGGTCCCGGTCTTGGTTCCGATAGTCCTAAATTTGTTCGGGGACATCGATAAGCAGACCGTTCTGAATGCGTTTGACTTGATTGAAGTCAATGGAACGAACGATGGAGATACGTTGAGTGCCAACGTCGCCGCTTTTATGGCAGGCTACGGAGGAAATGACACTCTGACGGGCAGCGGCGGAAGCGACATACTGTTGGGGGGTGGGGGCAACGACGCGCTCAATGGTGGCGCCGGTAACGATGTTTACGTGTTCAACCAGGGCGACGGCTGCGACACCATCTACGAGGGCGGTGGTACGGATACGATCCAGCTCGGCGCCGGGCTGACCGCCGCCAATGTCACCTTCAACCTCTCGGGC
>NZ_VFTK01000078.1:0-3726 GCF_006439495.1 Mesorhizobium sp. B3-1-8
ACCAGAGCTTCTCCGCCTTCGTCCATCTCGCCGCCGCCATCATAAGCTCCAGATGAATATCAACAGGCCTTAGAGCGTGATCCCGAAAGGTGGGAACCGGTTTCGGGAAGATCACGCTCCCAACGAAGACTTGGATCATGACGGCGTTTCAACAAAACGGCGTCCCGATCCAAGCGAAGCGCCGCCGGCTCAAAAAAATTCGCGGCCAGCGCTGGCCAAAACGGCGCAAGGCGTGTATAGGCACCCGACTTTCTCAGATTATGGCCTCGATGCGGCCCTTTCGCGAGGGTTGCCGGGGCATTTTGACCATGTAGTGGAGCATATCCATGGCCGTTCCAAAAAGAAAAACCTCTCCGTCGAAGCGCGGCATGCGCCGCTCGGCCGACGCGCTCAAGGCCCCGACCTATGTCGAGGACAAGAATTCCGGCGAAATGCGCCGCCCGCACCATATCGACCTGAAGACCGGCATGTATCGCGGCCGCCAGGTTCTGGAGCCGAAGGAAAGCTGAGAAGCTTCCAAGGTTCATGACGTTTCAAAAGACCGGCCTTTGGCCGGTCTTTTTTGTTTTGGCGACCTCATGGGCGCGGCGGCCGACCCGAAATCGGCACGACCTGAGTTCGCGCCCGCGCGGCCCTAAGCCGTCCCCTCTCTATTTCAAACGCTAAGGGTCGTTCGCGCGTGAGATGATGACGAGATGTCAGCCAACCGGCTGACATCGTTATTTCATTAGGTCTTAGAGCGTGTTCGCCGCCGCCGGTGAAAACGCTTGACGGCGCGCCTGCGGCGGATTTTACAAAAGGGTGCCCCATTGGAGTCGCCCAGATGTTCGGTGCCATCCCGCTGCTGATCGTGCCCTTCGTCCTCTACAATCTCGGCCTGCTCGGATTGTTCGGCGGTGGCGACGATCCCTGGATGACCGAGATGTTCTCCTTCCGCATGATGTCGGGCGGCGTGTTCTCGATGACGCTCGGCGACCTGATGGTGCTGATCGGGCTGATCTTCCTGTTCATCGAGATCTCGAAATCGGTGCGCACGACCAATGCCTCGATCCTGGACCATCTCTTATCGACGCTGGTCTTCATCGCCTTCCTGGTCGAATTCCTGCTGGTGAAGGGCGCGGCGCACTCCGTCTTCTTCACTCTGATGATCATCGCGCTGTTCGACGTGCTGGCCGGCTTCTCGGTGTCGATGCGGTCGGCGAGCCGGGATATCAATTTGAACTAGGGATACAGCGCGGAAGCATGACTTCGTGATTGGCGGAACACGTTGATCGGATCGTCATTTTATGGCGGAGCAAGGAGCGAAGCGGCGTCGCGGAGACCCTGGAATGACGAACCTCTTCGCCGCGTCTCAACCTGCCGCAGCCTCAACCTTTCGTGCGACAACCGCCTCGTAGGCAGCGCGCAGTTGCTGGCGCACGGTGGGCGTGCCCGGCGGCGTCTTCGAAGGCATGCCCAGATGCTCGTGGCGCAGTTCGTCCATGAATCGCTCCCATAGCGGCGGGCCGCCCTTTTCGAGCAGCTCGGCGCGGATCGACAATTCTTCCGTAACCGGCAGCCAGACGCGTCCCCAGGCGCCGAGCTGCGCCATGATCGGCACCAGCGTGATCGCCATCTCGGTCAGGCTGTAGATCGCCTTCTGCTTGTGACTGGGATCGTCGGCCTTGGTCAGAAGCCCGAGCTGCATCAGCCGCTTCAGCCGGTCGGCCAGGATGTTGGAGGCGATGCCTTCGATCGAGCCGTTGAGCAACTCGCGGAAATGGCGTTTTCCGCCGAAGATCATGTCGCGCAGGATGATCAGGCTCCACCGGTCGCCGAACACTTCGAGCGACAGATTGATCGGGCAGCCGGACCGACGGTCGATGCTCATGGCAGTCTCCAGAAAAACCAGTTGCATTATGATATCGGTTTCATTATCGTGCAACTGATTGCAAAATGCAATCGGATTGGAGGAGCAGATGACCACCGCAGCGCAGCGCCCCGACATCGTTTCGGAGACCTTCGGCAGTTCGAAGGATCCGACGATCCTTTTGATCATGGGCGCCATGGCCTCGATGTCGTGGTGGCCCGAAGCCTTCTGCCGGCAACTTGCCGGGCGCGGCCGCTTCGTCATCCGCTACGACAACCGCGATACCGGCCTGTCGACCAAATATCCGCCGGGCGCGCCGCCTTATACGTTCGAGGACATGGTGGACGATGCCATGCGCGTGCTCGACGACCATGGCATCGCCAAGGCGCATGTCGCCGGCATGTCGATGGGCGGCATGCTCGCGCAGAGCGTCGCGCTGAAATATCCCGAACGCGTCGGCGCGCTCACCGTGATCTCTTCTTCGCCGCTCGGCGTCGACACATCCGGCCTGCCCGGGACAACCGAGGCCTATAAGGAACATTCGGCCCAAGGCGCCGATATCGACTGGTCGAACAGGGACCAAGTGCTCGACTTCATGGTCAAGGACGCACGCGCGATTGCCAGCACGCGCCATCCGTTCGACGAGGAACGGACGCGCGCGATGATCCAGGCGGACTACGATCGCTCCGGCGGTCTCGCCAGCGCGACCAACCATTTCCTGCTCAAGGGCGGCGGCCCGCAGCGGACGGTGCGGGATCTTCGCGCGCCGCTGCTCGTCATCCACGGCAGCGCCGACCCGCTCTTCCCGATCGAGCATGGCGAAGCGCTGGCGAAGGCCGTTCCCGGCGCAAGGCTGGTCAAGGTCGAAGGCGGCGGCCATGAACTGCACCGCAACGACTGGCCTCAAATCGTCGAAGCTATCGCCGCCCACGGGCAGCGCTGACAAGAAGCCGCCTTGACTCAAGCCGCCCGGGACAATAGTGAAGTAACCACTTCAGTATTATCCAACGGCCGAACGCGAAAGAGAGCCGGAATGTCCCTGACGCTGCATTTCCACCCGCTGGCCTCGTTCTGCTGGAAGCCGCTGATCGCGTTCTACGAGAACGGCACGCCTTTCGAACCGGTGATTGTCGACCTCGGCGACGAGGCCTCCCGCGCCGCCTTCCTGAAGGTGTCGCCGACCGGCAAGATGCCGGCGCTGCGTGACGATGCGCGGGGCCGCACGATGCTGGAATCGACCATCGTCGTCGAATATCTCGCCGCGCATTATCCGGGGCCGGTCGAGCTCGTTCCCGCCACTATCGATCTCGCCCTGCAGGTCCGCCAGGCCGACCGCTTCTACGATTTCTACGTGCAGCATCCGATGCAGAAGATCGTCGGCGACAGGCTGCGGCCAAAGGACAAGACCGATCCGTTCGGCGTCGAGGAGGCCCGGGCGCAGTTGCGCAATTCCTACGCCATCGTCGAAGAGGACATGCAGGGCAAGACCTGGGCGGTGGGCGAAACCTTCACGATGGCCGACTGCGCCGCGTCGCCGGCGCTGTTCTATGCCAACAAGGTCGAGCCGTTCGGCGACAAGTTTCCGGCGGTGAAGCGCTACCACGACCGGCTGCTCGCGCGTCCGTCCTTCGCCCGCGTCATCGAGGAAGCGCAGCCCTATTTCAAGTTCTTCCCCTACAACAACGGCTAGAGCCGGATGATTTCAGGTCGAATCGACCTGAAATCTGAATCCGTCTCTAATCAAAGAGATAGAGCATGATGTCGTCCGAAAACCGCTTCACACTTTTCGGCATCATGCTCTAAGGCCTGTTGATATTCAGGATTCCACATCGGGCTTGATCATGATTCAAGCTTCGGATGGAACGATTCGTGCTGAC
>NZ_VFTK01000079.1:0-3046 GCF_006439495.1 Mesorhizobium sp. B3-1-8
ATGATTTGAAGCACTTCGTCGCGTGGTAGCCCACATCGCCGGGCGTAAAAATCGGCCTCAAGCAGCCGCTCCTCCGAAACGCTCTCGGTAATTAGGATCGCCTTCTTCCCCATCGGATATCTCCAAGGCCATGCTGGCTTATAGCCGATTCTCGGGAAGACTTGTTCCAGCGAGTGCTAATGGGACTGAAACTTCATCGCGTTATTGATTGAAATCGTAGAGTTGGGGCTGTGATGCGTAAGCGTGCCGACGGGGAACGGTTGCCCTTTATCCATCCAATGAAGCTCAAGCTCTTCAGGGATCCTCCGAAGGGCGACGACTGGATTCATGAGGTCAAGCAGGACGGGTACCGAACGCAGATTAGGCCGGCGCTGCTCCTCCGGAGCGGAACATTAGGCTTGTCTAACGGTTCCCTATCCTAGTGCGTTTTCCGAGGATAGAGCGATGGCCGTGCTAGCGTTTGATTTCGTCTATTTCTGCCGACTGACAGGGGCCGATCTCTTAGGCGGTATCGTCTCACTGTTGGCGTTCCTCATGCTCTACAACGTCATGGCGGAAGACCGTCCAAATCGGTAGGCTGAGCGGCGCTCCAGTCCTCACCATGGCTCGTCGATGCGCGGCGTTTTTCTCTTCGGCGGCACGTGGCTTGTGAAGAGGCGCACGGCATGGACTTTGAAGGTGATCCCAGATCATTCCCGTCTGAGTGGATCAGCTTTCTACAGAGCATTGCCGCAGCGCTCGACAAGCACCTAACAAGCTTCAACGAAAGCAGACATCACCCGATAGCGACCGCTCCCGCCAGATTCCTTCGCATCTCCTGGCCTGCAGCCGACGACCACCTTCCGACGGTCTTACGCGATAGGGCGGCGATGGTGTGCTAAAGCTGGGAATGCAGTCGGCTAGCCAACCAATCCGTCACCCTTTCAGTCCAGGGGCGGGCTTGCCATTCCTCGAGACTGATCTGCTTAGACCGTGCCAGGTCCCGGTTGAAAAGATCGATTTGGGTTTGTCCAAAGTCCTTGCCATAGATATTCAGATTGGCCTCGTCATTGAGGCGAAGAGATCGCTCGTCGAGGTTGGCGGAACCGAAGCTCGCCCAGACGTCGTCGGCGATCAGCAGCTTAGGATGGTACATCGTGGGCTGGAACTCATAAATCCGCACGCCTGCCTTGAGTAATTCGCCCCAGAAGTAGCGCGAGCCCTTTCGAACGATAGGAACATCCGTCAGCGAGTTGGGGACGATGATATCGACGATCACGCCCCTTTTTCGGGCATCCAGTATCTGCTGCAGGGCGATGTCGTCCGGAACGAAATAAGCCATTCCGATCCGCAAGTGATCCTTGGCAGCTGCCATCGCAGCCAACATCATCAGCTCCATGTTTTCGGAGCCATTTGGTTGCGAAGACAAGATAAGTTGAGCGCTCAGGTTCCCCGCAGCTGCGAGCGGCGGGTAGAACTTCTCGCCCTGCAACGGCTCGCCCGCGGTCTCCAGCCAGTTTGCGGCGAACGCCGCCTGGAATGCGGCTGCGGCACGTCCCTCGATGCGGTAGTGCGTGTCACGCCACTCTGTCGGATTGCGAGCGTCTCCGAGCCAATTGTCCGCAATGCCGACACCGCCAGTGAACGCTATCCGACCGTCGACGATGAGCAGTTTGCGATGCGTTCGGTTGTTCACGCGATCCAGGGTGTACCAGTAGATGGGCCGGTAGCGCTGGAACCGCACTCCAGCACTTGTCATGATGTGGATCAGTTCTTCATCGAAGGGGAGACTGCCGACCCAGTCGACGAGCACACGAACCTCGACGCCTTCTCGGGCTTTCGCCGCCAAGGCCGCGGCGAACTCGTAGCCCACCTTTCCCGACCAATAGATGTAGGTTTCCATGTTGATGGTCGAACGCGCAGTGCGGATGGCTTCCAGCATTGCTGGAAAGATCTCATCGCCATTGACCAGCGTCTGCACCGCGTTGGCGTCGAACATTTGTCCCTGGGAATAGCTGGTCATGCTCCTCGCGAATTGAGGATCGGCTGCGTCAAAACGGTGGGGAACGATTGCGCGGATACTCCGGGAATCGGGGATCAAGTTCATCACGATCACAGTGATCGAACTCACGACAATCGCGATGGCAACATACTTAAGTACGTTGAACCAACGACCGATCTTTCCTCTGAGTACGGTCGGCTTTTCCCGAGTCAAACCCTTACACCCCGTGCCGCCCGCGCTGTGGATGGTGGCCATGTGCAACACAAGAACTTCGAGTGCGACGGGAGGTTCCGAGCTGCGGACGAGGGCCGCTATCCTTTGCGCCCGCGCAATTCACCACACATGAATGCTGCAGCGGCGGAAGCGGTCCGACCGCTTGCGGCCGACAACAGACATGGCCGCTTTGCGCCGCAAAGCGGTCGTCAACACGGGCTTTTCCCTCACCTGAAAGCGATGGTCAAATTGGACCGGCGTAATGTCCGTCGCGATCCTGATGGACTTGGCCATAGTCGTGTCAGGTGTGATCAAGAGCTACGAAGTCAACGCATAGCAGTAATAAAAGAACAGAGATGTTTGGGCCAAATGACTGAAAACTCTGATCCAGAACATTGATTGTGGCGGCTTATAGATGGTCTATTTCTTGGTAAAAGGCCGCGAATTCCAATTTTATTGAGTGTTTTCGTTGTCATTAGCTATATGAATATCAACCATTAAAAAGGGTTGGATTGACAAAATCCACACCATAGCTGGTTGTCAGCAGTACTGACTTGAATTCGTATCACGGTGGCAGGGGATGGTGGGCGGCGAACCGGACGACGTGCGGGTGAAATCTGCCGGCACTGAGTGGGTAGTCCGCGTCGTCGAAAAGGGGACCGCAACCATTCACCTGTTCGAGGTTCAGACCTCAGCGGAAGCCTTCGCCGATGTCGAAAGGAGCAGGCTGGGTTTGCCCGCACAGCCACCGATTGACAATGGGTACTAATCGGCTCGACCATTCGTAAAGTCGAGGCCGACTGCTCGGCCACGTTGCTGCATGATGCTCACAAGGGAGGGGGGTATGGTGGC
>NZ_VFTK01000008.1:0-202964 GCF_006439495.1 Mesorhizobium sp. B3-1-8
GCCGGTCCTCCGGCGGACAAGAAAACTGTCACCCATGCAATCGGTCCATTCTGTTACCTATCTATCCGGTTCGGACACCGGGCATTTCTCCCCGTATAATGACGGGGAAAAAGACGCTGTCGCCGACGCCCGCTCACGCCTTCCCAGGCACGGCCCTGATCACCGTGCCCCACGGGTCTTCTCGGCTCGTCTCTTCCTTCACATTGTCCGAACGCATCTCGACCCAGGCGAGGCCCGAGCGGGAGGGGTCGCGGCGGCCGGCGCCGGCGCTCTGCCAGGCATTGGCGCCGATATGATGGTGGTAATGGCCGGACGACAGGAACACCGCCTGGCCGCCATATTTGGCGACGGTGTCGAAGCCGAACTGGTCATGCCACCAGGCCTCCGCATCTTCCGGCCGGCCGACGCGCAGATGCACATGGCCGACAATGGTGTTTTCGGGCGCGCCTTGCCAGCCCGCATCGCCCGCCGGCACGCTGCCCACCACCGCCGGCAGGTTCAGCCGCTCGGTCGCCATGGCGATCTTGTCGCCATTCCACTTCCAGTCTTGCGGGCGGCGGTCCGCATAGATCTCGATGCCGTTGCCCTCCGGGTCGGTCAGGTAAAGCGCCTCGCTGACCAGATGGTCGGACGCGCCCTCGATACCGATGCGGTTGGCGGCGGCGTGGCTGATCCAGCGGCCAAGATCGGCGCGCGATGGCAAAAGGAAAGCAGTGTGGAAGAGCCCGGCGCTGCGCGGATCGTCGGGCTTGGCCGAAGAATCCCGCTCCAGCACCAGCAATGGCCGGTTGGCCGCGCCGAGCGTGATCGCGCCGTCGGCGCGGCTCAGTTCCTGCAGGCCGACGACCGCGCGATAATAGGCAGCAAGGCTCTCGGCGTCCCGCGCCTTCAGCCCGACACGCGAAACGCTGACCGGGGTGGTCGCGGCAAAAGGCAGTTCGCTCATCAAACTCTCCGTTCGGGCGTCGCCTCTTCCCGAAATGGGATTTGCAGGCCGCCACCTCTTCTTCCCCTCCAAATCGTCGATTGCGGTCGTTCACACAAGAGAGCAAGAGTCGAACAAGTTGTTCATAATTGTGATCACGCCGATATCGGCGACAGGGTTGCAGCCGAGAAGACCGCTCGCTACATCGGCGCCATGAAAGTCAAAGACGCAGATATTCTGATCGTGCCGGGCTACACCAATTCCGGTCCCGAGCATTGGCAGACCCGCTGGCAGTCGAAACTGTCGACGGCGCGCCGTGTCGAGCAGGCGGAATGGACCAAGCCCGTGCGCGAGGACTGGACGGCGAGCGTAGCGAACGCCGTCAACGAGGCCGAGCGGCCGGTGGTACTCGTTGCGCACTCGCTTGGCGTCGCGGCCGCGGTGCAGGCCATCCCGCAATTCAAGAAGCCGGTCGCGGGCGCCTTCTTCGTCGCGCCGCCGGATGTCTCCAATCCGGAAATCAGGCCGAAACATCTGATGACCTTTGGCCCTTATTCGCGCGATCCGCTGCCCTTTCCGTCCATCGTGATCGCCAGCCGCAACGATCCGTTCTGCGCTTTCGAGGTCGCCGAGGACATTGCCGACGCCTGGGGATCGCTCTTCATCGACGCCGGTGAGGCCGGCCATCTCAACCACGACGCGGGCTTCGGCCCCTGGCCCGAGGGTTCGATGACATTCGCCAAGTTTCTGACGGAACTGAAAGAACCCTGATCGGCGTCTAGGAGCCGATCGAATCCCGCATGCTCTTCAGCAGCGTCTTCGCGCCGAGTGAAATCAGCGTGTGGTCCGAGCCCATGGCGAGCAGCCGGAAGCCCATCGAAACGACGCGCCCGGCGATCGCCGGTTCGATGACATAGATCGCGGCATGCTTGCCGGCCTTGCGTGTCCGCTCGGCGATCGACGCGACCGTCTCCATCATGCTTTCCAGCGTCGAACTGACGGTGGCGCCGTTCGACCAGGCGATCGAGAAATCCGACGGGCCGACGAAGATGCCGTCGATGCCGGGCGTATCCAGAATACCGTCCAGCGCCTCGAGTGCCGCCCGCGTTTCGACCATCGCGAAAGCCATGGTGCGCTGGTTCGTATCGCGCAGCCATTCGGCATGGTCGCCCTTGCCGTGGCGCGGGAAGGCATAGGTCGGCCCCCAGGAACGCTCGCCCAGCGGCGGGTATTTCATCGCGGCGGCGAACTGCCTTGCATCGGCCACGGAGTTCACCATCGGCGCGATCACCGCCTCGGCCCCGAAATCGAGCGCGCGGCTCGCCATGTCGAAGCGCCCGACCGGAATGCGCACCAGCGCCGGCTTGTTGGCGGCCAGCACCGGCACCAGGCCGCGCAGCACGCTGTCCTCATGATGGCCGCCATGCTGCATGTCGAGGGTGACCGCATCGAAACCCTGCTTGGCGATGATCTCGACCGTCAGCGCATCCGGCACGCCCGACCATGCGGTGAAGAGCGTTTCGTCGGCGGCCAGGCGGGACTTGAGCGACATCGGAACTTTCCTTGTTAACAATCCGCAGTTTCGGCTGGAAACGACGCTAAGGCAAAGAAAAACCGCCCGGTTTGGCCGGGCGGTCGATTGGTCCAGTCAGAGCAAATTCCAGGAAAAGTGTGTAACGGTTTTCCGTCCGGAATTGCGTAAAAACAAAGAGATAGGGCATGATGGCGAAAGGCGTGAAGCGGTTTTCCGGCGACATCATGCCCACATAGCCTCAGCTGTTCTTGATCTGCTCGATCGCCTGCGCCATCAGCTCGTCCATGGTGCGGCGGATCTGGTGGTCGGACTGAGCGACGCCGGCGGCATCGAAATCCTTGCGGATCTTGCGGAAGACATCATGGTCGCCCGCTTCCTCGATATCGGAGACCACCACTTCCTTGGCATAGGCTTCGGCATCGGCGCCGGATTTGCCGAGTTTCTCGGCGGCCCACAGCCCAAGCGCCTTGTTGCGGCGCGCCGCTGCCTTGAAGCGAAGCTCCTCGTCGAAGGCGAATTTGCGCTCAAAACCCTCTTCGCGGTCTTTCATGCTGCTCATAACGTCCCTCCGATCAATCCGATTCGCTTGGCGGTGAATATGTGTGGTGGGCAAGCACAAACCAAAAGGCCGCGGGCCGGTCAATACGCTTCGTCGCATGCTGCGCTGCGGCATTTCGGTTCCGAAAGCGGTTGATTCGCGGGATTTGCCGATTGAGCAAACAAGACGATTGCGATAACACCGGCATTGAACGCCGCCTTCGCCATACTAACTTAGGCAAACGGACAGGAACTGGTCACTTGCCGCCTGCCCGCAGATCCAGAGAAAAAATCAGATGAAAAATCGCCGCCGCATCTACGAAGGCAAGGCCAAGATCCTCTATGAGGGACCTGAGCCGGGGACGCTGATCCAGTTTTTCAAGGACGATGCCACCGCCTTCAACAAGAAGAAGCATGAGGTGGTCGATGGCAAGGGCGTGCTCAACAACCGCATTTCCGAGCACATCTTCAACCACTTGAACCGGATGGGCATCCCGACCCATTTCATCCGCCGGCTCAACATGCGCGAGCAGCTGATCAAGGAAGTCGAGATCATTCCGCTCGAGGTCGTGGTGCGCAATGTCGCCGCCGGCTCGCTGTCCAAGCGCCTCGGCATCGAGGAAGGCACGGTGCTGCCGCGCTCGATCATCGAATTCTACTACAAGGCCGACGCGCTCGACGACCCGATGGTGTCGGAAGAGCACATCACCGCCTTCGGCTGGGCAAGCCCGCAGGAAATCGACGACATCATGGCCTTGGCCATCCGCGTCAACGACTTTCTCTCCGGCCTGTTCCTCGGCGTCGGCATCCAGCTCGTCGACTTCAAGATCGAATGCGGCCGCCTATTCGAGGGCGACATGATGCGCATCGTCGTCGCCGACGAGATCTCGCCGGATTCCTGCCGGCTGTGGGACGTCGCCACACAGGACAAGCTCGACAAGGACCGTTTCCGCCGCGACATGGGCGGCCTGGTCGAAGCCTATCAGGAAGTTGCCCGCCGTCTCGGCATCATCAACGAGAACGAGCCGCCGCGCCCGACGGGTCCCGTGCTCGTTGCTTCCTCCGAGGCGCCCAAGGGCCTGAAGCACTAAGTACTGACGGGCCTGCCAGACAATGGCAGGCCTTTTTTTGCCAAACGACGATCTGCCCAGGAGCATTGATGAAAGCCCGTATCACCGTGACCCTCAAGAACGGCGTCCTCGACCCGCAGGGCAAGGCGATCGAGCACGCGCTCTCCGGGCTGGGCTTCGACGGCGTCGGCCAGGTGCGCCAGGGCAAGGTGTTCGACATCGAGCTGACCGGAGCCGACAAAGCCAAGGCCGAAGCCGACCTCAAGGCCATGTGCGACAAGCTTCTGGCGAACACGGTGATCGAGAACTACGCGGTGGAGATTGCCTGACAATGAAATCAGCCGTCGTCCTCCTGCCTGGCCTCAACCGCGACCGCGACATGATCGCGGCGCTGACCAAGATTTCCGGCCAGGCGCCGGCGACCGTCTGGCAGACCGACACGGAAATCCCCGATGTCGATCTGATCGCCATCCCCGGCGGCTTCTCCTTCGGTGACTATCTGCGCTGCGGCGCGATCGCGGCGCGCATGCCGGTGATGCGTGCGGTCGCCGAAAAGGCCGCCAAGGGCGTGACCGTCGTCGGTGTCTGCAACGGCTTCCAGATCCTGGTCGAGGCGGGATTGCTGCCCGGAGCGCTGATGCGCAATGCGTCGCTGAAATTCGTCTGCCGGCAGGTGAAGCTCCAGATTGCCAACGCCAACACGATGTTCACGCGCGGCTACCGGCCCGGACAGGTGATCCGCTCGCCGGTCGCGCACCATGACGGCAACTACTTCGCCGATCCCGAGACGCTGGCCCGTCTCGAAGGCGAAGGCCAGGTGGTGTTCCGCTATACGGACGGCACCAATCCCAATGGCTCGATCAACGACATCGCCGGCATCGTCAACGACAACGGCAACGTGCTGGGGCTGATGCCGCATCCGGAGAACCTGATCGAGGCGGCGCACGGCGGCAATGACGGACGGGCGCTGTTCGAGAGCGCGCTCGGCATCGCGGCTTGATCCTTTAACATCCTATCGGAACGCGGGGGGGCGGACTGACCATGAGACTGACGATTGCTCGCCTTGCTCTCCTGGCCACCGCCGGGCTCGCCTTGGCTTCCTGCCAATCCAGCCCCAAGACAACGCCGGTTCCCTCAGGCAAGAGCGCCTCTCTGCTTGCCATGGAGCAGGTCGCGATCGCCGCGCACAAATGCTGGATCGCCAGCAAGGATCCGGCCTTCAAGGCCTACCAGATGGCCAACGAGCTCAATTCCTACAGCGGCACGCCGCGCTTCCTGCTGGTGCCCGCCAAGCACTATGGCGGCAAGCCGCTGCTGGTCGTGCAGGCGCAGGGCAATTCCAGCCGCGTCGACGCCTTTGGCCCGCTGATGAATGAGCCGCTCGGCGCGCGCATCGGTGCCGACATCGCCCGCTGGCAGGCGGGCAATCCGTCCTGCGCGGCTGCCGCCTGAGCTTGCCATGGGCCGGTTCCTGCAGATCGCGGGGCTGGTTGTCGGGCTGATTGCGCTTGTCCTGCAATTCGCCATCACCATGCCGGCATCCGTGACCGCAGGCCGTGGCTTGCTCGGCTCGATCGTCTTCTATTTCAGCTTCTTCACCATCCTGACCAACATCGCGGCGGTGATGGTGCACGCTTCGCTGCTGTCACCCGCCGGCTATGCCTGGTTCCCGGCCTTTGCCGGGCAGCGGATGCGGGCCGGCGTGGCGGTGGCCATAACTCTGGTTTTCATCGTCTACGCCACGGTTCTGGCGAGGCTCTGGCAGCCGCAGGGTTTGTTCCTGCTCTGCGACGTCCTTTTGCACTATGTGACGCCGGTGATGTTCGTGCTGTGGTGGCTGGTGGCGGGCGCCGATGGCAGGCGGCAGTGGAGCGACATCGCCTGGTGGATGATCTACCCGGTCGCCTATCTCGCCTACGCGCTGATACGCGCGCCCTTCGCCGGCGAAATACCTTACCCGTTCCTCGACGTCGCCAAGAACGGCGCGGCCAGCGTCGCGGTTTCAGCGCTGGCCGTCACCGCCCTTTTCGTCGGGCTGAGCGTGCTTGCCGTGCTTGTCGATCACGGCATCGGCCGGTTGCGGGGAAAGCCCGCAGCCCGGGTTCAATCGAGCCGCCGCTAGATCGCTACTCCCAGAACGCCCGGATGCCTTCGCGATGGGCGTCGCAGCGCGAGACGCCGATATCCTTGAGCTGCTCGTCCGTCATCTCCATGAGCGCGAGGCGGCCGCGCCTGCGCTCCAGCATGCGGTCGATCTGCCTTACGATGGAACGGAGCACAACCGCCATTCGGCCGACGAAGCCACGATGGGCCAAGGGATCGACCTGCGCGCCAGAAGCCGGGCGAGCATAGCGAATTGTCTCGATTGTATCCATTGTCATTCTGCCTTGTTCCGATTGTACCTTCCCAATCGCGAGATCGATATGAATTGACTCATCGCGCGGTGCAATATAGAAAATTGTCACCATGACAAATTGGCTCCCTGACCTCTCCTCTGGCTCCGGTCCGCTGTATCAGCGTCTTGCTGACAGCATTGAGTCAGATATCGACAAGGGCGTTATCGACGCCGGTGCAAAACTGCCGCCGCAACGCGACCTCGCCTATGACATCGGCACGACCGTCGGCACCATCGGCAGAGCCTATCAGTTGCTGCGCGAGCGGGGCCTTGTGAGCGGCGAGGTCGGCCGCGGCACCTATGTGCTAGGCCAGCGCGCCGCAGACCCGAAGCCGGATTTGGAACCTGCCATCCAGGGCACGCGCCCCATCGATGCGCCAAGCGGCAAGCTGCGCTTCGACAGCACCGCCGCGCCCGATGTCGGCCAGGGTGCGGTGATTGCCGACATGCTGGCGCGCACGGCGCAGGAACACCCGCACGATATTTCGAGCTATACGCGGGATTTTCCCGAACGCTGGTATGAGGCGGGCAGCCGCTGGCTGGCGCGCAATGCCTTCCGCCCCTCGCCCGATTCGATCGTGCCGACGCTGGGCACCCACGCCGCGGTCATGGCGGCGATCGCGGCGCTGACCATGCCCGGCGACTATGTCGTCTTCGAGCACCTCACCTATTCGCAGATCGCGCGCAGCGCGGGGCTGATCGGGCGCCGCATCGCGCTGGTTCTGACCGACGACAACGGTATCGACCCGGATGATTTCGAGCGCGTTTGCGCGCAGAAACATCCAAAGCTGATGTTCCTGATGCCGACCGCGAAGAACCCGACGCTGGTGACCCTGTCGGCGGAGCGGCGGCAGGCGATCGCGAAGATTGCGCGCGAGTACAATGTCGCGCTGATCGAGGACGATCTTTACGGCGAGATCACCGACGACCCGACGCCGCTGCTGGCCGAATACGCGCCGGAGCGCACCATCGTCGCCGGCGGCTTGTCCAAATCCGTCGCCGCAGGCGTGCGCGGCGGCTGGCTTTCCTGCCCGCCGGCCTATCGCCACCGCATCCGCGTCGCCCACAAGATGATGACCGGCGGCCTGCCTTTCCTGCTGGCCGAGGTCGGCGCAAGGCTGGTGACGTCGGGCCAGGCGGGCGAGATCCGCAAGCGCGGCATCGCCGAAATCCAGGCGCGCCTCGCCATCGTGCGCGACGTGCTGGCGGGGTTCGACATTAAGGCAATGGACAACGTGCCCTTCGTCTGGCTGACCTTACCGGACCCGTGGCTGTCCGGCACCTTCAAGAACGCCTGCCTGGCGCAAGGCGTGCTCATCGACGACGAGGACGAGTTCAAGGCCGGCCGCTCCGAGCAGGTCTTTCACGGCGTGCGCTTCGGCGTGTCGCAGCCCCGGCAAGGCAAGGATGTCGCCGGCGGCGTCGCCGTCATCCGCCGCCTGCTCGACGAAGGCCGCGCCGGCTACGACAGTTTTTCCTGATCAAGCTGGCGAGCTCTAGGCCCTGACCTCCGCCGGCAGGGGCAGTTTTCCGGCTTTTTTCGTCATCCGATGGGGTGTATCGCGCGAAAGCTTGCGATAAGAGGAGACTCAAGGAAACTCCCCTCTTCCACGGACAAAAATCGCCGCTCATGACCATTTCCAATTCCGTGCCGATCACTCCCGAGCTCGTCGCCGCGCATGGGCTGAAGCCGGACGAATACCAGCGCATTCTCGATCTGGTCGGCCGCGAGCCAAGCTTCACCGAGCTCGGCATCTTCTCGGCGATGTGGAACGAGCACTGCTCCTACAAGTCCTCCAAGAAATGGCTGCGCACGCTGCCGACCAGCGGCCCGCGGGTCATCCAGGGTCCGGGCGAGAATGCCGGCGTGGTCGACATCGGCGACGGCGACTGCGTGGTCTTCAAGATGGAGAGCCACAACCACCCGTCCTACATCGAGCCCTATCAGGGCGCCGCGACCGGAGTCGGCGGCATATTGCGCGACGTCTTCACCATGGGCGCCAGGCCGGTGGCGGCCATGAACGCGCTGCGCTTCGGCGCGCCGGATCACCCCAAGACCCGGCATCTCGTTGCCGGCGTGGTTTCGGGCGTCGGCGGCTACGGCAATTCCTTCGGCGTGCCGACCGTCGGCGGCGAGGTCAATTTCGATGCCCGCTACAACGGCAACATCCTGGTCAACGCCTTCGCGGCGGGCCTCGCCAAGACCAACGCCATCTTCCTGTCGCAGGCCAAGGGCGTCGGCCTCCCGGTCGTCTATCTCGGCGCCAAGACCGGGCGCGATGGCGTCGGCGGCGCCACCATGGCCTCGGCCGAATTCGACGACAAGATCGAGGAGAAGCGTCCGACCGTGCAGGTCGGCGATCCCTTCACCGAAAAATGCCTGCTGGAAGCCTGCCTCGAGCTGATGGCGTCGGGCGCCGTCATCGCCATTCAGGACATGGGCGCGGCCGGCCTCACCTGCTCGGCCGTCGAGATGGGCGCCAAGGGCGACCTCGGCATCGAGCTCGACCTCGACAAGGTGCCGGTGCGCGAGGAGCGCATGAGCGCCTATGAGATGATGCTGTCGGAAAGCCAGGAGCGCATGCTGATGGTGCTGCGCCCGGAAAAGGAAGAAGAAGCCGAGGCCATCTTCCGCAAATGGGGCCTCGACTTCGCCATTGTCGGCAAGACCACCGACGATTTGCGTTTCCGCGTCATCCATCAGGGCGACGAGGTCGCCAACCTGCCGATCAAGGAGTTGGGCGACCAGGCGCCGGAATATGACCGCCCCTGGGTCGAGCCGAAGAAGCCGGCGCCGCTCGCCGCGAACGATGCGCCGAAGGCCGATGTCGCCGACGCGCTGCTGAAAATGCTGGGCGGGCCGGATCTCTCTTCGCGCCGCTGGGTGTGGGAGCAGTACGACACGCTGATCCAGGGCAATTCGCTGCAGCTTCCGGGCGGCGATGCCGGCGTCGTGCGCGTCGAGGGTCATCCGACCAAGGCGCTGGCCTTCTCCTCAGACGTCACGCCGCGCTACTGCGAGGCCGACCCGTACGAAGGCGGCAAGCAGGCCGTGGCCGAATGCTGGCGCAATCTGACCGCCACCGGCGCCCTGCCGCTTGCGGCCACCGACAACCTCAATTTCGGCAATCCGGAGCGGCCCGAGATCATGGGCCAGTTCGTCGGCGCGGTTAAGGGCATCGGCGACGCCTGCCGCGCTCTCGGCTTCCCGATCGTCTCCGGCAATGTCTCGCTCTACAACGAAACCAATGGCCGCGGCATCCTGCCGACACCGACCATCGGCGGCGTCGGGCTGATTGCCGACTGGTCGAAGATGGCGCGTATGGGTTTTGCCGCCGAAGGCCAGATGATCGTGCTGGTCGGCGCGCCCGCCACCTGGGGCAGCCATCTCGGCCAGTCCGTCTATATGCGTGACATCCACGGTCGAGGCGACGGCCCGCCGCCGCCGGTCGACCTCGATCATGAGAAGCGGGTTGGCGACCATGTGCGCGCGCTGATCGCGTCCGGCATCGTGACCTCGGCGCACGACGTCTCCGACGGCGGCCTGGCGATAGCGCTCGCCGAAATGGCGATGGCCTCCGGCATCGGCGCCACCATTCCGGGGCTTACCGGCACCGATCCCATCCCGGTCTGGTTCGGCGAGGACCAGGGGCGCTACCTGCTGACGTTGTCGATCGACCCGCAAAGCGGCGAATGGGACAGGATCCGCGAGGAGCAGGGCATGCTCGGCATCTTCGCGCCCTGGATCGGCACCACCGGCGGACGTGAATTGAAGCTCGGCGAGGCTCGGCCGATCCCCATCAGCGAGCTGACCGCCGCCCATGAGGGCTGGTTCCCGCGCTTCATGGATCAGGCCAGTTGACCGGGCTAGAAGCAATCCTTTTTTATGCGACATGATTTAACCGCCAGGGCGCTGATTGCAGTCGTCTTCTGGCCGTCCCTGTTCTTCTTCTGGTTTCTCGGGCCGTTCGTCCTCTTCCTGTTGTCGACGACCTCGAGCGAGGTCTGCCCGCGGCTGGAAACCCGCGCCGAGTTCCTTGCCGCGGCCAACGGCACGCTGCCGATGCTGGTATTGCAGACCCTGATCTACGCCGTTCCAGTCGTCTGCCTGGTGCTCTGGAACAGGCTTTCTCCGGAGCCGGCGCGGGCAAGGCACGTCGCGACCTGCATCAAGCTCTTCGCCGTCGCCGCGTTGATCGGGGCCATTTGGGACTATGGCTCGTCCTTGACCTGCGACGGCTATGGTCAGCCCTTCTTTTCAACCGCATGGCGGATTACGAGCTATCTTCCGATCGTCAGCCTGTTGATCAACCTCCCGCTCTACGTGCTGGTCTTCAGCCTCGGCCGCGCCTATTCGACGCGCGATGACATCACCGAAGACGGCGTGGTTCATTCGAGCCAGGATAACCCATAGGGCCTCATCACCCGACGGAACGGCTTCAATCCGGGCTGGAAAGGCTTTAGGCTCACCCCGAGTCACATACACAGCCTGCCCGCTTGAAACAGGATTTTGCCATGGCAATGGATGCTCACGACATCGAAAAATTGATCAAGGAAGGCATTCCGGACGCCAAGGTGACGATCCGCGACCTGGCCGGCGACGGCGATCATTACGCGGCCGAGGTCGTGGCCGAGAGCTTCCGGGGCAAAAGCCGTGTGCAGCAGCATCAGATGGTCTACAACGCGCTGAAGGGCAATATGGGCGGCCTGCTGCACGCGCTGGCTCTGCAGACCAGCATTCCCGACTGAGCGCCGGCGCCGCTCAGGCTTAGCCCAAAATCGCGTTATCCCTTGCGCCATTGGGCCGGCGTCGCGGCTAACGTCTTGTTTCAGCCAACCTATGGGTTTATTTGAAGGACATGTTTCGAGCCTGACTCCCACAGGCGTGAAAGGACCGTCCATGACCGGCATCAACGACTACATCGACAATGAAGTGAAGAGCAACGACGTCGTGCTCTTCATGAAGGGCACGCCCGGCTTCCCGCAATGCGGCTTCTCCGGCCAGGTGGTGCAGATCCTCGATTACATCGGGGCCGACTACAAAGGCGTCAACGTGCTCGACTCGGCCGAATTGCGCCAGGGCATCAAGGATTATTCCAACTGGCCGACCATCCCGCAGCTCTATGTGAAGGGCGAATTCGTCGGCGGTTGCGACATCGTGCGCGAAATGTTCCAGGCCGGCGAGTTGCAGGACTTCCTGGTCGAAAAGGGCGTCAGCGTCAAAGGCGCCGCCTGATTCAATTTTGCTCGCCGGCGCGGAGGCTAACCCTCCGGCCGGCAAGCATCGCTCGGGGCCGCCCCCACCTCGGCAACATAACCCCCGGGTCTCGGGGATGAGACGAACCAGCGCGCCGGCCAGCCGGCGCCTGTTCGTTTGAAAGATCGGAATTTGCCGTGGACAAGCAGGTAGAAGCGTCGCAACGGGCAAGCAGCTTGCCCATTCCGCGCTGGGAATTCATCGCGCTCTGCGCCGCGCTCATGGCGCTCAACTCCTTGGCCATCGACATCATGTTGCCGGCGCTGCAGCAGATCGGCGCCTCGCTCGGCGTCGAGAGCGAGAACCACCGCCAATATGTCATCACCGCCTATATGCTCGGCTTCGGCGGCGGGCAGCTTTTGTTCGGGCCTATTTCGGATCGCTTCGGGCGCCGGGCGCCACTGGTCCTTGGCCTGGTCGTCTATGTCGTGGCTGCGGCCGCCGCCGCCATAGCTCCCAGTTTCACCCTGTTGCTGACCTGGCGTCTCATACAGGGCATCGGCGCGGCCGCGACCCGCGTCATCGCCGTCTCGATCGTGCGCGACACGTTCGAAGGCCGGCGCATGGCCGAGGTGATGTCGCTGATCTTCATGGTGTTCATGGCCATCCCGGTCATCGCGCCCGGCATCGGCCAGTTCGTCATGCTGTTCGCCAGTTGGCACTGGATTTTCGTGACCATGGCAATCGGCGCGTTGATCGTTTCGACCTGGGCTCTGCTGCGCCTGCCGGAGACCCTGCATCCGGAATATCGCCGGCCGCTGACGGTAAGCTCCGTCGTCAGCGGCTTCCGCATCGTGCTCACCAACCGGCTCACGCTTTGCTACGCTTTCGCCAGCACGTTCATTTTCGCCGCCATGTTCGGCTTCATCAGTTCGGCGCAGCAGATCTACATCGACATCTTTCATGTCGGCGAATTGTTCCCGCTGATCTTTGCCGGCGTCGCCGGCGTGCTTGCCTTCTCCAACTATCTCAATTCGCGGTTGGTCGGACAGATTGGCATGCGCCGCCTGTCGCAAGGCGCGCTGCTCATCTTCCTGTGCATCAGCCTTGCCTGGCTGGTGGTCTCGCTGGAGATACAGATGCCGCTCTGGCTCTTCGTCACCTTTTTTGCCGGGGCGATGCTGCCATTCGGCGGACTGGGCGCGAATTTCAACGCTTTGGCCATGGAGCCGCTCGGCGAGCTCGCCGGCACGGCGGCATCCATCCTGGGCTTCATGCAGACCTTCCTCGGTGCCCTCATCGGCGCGGCGATCGGCCAGGCCTATAACGGCACGGTCACGCCTCTGGCCGCCGGCTTCTGCAGCGTCTCGGTCGCGGCTTTGCTGATGATCCTGATCGCCGAGCGAGGCAGGATGTTTCAGCCCCACAATCCCCCTGTTTCGGGGCACGTCACCGATCTGCACTAATGCATGTCGCGCAAAAGTTTCAGCGGTTTTGCGATAACGACATGCATGAAAACAAAGGTTTTAAAGCGCGTCGCCTGAATCCGCTTCAGCGCGACGCGCTTTAATTGCTATCCGGCCGGCAGATTGCCGGCCGAGCGCAGGATTACCCCTACTCGGCCCAGAGTTCGCGGCGCAACTCGTCCCAGCTTTGCTTGTCCGGCGCCACCAGCAGGCCGCCGTCGACATGCGACGGCAGATAGGCGCTGCCGTCGACGCGCGCGACATGGCCGCCGGCTTCCTGATGGATCAGCGCGCCGGCGAGATGATCCCAGGGCATCAGCTTGTTGTAGAGCACGAAATGGGCGTGACCGCTGGCAAGCAGCCGATATTCATGCGCCGCGCAGCGATAGGCGAATTGCGACAGCGTCTTGGTCTGGTTGCGGGCAAGCCGCGAGCGTTCAGGCTCTTCGAGAAACTGCCAGGAAACGGCGCCCGTCATCTGCGACATGGGCACCGGTGCCGCGACGCGGACCTTCTCCAGCGCGCCATGCGCGTGGCGGATATGGCTGCCCGCGCCCTTGGCGCCGATCAGCCAGTCCTTGCCGACCGGATCGTGGATGATGCCGGCGACAGTCTCGCCGTTGACGACGACGCCGGCCATGACGCCGAACAGCGGCACGCCGGAAGCGAAGTTGAAGGTGCCGTCGACCGGATCGATGACGAAGGCCAGCGCGGCATCGCCAAGGCCAGACAGCAGCGCCGGGTTGTCGGAGCAGGCCTCTTCACCGACCACCATGGCCTGGGGATAGCGTTCGAGCAGCCGGGCGGTGATCAGCCTCTCGGCGTTGACGTCCGCCTCGGTCACGAGGTCGGCGGCGGACGTCTTCTGGCGCACGTCGCCCTCGCCCAGCCGACGGAAGCGCGGCATGATTTCAGTCCTGGCGGCGTCGGCAAGAAGCTCGGCCAGCCAGTCGATCGAACGGTCGTCAAATTTCATCGGAAATGTCTCGTCCTGGATTCGCATCGAGCCCCGCGAAGTCGAATAGCTTCCTGTCCAGGAGATGCGAGAGCCTTACATTGGTCATGGCGCGGATCATCGTGTCCTTGCGGCCCGGCATGCGCTTCTCGATGTCGTCGAGCATCGCCTTCATGGCGTTGCGCTGCAGCCCTTCCTGGCTGCCGCAGAGGTCGCACGGAATGATCGGGAATTTCATCGCGTTGGCGAATTTCTCGAGGTCGGCCTCAGCACTATAGGCGAGCGGCCGCAGCACCAAGACGTCACCTTCGTCATTGAGGAGCTTGGGCGGCATGGCGGCGAGACGCCCGCCATGGAACAGGTTCATGAAGAAGGTCTCGAGAATGTCCTCGCGGTGGTGGCCAAGCACCAGCGCCGAGCATCCCTCCTCGCGCGCGATGCGGTAGAGATGGCCGCGCCGCAGCCGCGAGCAGAGCGAGCAATAGGTGCTGCCTTCCGGCAGCTTGTCGGTCACCACCGAATAGGTGTCCTGGTATTCGATGCGGTGCGCGATGCCGTTGGCGTTGAGATAATCGGGCAGGATGTGCTTCGGGAAATTCGGCTGGCCCTGGTCGAGATTGCAGGCGAGCAGTTCGACCGGCAGCAGGCCGCGCCATTTGAGATCGAGCAGCAGCGCGAGCAGGCCATAGGAATCCTTGCCGCCGGAGAGCGCCACCAACCAGCGCTCGCCGGGTTTCACCATGGCGAAATCCTCGATCGCCTGGCGCGTCAGCCTCAACAGCCGCTTGCGCAGCTTGTTGAATTCCACCGAGGACGGCACGTCGGCAAACAGCGGATGGAAGCCGCCGTCGGTCTCGTCGCCGATCGGCTCGAGCGTTTTGACATCTGGCAGCATATTCATGGCGCCGGCCCTGCGTTCTGTTGGCGCCCGGCTTAGCGGACATAGCGGACAAAGAAAAGGCCGCCTCGAGAGGCGGCCTTGGATGCTGCGGCTGATTGATGTCGATCAGCGCGAGTAGAATTCGACGACCAGGTTCGGTTCCATCTGCACGGCGAACGGAACGTCCGACAGGCCGGGAACGCGAGCAAAGGTCGCGGTCATCTTGTTGTGGTCGGCTTCGATGTAGTCCGGCACGTCGCGCTCGGCGAGACCAACCGATTCCAGCACGATCACGAGCTGCTTCGACTTCTCGCGCACCTCGATGACGTCGCCCGGCTTGCAGCGATACGAACCGATGTTGGTGCGCTTGCCGTTGACGTTGACATGGCCGTGGTTGACGAACTGACGGGCGGCGAAAATGGTCGGCACGAACTTGGCGCGGTAGACGACCGCGTCGAGACGCGACTCGAGCAGGCCGATCAGGTTCTCGGAGGTGTCGCCCTTGCGGCGGTTGGCCTCTTCATAGACCTTGCGGAACTGCTTTTCCGAAACGTCGCCATAGTGACCCTTCAGCTTCTGCTTGGCGCGCAGCTGCAGTCCGAAGTCGGAAAGCTTGCCCTTGCGGCGCTGGCCGTGCTGGCCGGGGCCGTATTCACGCTTGTTGACCGGGGACTTCGGGCGGCCCCAGATGTTTTCGCCGAGACGGCGGTCGATCTTGTATTTCGCGGATTCGCGCTTGCTCATCGCATTCCCTTTCAAAACAATATACCCGGAACCCCATGGCTCCGGGCGAAGGAAACGCGCCCTCCTCTGGCCTCCGTTTTCGAGACCTGACAGGGTTTTCCACGCAAAGCGACGGAAAACCCACGGGACACGTCAAAAGAAACCACCGGGCGTCGCCACCCGGTGTTGGTGGGGCTGTTAAACACAGATTTAACCGCTGTCAAGCTTACGGCTGGCCGCGTGGGTCGCAACCCGATAACATTTCCCGCGTTGCGTGCGGTGCCGGTTGTGGCGAAGGCCACCGGCAGCAGAGCGGCGTAGCTTTCAAGGAGCCGCGCTGCTCTGCCATCTTAATGAAGGGACTGGAGCAGAGGAGCCCGAATTCCCATGAAAAAGTTCTTCCTTACCCTGACCGGGGCCGCTGTGCTGGCGGGATCCATGGCTGTCATGACGCCGGAACCCGCCATGGCCAGGCATTGGAGTGGCCACAGGCAGGTATGCCGCGTCGTGGTGACGAAAAGAGTGGTCTGGCGCCACGGCCATCGCCACGTGGTCCGTTACAAGACGAAGCGCTGCTGGTGGCGATAGCGGGCAGCTGAGTCAACCTGAACAAGCCCGCGAGCGATACCGCGGGCTTCTTCATGTGATGCTGCGATCTATGACTTTTTGCCGGGCAGATCCTTGCGTTTGGTCTCGGCGAACTCTTCGAGTTGCTTCTCGCTCATCGATTCATACATTTCGCGCGAAGCGCCCCTGAGCTCGCTTTTCTTGATCTCGCCGCGCTTGGCGGAAAGTGCTGCCCCGGCGGCCTTTTGCTGTGCTTGTGATGTGGCGGGCATGGCGATTTCTCCGGTTTCTCCTTTGCTGTGAGAAGAAACGCCGCGCTGAAGCGGCAGTTCCAGCGGCAGTGGCTCGGCCGTCGGTCTGCTTGGGGCCGGCCGTCGGGCGGGCGGCCTTGGCGGTCTCGCTGGCAAGCCTTCCCGTGTCGGGAACGCCAGTGTAGGACGGTTGCATGAAATCGCTGACCGATCCCTCACAAGCGCTCTCCACCGGCCTCGCCAAAATCCGCACCGAGTTCCATGTGCCGGATGGATTTCCGCCTGCTGTGGTTGCCGCGGCAGAGGCGGCGGCAGAGCGTGTGCCCGGGCAGCATGCCGACCGGACGGCAATGCCCTTCGTAACACTCGATCCAGCAAGTTCCACCGATCTCGACCAGGCGTTCTCGATCGAGGCCAGCGGTGGCGATCTTCTCTTGCATTATGCCATTGCCGACGTCGCCTGGTTCGTCGAGGACGGCGACGCGATTGATATCGAAGCCTGGAACCGGGGCGAAACGCTCTATTTGCCGGACGGCAAGGCCGGGCTCTACCCGCCGGTGCTTGCCGAGGCTGCGGCCAGCCTGTTGCCCGATGGACCGCGCCCTTCGGTCATCTTCACGGTTCGGGTCGCCGGCGACGGCGCGGTGAAATTGGACGGCGCGGAACGGGCCATTATCCAAAGCCGCGCGAAGCTCGCCTATGACAGCGTGCAGCCCTCGGACGTTCCAGCCGGCTTCGCGGAACTGGCGCGGCGCATGGCGGCAAACGAAGAGCGGCGCGGCGCCTCGCGCGTCGATCCGCCCGAGCAAGAGGTGGAGAAGGTCGCCGACGGCACGTTCCGGCTTTCGTTCAGGCCGCTGCTGCAATCCGAGCAGGACAATGCAGCACTTTCGCTGGCCGCCAATATGGCGATTGCCGACGCCATGCTGGCGCACAAGACCGGGTTGTTCCGGGTGATGTCGGGGCCAGACGCCTCCAAGGTGCAAAGACTGCGCAACGTGGCACAGGCGCTTGGGCTTTCCTGGCCCGCCTCCACCAGCCTGCGCGACTATCAGCGCACGCTCGATCCGGCCGATCCGAAACAAGCCGCGCTGATGCTGGAAATCCGCCGCGCAGGCAACGGTGCGTCCTACCAACCCTATCACGAGGGTGTCGTCCCCTGGCATGAGGCGATGGCCGCGACCTATGCGCATGCCACCGCGCCGCTCAGGCGGCTGGCCGACCGCTATGTCGTGCGCTGCACGCTGGCGATCGCCAACAGCCAGCCCGTGCCGCAGGCCGTCACCGACGCGTTCGCCAGATTGCCGAAGGTGATGGGGCGTGCGGATGCCCGCGCTTCGCAGATCAACCATGCCGCCATCGACCTCGCCGAGGCGGTCATGCTCAAGGGACGCGAGGGCGAGACGTTCAAGGCCGTCGTCACCGACTTCGTCGATCATGGCGTGCGCGCGCAGCTTGCCGACATGCCCGTCGTCGCCAACGTGAAGGCTTCCGGGCTCAGGCAGGGCGACGATCTCAACCTGAAGCTGGTCTCGGCCGATCCGGATCAGCGCAGCATCGTCTTCGAGCCTGTTTAGCGGCTGGGTGAAGGCGCGTTGAGATTCAGGTCAGGCCGAGTCGAAAATGGCGGGTTCCGAGAACCGGAGCGGAGCGTACTCAAGGTACGTGAGCACCGGAAGCGCAGGAACCTGGCATTTGCGGGCCGGCCTCACCTGAATATCGACACGCCTTAGCGCGCGGTCAGTCCAAAGCCCTGGATGAGTCGCCTGGTGGCAAAATCCACCTTGCCGGAAGTGAAGACGGCGAGATCGGGCTCGCTCTCGCCCGATGTCTCTCCGACCGGTTCGATGAGCGACATGGCGCGCCGCGCGATCGCCTCGGCCGGATCGATCCAGTCGACCGGCCAGGGCGCGGTCTTGCGCATGCGGTTGGCGAGAAACGGATAATGCGTGCAGGCGAGCACGACGATGTCGGTGCGGTTGCCGTCGCGCTCGATGAAGCAGGGCGCGATTTCGGCGCGCACGGCCTCCTCGTCGACGAAACCTTGGCGCATGTAAATCTCGGCGAGCCCGGCCAGCCGGTCGCTGCCGACCAGGCGCACATGGCATTTCTGCGCCCATTTGCTGATCAGATCGCGCGTGTATTGGCGCTTCACCGTGCCCGGCGTCGCCAGCACCGATACCAGGCCGGAGCGGGTGCGTTCGGCGGCCGGCTTGATTGCCGGAACGGTGCCCACGAAAGGATGGCCGGGGAATTTGTCGCGCAGCGCATCGATCACCAGTGTCGAGGCGGTGTTGCAGGCAATGACCGAAATCGCCGGCTGAAGCCGATCGAGCAACTTGCCGAACAGCGTAAGTATGTGATCCTTGAGCGCCGGTTCCTCCCAGGCGCCGTAGGGAAAAGCCGCGTCGTCGGCGACATAGACGAATCGGCGATCGGGCATCAGCACGCGCGCCTCGCGCAGCACGGTCAGCCCGCCAACGCCGGAATCGAACATCAGGATCGGGCGTTGGCTTGATCGATCGCTCATTGTCATCCGGCCATGAGAAGCGTCAGGCCCGTGATTGGACCGACGGCGCTTCTATCGCGAATGATCGTGGTCTTGAAGAGGCGAATGCGAGCAGCTTTTGCGCAGGCGCCAGGGCATGGTGCCGAAAAGTGTGAAGCGGTTTTCGGACGACGTCATGCTCTATCTCTAAGACTTACTCAAATCCCGCGCTTGCCGAAGCCGGCGGGGCGCGGCCTGCCGAAAGGCTGCGGTGCCGGCGGGACGCGCGCGGCGGAGGCGGCGGCACGTGGGGCGGCCGGCACGCTGGCTGTTACGGTGCGTCCGGCACGCGCCGGTGCCGGCAGCGGACCGTCGAAATCGAAAACATCGGTCAATTCATCGATATTGCTGCCCGCGACCGGCTTCGCCCACAGGATCGTGCACCAGAGGCCGAACACCGAAAGTCCAAGCAGGTTCAGCCCGCCTGGAATGCTCTCGGGATCGCCGAATTTGACGACCAGCAGCACGCCTGCCTGCAAAAGCGCGTAGACGGCGGAAAGGGCGATGTAGGCCCACAGGATCCATCGGCGCCCGTTGGCATCGCGGGTGCGGCGCGAGGCGATGTTGCCGCGCAGCGCGACAAAGACGAGGGAGGCGATGAGGACGGCGCCCGCCATGCCCTGCCGCGCCGGACCAGGCCCCGAATTGATCAGCCCTTCGAAGCCGATCGTACTGACAATGCAAATAAGGATCACCACGGTCTCGGCCACGGCGAGGCCGAGAGAGTAAAGGAAAAAGCGCAGTCGACCAATATTGGACGTAAACATGTGCCACCCCCACTATTGTGGCCAGGATGGCGTATAACCGAATAAAATTCGGTTACTTCAAATGCTCACAGCTTACCGATTTTAACTTTCTTCGTCTTTGGCGCGACTGCGTGCACCGGCCGGCAATCGTCTCGGATCGTCCCCGGGCGAGCCGTCGCCGCGCGGCATGGCCGGCGAAAACCGGTCGAGCGACGAGATGATGCCGCGCAGCACCTTCAGTTCCGGCTCGGCAAAGCCCGCGCGAGTCAACACAGCGCGCAGATTGTCGACCATCTTCGGCTTCTTTTCTTCCGGGCGGAAGTAGCCTCGCGCTTCCAGCGCGTTTTCCAGATAGGCGAACAGGCTGTGCAACTGCTCCTTGGTCGCCGGCATAAGCTCCGGTCCGGAGAAGTTGGTCTGGGTCTCGTCGGCGAGGCCGGACTTCATCCATTCATAGGACATCAGCAGCACCGCCTGGGCGATGTTGAGCGAGGAAAAGCCGGGATCGACCGGGAAGGTGACGATCTCGTCGGCGAGCCCGACCTCGTCATTATAGAGGCCGAAGCGCTCGCGGCCGAACAAGATGCCGGTACGCTCGCCCACCTCGACACGCGCTCTCAGCGCCCTGCCCGCTTCCACGGGACCGCGCACCGGCTTGAAGCCGTCGCGCTCGCGTGCCGTCGTGGCGAAGACGAAGTTCAGGTCGGCGACCGCCGAGGCCAGATCGTCGAAAACCCTGGTGGCGTCGATGACGTGGTCGGCCCGGCTGGCGGCCGCGCGCGCCTTTTCGCTCGGCCAGCCGTCACGCGGGTTGACCAGCCTGAGCTCGGATAGGCCGAAATTCGCCATTGCGCGGGCGACCATGCCGATATTCTCGCCGAGCTGCGGCTCGACCAGGATGATGGCCGGTCCGGCGGAAGCGGTCTTGGCTGTATTTTCGATGGCTGGCATAGCTGTGGGTAACCGGGGTTTGCGGCGTTTCGGCGTCCCCTGCCACATCCGGACCGGAAAATGAAGCATTCACAACAGCGGCACCCGTCCGCTCCGGCACGGATCGCGGTTTGCGCGCTGAAAAAGCCTTTGATATACGCTCCGCATCCCCGGCCGAAACCATGCGGGCAAGGCCGTTCAGATCCCCCAGCAACGAGGCATTCTTTCCATGGCGAAGATCAAGGTGGCGAACCCGGTCGTCGAACTCGACGGCGACGAGATGACCCGCATCATCTGGCAGTTCATCAAGGACAAGCTGATCCACCCCTATCTCGACCTGAAGCTTGAATATTACGACCTCGGCATCGAGAACCGCGACGCCACCAACGACCAGGTGACGATCGACTCGGCCAACGCCATCAAGAAATACGGCGTCGGCGTGAAATGCGCGACGATCACTCCCGACGAGGCGCGCGTCGAGGAATTCAAGCTGAAGAAGATGTGGAAGTCGCCCAACGGCACCATCCGCAACATCCTCGGCGGCACCATCTTCCGCGAGCCGATCATCATGAAGAACGTGCCGCGCCTGGTGCCGGGCTGGACCAAGCCGATCGTCGTCGGCCGTCATGCTTTCGGCGACCAGTACCGCGCCACCGACTTCCGCTTCCCCGGCAAGGGCAAGCTGACGATCAAGTTCGTCGGCGAGGACGGCCAGGTGATCGAGCATGACGTCTATGACGCGCCGGGCGCCGGCGTGGCCATGGCCATGTACAATCTCGACGAGTCGATCCGCGAGTTCGCCCGCGCCTCGCTGAACTATGGCCTGCTGCGCAACTTCCCGGTGTATCTGTCGACCAAGAACACCATCCTCAAGGCTTATGACGGCCGCTTCAAGGACATCTTCCAGGAGGTCTACGAGAAGGAGTTCGAGGCCGAATTCAAGGCGCGGAAACTCTGGTACGAGCACCGCCTGATCGACGACATGGTCGCCTCAAGCCTGAAATGGTCGGGCGGCTATGTCTGGGCCTGCAAGAACTATGACGGCGACGTGCAATCCGACACCGTGGCGCAAGGCTTCGGCTCGCTCGGCCTGATGACCTCCGTGCTGATGACGCCGGACGGCAAGACGGTGGAAGCGGAAGCCGCGCACGGCACCGTGACGCGCCACTACCGCCAGCACCAGAAGGGCGAGGAAACCTCGACCAATTCGATCGCCTCGATCTTCGCCTGGACGCGCGGCCTGGCGCACCGCGCCAAGCTCGACGACAACACCGCGCTGAAGCGCTTCGCCGAGACGCTGGAAAAGGTCTGCATCCAGACCGTCGAGTCTGGCTTCATGACCAAGGACCTGTCGCTGCTGATCGGCCCCGACCAGCCCTGGCTCTCGACCACCGGCTTCCTCGACAAGATCGACGAGAATTTGCAGAAGGCCATGGGGTAGCCCAACCTTACGGCACACAGAAGGCTCCGCGAGGAGCCTTCGCTTTTTTGGACACTGCGACGGGCAAAATTGAGAGCTGATCGATGGCCAAGCCAACTCTCTACGGCGCCGACTACAGCGTCTATGTGCGCATCGCGCGAATGGCGCTGGAGGAGAAAGGCATCGGCTACGAGTTGGTGCCGCTCGACATCTTCGCCGCCGAGGGCATTCCGGCCTGGTATCTGGAGCATCATCCCTTCGGCCGCATTCCGGCCTTCGAGCATGACGATTTTCACCTGTTCGAGACCGGCGCAATCGCGCGCTATGTCGATGAAGCCTTCGATGGTCCCGCGCTGCAGCCGGCCGACGTGCGCGGCCGCGCCAGGATGGGCCAGATCATCGGCATGCTCGACGCCTATGGTTATCGCGCGATGGTCTGGGACGTTGCCGTCGAGCGGCTGGAGAAGGCAGCGCCGGAGGAGGCGCTGATTGCCGGCGCGCTGAGCCAGGCTGAGACAGTGTTAAAGGTTTTGACATCGCTGAAAACAAAAGGGCCTTGGCTGCTTGGGGACCAGCTGACGCTGGCCGACCTGCACGCGGCGCCGATCATCGCTTATTTCGTCAAGGTCGCGGAAGGGCGCGAGCTGCTGGCGCGGTTTGCGGATATGCGCGATTGGTATGCCCGAATAGCCGGACGGTCGAGCTTTACGCGGACGGAAAAGGTCGCGTAACTCGCTCAGCCTCGGCGCCGCCCCTCATTGCCCTGCCGGGCATTTCTCCCCGTAAAACGGTGAGAAAGAAGCGATTGCAACGCCGGCGCCTTTTCTGCAACGCAGACTATTGGCGAAAGCCGCGATAACAGCGCCCTTCTCCCCGTTCAACGGGGAGAAGATGGCGGCAGCCAGATGAGGGCAGCGCAGCCCTCGGAGAGTTGGGAGCCGGCCTGAGCTACAGCCGATCGCTCCGACCGTCACGCCGCTTCCAGCGCCGCCTTCACAGCCGCGATCGCGTCATTGGCCTTCGACGCATCGGGGCCGCCGGCCTGCGCCATGTCGGGACGGCCGCCGCCGCCTTGACCGCCAAGCGCGGCGGACGCGACGCGCACGAGATCGACGGCGCTGAAACGTCCGGTCAGATCGTCGGTGACGCCGACGACCACGCTTGCCTTGTTGTCCTCGCCCGCGCCGACAAAGACGACTATGCCGGAGCCGAGCGTCTTCTTGCCGGCATCCGCCAGCGGCTTCAGGTCCTTCGGCGCCACGCCGGTGACCGCCTTGCCGAGGAAGCCGACACCTGCGACGGTCTCGTTCGCGGCCGGAGCATCGGCAACGGCCGAGCCGCCGCCCAGCGCCAGTTTCTTGCGCGCCTCGGTAAGCTCCTTTTCGAGCTTTTTGCGTTCTTCGAGCAGCGCCTCGACGCGCAACGGCACGTCGGCCGGCGAGATCTTCAAGGTCGCCGCCGCGGCTTTCAGCCGCCTGTCCTGTTCGTCCAGATGCCTGCGCGCCGCCTCGCCGGTCAGCGCCTCGATGCGGCGCACGCCGGCCGCCACCGCGCTGTCTGACAGGATGCGCACCAGGCCGATATCGCCTGTCGACCTCACATGTGTGCCGCCGCAAAGCTCGACGGAATAGGGCCGATTGGCCTTGGCGCCATGCAGGCCGGTGCCCATCGACACGACGCGCACCTCATCGCCGTATTTCTCGCCGAACAGCGCCATGGCGCCCTCGGCGATCGCGTCGTCGACCGACATCAGACGCGTCGTCACCGGGCTGTTCTGCACGACGATCTCGTTGGCCATGCGCTCGACCTCCTCGAGTTCATCGGCCGAGATCGGCTTGTTGTGCGAGATGTCGAAGCGCAGCCGGTCGGGCGCCACCAGCGAGCCCTTCTGCGCGACATGGGTGCCCAGCACCTCGCGCAGCGCCTCGTGGATGAGATGCGTCGCGGAATGGTTGGCGCGCAGCCTTGAGCGGCGGGCATGATCGACCTTCAGCTCGACGGCATCACCCGTCTTGACCGTACCTTTGGCCACCTTGCCGAGATGCACGAACAAGCCATCGGCCTTCTTCTGCGTGTCCGAGACCTCGATTGAAAAACCCTCGCCGGAAATCACGCCGGTGTCGCCCATCTGGCCGCCGGATTCGCCGTAGAACGGCGTCTGGTTGACGACCAAGGCGACCGCATCGCCCTGGCTCGCGCTGTCGATGGTCTTGCCGTCCTTGACCAGGGCCTGGACGATGCCTTCCGCCTGCTCGGTCTCATAGCCGAGGAATTCGGTCGCGCCGGTCTTTTCGCGCACCGAGAACCATACCGTCTCGGTCGCGGCCTCGCCCGAGCCCGTCCAATGCGCGCGCGCCTCGGCCTTCTGCCGCTCCATAGCGTCGGTGAAGCCGGCGATGTCGACCGAGATGCTGCGCTGGCGCAGCGCATCCTGCGTCAGATCGAGCGGGAAGCCATAGGTGTCGTAGAGCTTGAAGGCCGTCTCGCCATCCAGCATGTCGCCGGCATGCAGCGTCTCCGTAGCGTCCGAAAGCAGACCGAGGCCGCGCACCAGCGTCTTGCGGAAGCGTGTTTCCTCGAGCTTCAGCGTTTCGGTGATCAGCGCCTCGCCGCGCACGAGCTCGGGATAGGCCTGGCCCATCTCGCGCACCAGCGCCGGCACCAGTTGCCACATCAGCGGCTCCTTCGCGCCAAGCAGCTGCGCATGGCGCATGGCACGGCGCATGATGCGGCGCAGCACATAGCCGCGCCCCTCATTCGACGGCAGCACGCCATCTGCCACCAGGAACGAGGACGAACGCAGATGATCCGCGATGACGCGGTACGACCCGACGTTCTCCTGGTTCGGCCCCTGGCCTAGCGCCGAGGACGCCGCGTCGATCAAATGCCTGAACAGGTCGGTCTCGAAGACGCTTTCGACGCCCTGCAGGATGGAGGCCATGCGCTCCAGGCCCATGCCGGTGTCGATCGAGGGACGCGGCAGGTCGATGCGCTCTTCCTTCGTCACCTGCTCATACTGCATGAACACCAGGTTCCAGAATTCCAGGAACCGGTCGCCGTCCTCTTCCGGGCTGCCGGGCGGGCCGCCCCAGATATGCTCGCCGCGATCGATGAAGATTTCCGAGCACGGACCGCACGGGCCGGTGTCGCCCATCGCCCAGAAATTGTCCGAGGTCGGGATGCGGATTATGCGGTCGTCGGAGAAGCCGGCGATCTTCTTCCAGTAACCAGCCGCCTCGTCGTCGGTGTGATAGACCGTGACGAGCAGCTTGTCCTTCTTCAGGCCGAAACCCTTGGTGATCAGGTTCCAGGCAAGCTCGATCGCGCGCTCCTTGAAATAGTCGCCGAACGAGAAATTGCCGAGCATCTCGAAGAAGGTGAGATGGCGCGCGGTATAGCCGACATTGTCGAGGTCGTTGTGCTTGCCGCCTGCACGCACGCTCTTCTGCGCGGTGGACGCTCGCGAATAGGGACGTTTCTCCAGGCCGGTGAAGACGTTCTTGAACTGCACCATGCCTGCGTTTGTGAACATCAGCGTCGGATCGTTGCGCGGCACCAACGGGCTGGAGGCGACGATCTCGTGGCCCTCCTTGCGGAAGTAGTCGAGAAATGTCGACCGGATATCGTTCACGCCACTCATTGCGTACTGCCTTTTCGCGAGAACCGCCGGCGTCGCCGGCGGCTGATGGGCTTTGGTGTTTCCAGAAGATAGATGGGCCTTTTAGCCGTAGCTCTTGAGCCTGTCCAGAAACACGGAGTTAGGTCAATCCGCCGGCGAGCGACGGCCCGGCGCCGCCCGCAAAATGCAAAACCGCCGGCGCGAAGGCCGGCGGTTCGGGTACGCAATACTCAAGAACTCGATTACATAAGCATAAGACGATAAACAAGGATTGTGGCCGAACTCCGGCTAAGCCGACGAATAGCTTCCGCCCAATCCCGAACAGGAAACTGCTGCGCGATCTTCCTGGAACGAACCGGCCCTACAAGGCGCCGGCTTCGTCCTCGAAACCGTCGTCGCCGCCTTCGGAGCCGCCATTCTCGAGAAATTTCTCGGCGATCAGCCCGGCATTCTGGCGCAATGCAAGTTCGACCTCACGCGCCGTATCGGGATTGTCGCGCAGGAACAGTTTTGCGTTCTCGCGACCTTGGCCGAGGCGCTGCGAATTGTAGGAGAACCAGGCGCCTGACTTCTCGATGACGCCAGCCTTGACGCCGAGATCGATCAGCTCGCCGGTCTTCGACACGCCCTCGCCATACATGATGTCGAACTCGACCACCTTGAAGGGCGGGGCCAGCTTGTTCTTCACCACCTTGACGCGGGTCTGGTTGCCGACGACCTCGTCGCGGTCCTTGACCGAGCCGATGCGGCGGATGTCGAGGCGCACCGAGGCGTAGAATTTCAGCGCGTTGCCGCCGGTGGTCGTCTCGGGCGAGCCGAACATGACGCCGATCTTCATGCGGATCTGGTTGATGAAGATGACCATTGTGTTGGAGCGCGAGATCGAGGCGGTCAGCTTGCGCAGCGCCTGGCTCATCAGGCGAGCCTGAAGACCGGGCAGCGAATCGCCCATCTCGCCTTCGATTTCAGCGCGCGGCGTCAGCGCCGCCACCGAGTCGACGACCAGCACGTCGATGGCGCCCGAACGCACCAGCGTGTCGCAGATTTCCAGCGCCTGCTCACCGGTGTCGGGCTGCGAGATCAAAAGGTTCTCGAGGTCGACGCCAAGCTTGCGAGCATAAACCGGATCGAGCGCGTGCTCAGCATCGACGAAGGCGCAGATACCGCCCTTCTTCTGGGCTTCCGCCACCGTGTGCAGCGCCAGCGTCGTCTTGCCCGAGCTTTCCGGCCCGTAAATCTCGATGATGCGGCCGCGCGGCAGGCCGCCGACGCCGAGCGCGATATCGAGACCGAGCGAGCCGGTCGGCACGGTTTCGATCTCGACCACCTGCTCGTTGGCGCCGAGCCGCATGATCGAGCCCTTGCCGAAAGCGCGCTCGATTTGCGACAGCGCCGCGTCCAGAGCCTTTGATTTGTCCACTGCCTTATCCTCTACAAGCCGCAAAGAATTCTGAGCCATGATACATCACCCCTTGGTCGTCAATGAAGGCCGGACAATCCGTGATCCCTGCTTGTTTTGTACCTTTTTTGTTCTCATTTGGCAAGGGGCGGCAAGCAGCTGAAAAACAATCAATATCTGGATATGTTCTTTCTTTGTCCCACCAGGGCTGGAGCGAAACAGAACCACTGGTCCAGAAGAGATTTGATATCCGCATGTCCCGAATCGCGGCGCCGATTGCGGTGTGACGCGCAGAAACTTAGTGTGCGCAGCCAACTATCAACCAAGGTTACCATATCCGCATGCCGACATCCCCAACAATCCTGGCGCTGGGCGGAGCCCATATCGACCGGCGCGGCCAGGTCTCGGGCGCCTATGTGCCCGCCGCTTCGAATCCCGGCATCATGCGCGAGGACGTCGGCGGCGTGGTTTTCAACGCGCTGCGCAGCGTGGTGAAGCGCGGCGTGTCGGCCTCGCTGATATCGGTGCGCGGCGGCGACGCTGCGGCCGACACCGTCGCCTTGGCGATCGACAACGCCGGAATAGCGGACCTCTCGGTGGTGTTCCTCGACCGCACGACGCCGAGCTACACGGCGTTGATCGACGCCGAAGGTGAGCTGATCGTCGGGCTGGCCGACATGACGCTCTACGATCTTGCCTTCCCCAAGCAGATGAGGCGTTCCAAGGTGCGCGAGGCGATCGCCGCGGCCGACGCCATCCTGTGCGACGCCAACCTGCCGACGGCGGCGCTGGAGCGCTTGGTAGCGCTTGCCGGTGGCCGGCCGGTCTTCGCCATCGCCGTCTCGCCGGCCAAGGTCGTCCGCCTGGCGCCGCTGCTCGACGACCTGTCGCTGCTTTTCATGAACCGCCGCGAAGCCGCCGCGCTGGCCGACGCCGAGCTATCCGGCGAAACCCTTGTCGACGCGCTCAGGCGGGCCGGCCTGAATGCCGGCGTGGTCACGTCCGGCAGCGCCCCGGTTCTGGGCTTCGACGACACCGGCATCTTCGAGATCGATCCACCCGCGCCGCGCAAGGTTGCCGACGTGACCGGAGCCGGCGACGCCTTGACCGGCGCAACGGTCGCCGCCTTGCTGCGCGGCCTGCCGCTGCGTGCCGCGCTGCGCGAAGGCCTTGCCGCGGCGATGCTTGCCATCGAGAGCCCGGAGGCCGTGCCGTCCTTCACGGCGGGCAACTTCACGCAGGTGCTTGGCCTTGTGCCGGAGGCGCGGGAGGTGGCATAGGGCCACCAGACATCCACTTCCTCCTGATCGGAGACAGCCGTGACGCCCGACACCGCCCGCCCCTTCGTCGACATCCACCCGCCCGTGGCGGAGGCGCTTGCCGCCGGCCGGCCGGTGGTGGCGCTGGAAAGCACCATCATCACCCACGGCATGCCCTACCCCGACAATGGCGCGATGGCCGCCAAGGTCGAACAGATCATCATCGATGGCGGCGCGGTGCCGGCGACGATCGCCGTGGTCGACGGCCGCATCAAGATCGGCCTGTCCGACGGCGAGCGCGAATCGCTTGCCATGACCGGTGACGCCATGAAGCTGTCGCGCGCCGATATCGGCTTCGCCGTCGCTCAAAAGCGTACCGGCGGCACCACCGTTGCGGCCACCATGATCGCCGCGCATATGGCCGGCATAAAGGTCTTCGCCACCGGCGGCATTGGCGGCGTCCACAAGGGCGCGGAAAAGAGCTTCGACATCTCGGCCGATCTCGACGAGCTGGCGCGCACGCCGGTCATCGTTGTCTCTGCCGGCGCCAAGGCGATCCTCGACATCGAAAAGACACTGGAAGTGCTGGAGACGCGCGGCGTGCCGGTGATCGGCCATGACTGCGAGACGATGCCCGCCTTCTGGTCGAGGCAGTCGCCCTTCCGCGCGCCGCTGACGCTCAATGCGCCGCAGGACATTGCGCATTTCTATCGCACGCGGCAGGCGCTGGGCCTCGGCGGCGGCATCCTCATCGCCAATCCGGTGCCGCGGAACGACGAGATCCCGGCCGACGAAATGGCCGGCTATATCGAAGCCGCGCAGAAGGCCGCCGAAGCCCAGAACGTCACCGGCAAGGCGGTGACGCCGTTCCTGCTGTCGAAAATCCTGGAACTCACCGGCGGCCGCAGCCTGAAGACCAACATCGCGCTGGTAGAGAACAATGCTCGGCTGGCTGCGGAGATTGCCAAGGCGTTGTAGGCGCGGAACGCTCAGCTACCGGCAGCGATAGCCAAAAGCGAACGCCGCGTTCCGTCACACCCCCTCTGGCCTGCCATCTCCCCCGCAAGGGGCGAGATTAGCAGCTTGGCCGCCGGCATTGGGGGTGCTGTCTCTCGGCATCTCCAAAAGGCCGCCACGACGCCCTCGAAAATTATCTCCCCGCCCTTCGTCCCGCCTCGTAAGCGCGCCGCGCCCATACCGCCATTTCGTCGGGGTCGTCGAAAGCCTCGTCGGGAATGCTCCAGTATGGCATCGCCACCTCCTTGCCGTGCCGCGAGCCTGTATAGGTCCATTGCTTGCAGCCGGCGGCTTCGAAGTCGGGGATGCTCTCTTCGTCGGCCTTGAGCAGCAATTCGCCGCGCACGACGACCGCGACGATGACGCCGTCGCGATAGATGCCCTTGCCCCCGAACAGTTTTCTGATGCCGATCGGTCCCAGGCTTTCGAACAATTCTTCAAGGCGCGCGTTGTCCATGCCGCGATCATCTCATCCGGCATGGGCCTTGTCATCGCCGCAACCAAAAGCATGCTGACAGGTTGAGATCGGAAAACGGAGATCCCGCCATGCCCGTCCTGCTCAAAGGCTCCTGCCGTTGCGGCGCCGTCCGCTTCGAGGTGGAAAGCCACACGCCGGTGCCGTTCATGCTCTGCTACTGCTCGATCTGCCGCAAGCAGCAGGGCGGCGGCGGTTTCGCCATCAATCTCGGCGCCGACTACGAGACACTTGATATCAGGGGCAAACGCAGCCTCGGCGTCTACCGCGCCGAGATCGAGGATGACGAGCATCCGCATTGCGAGGTCTCAACCGGCGAACGCAATTTCTGCAGGAAATGCGGCGCAGCGCTGTGGCTTTACGACCCGACCTGGCCGGACCTCGTGCATCCTTTCGCCTCGGCGATCGACAGCGACCTGCCGACGCCGCCGGAAAAGGTGCATCTGATGCTGAAATACAAGGCGAACTGGGTCGAGCCGGTGGTCGGGAAAAAGGACAAGGTGTTCGACGTCTATCCCGAGGAATCGATCGCCGACTGGCACAAACGGACGGGGATGTGGGTGGATTAGCGACAGGAGGCCGAAATGAACCTCACGACGCACAAGAAATTCAAAGGTGGTCGTTTGATGCCTTGGGGCAAGGGCACGGCCGTCTCGGACGCGAAGGGATATGTTTTTCTGTCCGGCAACACCGCCACCATCGACGATCACGATCCGTCGAAACACCAGGGGGGCGCCGTTGGCGACGCGGCAACGCAATGGCGCGAGATCCTCGCGAACATCAAGTCGGATCTGGAGGAGCTTGGCAGCTCGCTCGACCATCTGGTCAAGGTGACGTTCTACGTCAAAGGACCTTTCCCGTCCGGCGGCGTTCTCAGCTCACCCAACTTTCGTCTGGACGTGCTGGACGAATTCTTCGCCGAACATTGCCCGAAGCACTGCAGCTACAACAACCCGCCGCCATCGGAAGTGATCGGCGTCGCCGCCCTGGCGCAGCCGGATCTTGTTGTCGAGCTCGTCGTCATTGCGGCGCTGCCGGACTGAGCGGGAGCGCCGGCGGGCTTGGTCAGGCCGAGGTGCGCGCCTCGGCAAGCGCCTTGAGGTCGGCCGGCTTCAGCTCGACGGATTCGCCGCAGCCACAGGCCGAGCTCTGGTTCGGATTCCTGAAGGTGAAGCCGGTGCGCAGCGTCGTCTGCTCGAAATCCATCTCGGTGCCAAACAGGAACAACGCCGCTTCCGGCGCGACATAGACATGCGCGCCGTCGCGTTCGATATGGTCGTCCTTGGGGTTCGGCTCGGTGACCAGGTCGACCGTGTATTCCATGCCGGCGCAGCCGCCCTTCTTGATGCCGAGCCGGATGCCATGCGCACCTTCGCGCGTGGCGACGATCTCGCGCACCCGGTCGGCGGCCTTTTCGGTCATCGTGATGACGGCGAAGCGTCCCATATCGTTCTCCACGTTCGCGCGAGTTCAAGGCCCGCGGAATGAGTCTGCCCTTAAGATGGTGAAGTTTCACCTAGCGTGCAAGTCAAGCTCAATACCAACCGACCGCGACCTGCGCCTCTTCCGACATGCGGTCGGGCGTCCATGGCGGGTCGAAGGTCATGTTGACCTCGACGCCGGATACGCCTTCGACGGCACCGACGGCGTTCTCGACCCATCCAGGCATTTCGCCTGCCACCGGGCAGCCCGGCGCGGTCAACGTCATGTCGATCTTGACCGAGCGGTCGTCCTCGATGTCGATCTTGTAGACCAGGCCGAGCTCATAGATGTCGGCCGGGATTTCTGGGTCGTAGACCGTCTTCAGCGCCGAGACGATGTCGTCGGTCAGCCGCGCCAGCTCGTCGGCGGGGATCGCCGAGGCCGAAACGATGCCGTTCGCGGCCGTTTCCGGCGCTTTTTCTGCGGTGGTGCTCACGTCGTCCATCATCGTCACCCGAAGAACTTTCGCGCCTTTTCAAGCGCCTCGGCCAAGGCGTCCACTTCGGCCCTGGTATTATACATGCCGAACGATGCCCTGCATGTGGAGGTTACGCCGAAGCGTTTCAACAGAGGCTGGGCGCAATGCGTGCCGGCACGGACCGCGACGCCTTGCCGGTCGATCACCATCGACACGTCATGCGCATGGATGCCCTGCAATTCGAACGAGATGATGGCGCCTTTGCCGGGCGCGTCGCCGAAGATGCGCAGCGAGTTGATCGCGCGCAGCCGCTCATGCGCGTAAGTCTTGAGGTCCGCCTCATGCGCGGCGATGCGCTCGCGGCCAACCTTCTCCATGTAATCGAGCGCCGCGCCCAGACCGATCGCCTGCACGATCGGTGGGGTGCCGGCCTCGAAGCGGTGCGGCGGCTCGTTATAGGTGACGATGTTCTCCGTCACTTCCTCGATCATCTCGCCGCCGCCCATGAAGGGACGCATCTCTTCCAGCCTGTCCTTCTTGCCGTAGAGCACGCCGATTCCGGAAGGGCCATAGACCTTGTGTCCGGTGAAGACGAAGAAATCGCAGTCGAGATCCTGCACGTCGATCGGCATGTGGACGGCGCTCTGGCTGCCATCGACGAGGACCGGAATGCCGCGCGAATGCGCGATGCGGACGATCTCCTTGATCGGCGTCACAGTGCCCAGCGCATTCGACATCTGGGTGATGGCGACGAGCTTGGTACGGCCGGTCAGCCGCTTCTCGAATTCCTCGATGTGGAAGGCGCCGAGATCGTCGACCGGTACCCAGACCAGCTTGGCGCCCTGCCGCTCGCGGATGAAATGCCACGGCACGATGTTGGAGTGGTGCTCCATGATCGAAAGCACGATCTCGTCGCCCTCGCCGATCCTCGGCATGCCCCAGCCATAGGCGACCGTGTTGATCGCCGAGGTGGTGTTGGAGGTGAAGACGATGTTGTCCGTGCTCGGCGCATTGAGAAAACGCTGCACCGACTTGCGCGCATTCTCATAGGCATCGGTCGCGGCATTGGAGAGGAAATGCAGACCGCGATGGACGTTGGCGTATTCCTGGGAATAGGCGTGCTGGATGGTGTCGAGCACCACCTGCGGCTTCTGCGCCGAGGCGCCATTGTCGAGATAGACCAGCGGCTTGCCGTAGACCTGGCGCGACAGGATCGGGAAATCGCGGCGGATCGCCTCGACGTCATATGGGGTGGTTTCGATCTTCTGGTCCATTTCGAAGTCCTTGTCGGCCGAAGCCGCGATCCTTCCGACCGAGCTTCGCTCGGCCACCTTCTCCCACAAGGGGAGAAGGTAGGCGCTACCCGTGCGTCAAAAACCAGCCGTCGAGCCGCGCTTCCAACGCTTCGACCAGTGCCTCGTCGTCCAGTTCCTCGATCACTTCGGCCACGAATGCCTTCACCAGAAGGCCCCGCGCCGACTTCTCGTCGATGCCGCGAGCCATCAGGTAGAACAGGTGGTTGTGGTCGATCTCGGTGACCGTCGCGCCATGGCCGCAGACGACGTCGTCGGCGAAGATCTCCAGCTCCGGCTTGGTCGAGAACTCGCCGTCGTCCGACAGAAGCAGCGTGTTGCAGGCCATCTTGGCGTTGGTCTTCTGCGCGTATTGATGCACATTGATGCGGCCCTGGAAGACGCCGCGCGCCTTGCCGGTCACCACATTGCGGATCACTTCCGTCGAGGTCGTGTGCGGCACGGCGTGGTCGAGCACCATGGTGGTGTCGGTATGGGTGTCGCCGGCGAGAAGGTTGATGCCGCGCAATTTGAAGTCGGCGCCCTCGCCCGTCGTCCTGACGACGACCTCCTGGCGAACGAGCTTGCCGCCGGCGTTCATCACGAACAGCGTCAGCTTGGCATCGTTGCCGATATGCGCCTTGAACTGCGCGAGATGCGTGGCCGTGTCGGGCTGCTCCTGCACGATCAGCCAGGTCACTTCCGCGCCGTCGCCAACCACGAGCTGGCTGACCGAAGAGACGAGCGCCTCGTCGCCCTCGCCTGCCTGGCGCTCGACGACAATCGCCTTGGCGCCGGCGCCGACACGCGCCAAGAGCCGCACATGCGACTGGCCGCCGGCCTGCAGGTTTTGCAATTCGACCGGCTTTTCCAGTTCCACACCGTCGGCGATATCGACGAATAAGCCGTCGGCGACGAAGGCGGTGTTGAGCGCGCCGATGGCGTCGTCGCTGCCGTAGGGGTCCAGTCCCGGAGCCACGCTGCCGTCGGTCAGCTTCTCCGACAGACGCTGCACCGCGACGCCTTCGATATCCGGCAGCTTCGTCTGCGAGACGCCATTCAGAACCGGCAGAACCGCGGACCCTTCGAGAATTGGAGCGAGCGCCTTGACGACGGCGGCGGATTCGAATGCCGGCACCGAAGTGAGCAGCCGGCGCAGGTCCGTATAGTGCCAGGATTCGACGCGGCGCGTCGGCAGACCGTGCTTGATCGCCTCGATCGCGTCGTCGCGCTTGACCATCACCGCGCCGTCGCCGGGCAGCAGCGACAGCCGCTCGCCGAAGGCATCGATCAGCGCCGTCTCGGCCAATGTCCTTTGGGGCTGTGCATGCATGTTCATGGCTCTTGCCTCGACTGCCATCTCACGCCGCTTCGCCGATCACGCCGGCATAGCCGTTGGCCTCGAGATCGAGCGCCAGCGACTTGTCGCCCGACTTGATGACCTGGCCCTTGTAGAGCACGTGCACCGAGCCCGGCACGATGTGCTCGAGCAGGCGCTGGTAGTGGGTGATGACGACGATGGCGCGCTCCGGCGAACGCAGCGCGTTGACGCCGTCCGAGACGATCTTCAGCGCGTCGATGTCGAGACCGGAATCGGTCTCGTCGAGCACGCAGAGCTTCGGTTCCAGCAGCTTCATCTGCAGGATCTCGGCGCGCTTCTTCTCGCCGCCCGAGAAGCCGACATTGAGCGGCCGCTTCAGCATGTTCATATCCATGCTGAGCGAGGCCGCCGCCTCCTTCACGCGCTTCAGGAATTCCGGCACCTTCAGCGGCTCCTCGCCGCGCGCCTTGCGCTGCTCGTTCATCGCGACCTTCAGGAATTCCATGGTGGCGACGCCCGGTATCTCCATCGGATACTGGAAGGCGAGGAAGATGCCGGCGGTGGCGCGCTCGGCCGGATCCATTTCGAGGATCGACTGGCCGTTATAGAGGATGTCGCCTTCGGTGACCTCGTAGTCCTCGCGGCCGGCGAGGATGTAGGACAGCGTCGACTTGCCCGAGCCGTTCGGGCCCATGATCGCGGCGACCTCGCCGGCTTTCACCGAGAGATTAAGACCGCGGATGATCTCGGTGCCATCGTCGACGATGCGGGCGTGAAGGTTCTTGATCTCAAGCATTTTCGTTCCGTTCCAAAATTTGTCCGTTCAAATTCAATGCCAACGCCAGCGCCAGTCGCCGTCCGTCTTGGCCTTGATGAGCGGGATTGTCGCGCCCGTCAGGGCAACGACAATGAGAATGATCAGCCAAGCCGGGACTCCGAGATCGATCAGACCTATCGATAGCGCGACAGCGATCAGGATCCAGGCGACCACGAAAGCCCAGCCCTTCCAGTTGTCGGGCGTCGCGCCATAGCCGAGGCGCTTCGGCCTGAACCATTTCTCTGCGCTCATCCGACACTGCCTTCGAGGCTGATGCCGATCAGCTTCTGCGCCTCGACGGCAAACTCCATCGGCAGCTGCTGGATGACGTCCTTGACGAAGCCGTTGACGATCAGCGCGATCGCCTCTTCCTCGGGGATACCGCGCTGCATGACGTAGAACTTCTGGTCCTCGGAGATTTTCGACGTCGTCGCCTCATGCTCGAACTGCGCCGTCGAATTCTTGGCTTCCATGTAAGGCACGGTGTGCGCGCCGCACTGGTCGCCGATCAGGAGCGAATCGCAATTGGTGAAATTGCGCGCATTGGCCGCCTTGCGATGCGCCGAGACCTGGCCGCGATAGGTGTTTTGCGAGAAGCCGGCGGCGATGCCCTTGGAGATGATGCGGCTCGACGTGTTCTTGCCGAGATGGATCATCTTGGTGCCGCTATCGACCTGCTGATAACCGTTCGACACCGCGATCGAATAGAACTCGCCAGAGGAATCGTCGCCGCGCAGGATGCAGCTCGGATATTTCCAGGTGATCGCCGAACCCGTCTCGACCTGCGTCCACGAGATCTTCGAGCGATCGCCGCGGCAGTCGCCGCGCTTGGTGACGAAATTGTAGATGCCGCCCTTGCCCTCGGCGTCGCCGGGGTACCAGTTCTGCACAGTCGAATATTTGATCTCGGCATCGTCGAGCGCGATCAGCTCGACCACCGCCGCGTGCAGCTGGTTCTCGTCGCGCTGCGGCGCCGTGCAGCCTTCGAGATAGGAGACGTAAGCCCCCTCCTCGGCGATGATCAGCGTGCGCTCGAACTGGCCTGTGTTCTTCTCGTTGATGCGGAAATAGGTCGACAGCTCCATCGGGCAGCGAACGCCCTTGGGCACGAAGACGAACGAGCCGTCGGTGAACACGGCCGAATTCAGCGTCGCGTAGAAATTGTCCGTGGTCGGCACGACCGAACCCAGATACTTCTTGACCAGTTCCGGATGCTCGCGGATCGCTTCCGAGATCGAGCAGAAGATGACGCCGGCCTGCGCCAGCTCCTTCTTGAAGGTGGTGACAACGGAAACGGAATCGAACACGGCGTCGACCGCGACGCGGCCGGACTTGTAGACGTTGTCGCCAACCTCGTCTTCTTCCCCGTCGACAGCTGCGGTCTTCTGCACGCCGGCCAGGATCTCCTGCTCCTTGAGCGGGATGCCGAGCTTCTCGTAGACCTTGAGCAGTTCAGGGTCGACTTCGCTCAGCGACTTCGGTCCCGGCGTGCTCTTCGGCGCGGCGTAGTAGTGGATGTCCTGGAAATCGATCTTCGGATAGTGGACGCGCGCCCAGGTCGGCTCTTCCAGCGTCAGCCAGCGACGATAGGCCCCCAGACGCCATTCGAGCATCCAGTCCGGCTCGTCCTTCTTGGCCGAGATGAAGCGAATGATGTCTTCGCTCAGGCCCTTGGGGGCCTTGTCCATCTCGATCTCTGTCTGGAATCCGTATTTATACTGGTCGACGTCGATCTTTCGAACCCGATCGATCGTCTCCTGCACAGCAGGCATAAGCGTTCTCCATCCACGCCGGGGTCAAGGCCCGGCAGTTTTCAAACTATGGCACCGCCGAAATCGCGTCCCACGGAGGGACTCGCGGCGGAGTAAGTTCCATATAGTGCGTATCGGCCGGAAATTCACCCGGCCAGAACAAAACGCACGGCTCTACCAGGCCCTAAAGCCTGAATTCTTGTTCGAGCAGCGGAAATCCGAGGGGCCGCAAGGCGTTTCTCGTTCCGATGCTCCGCCGTCCTCAGGCGGCTTCTTCCTTGCCCGCGCGGCGGGCGACGATGCCGGCCAGTGCTGTCCGGAAGGCCTCGATATCCTCGGCGCCGGTCGCCCGACCGATCGAGACCCGCAATGCGCCCAGGCTGTCGCCATGGCCCATCGCCTTCAGCACATGGCTTGGCCCGACTTTTCCCGACGAGCAGGCCGAGCCCGCCGACAACGCGACGCCGGCAAGATCGAAAGCGATCTGCGCCGTCTCGGCCTTGATGCCGGGAATAGCGAAGAATGTCGTGTTGGCAAGCCTGGGAGCGCCATTTCCGAAGATTTCCGCGTCCGGCGCCAGTTCGGTCACGATGGCTTCAATCTCATCGCGGCGCCGCGAAACGGCATCGACATCGTCCAGGCCTGCAAGGGCAACCCGCGCGGCTGCGCCGAAACCAGCGATCCCGGCGACGTTTTCCGTGCCGGCGCGATGGCCCTTCTCCTGGCCGCCGCCATTGACCAGCGGCCGCGGCATCATCAAATCGGACGCGGCAACGATCGCGCCGACGCCCTTGGGCCCACCGATCTTGTGCGAGGACAGGATCAGATAATCGGCATAAGGAATTGACATGTCGAGCGAAATCCGCCCGCCCGCCTGCACGGCGTCGATAACCAGCACGCCGCCGGCGGCCTTGACGATTTCGGCGATGCGACCGACCGGCTGGACGACGCCGGTCTCGTTGTTGGCGGCGTGGATCGCCACCAGCGGCAGGCCGGCGGCCTTGTCATGCGCGACAAGCGCGGCAGAAAGCGCCTCGAGATCGGCAATGCCGTTCCGGTCGACGCGGATCTTCGTCACTTGCGCAGGCGAAAACCGCCCGCCATTCAGGATGCAGGGATGGTCGGCCGCAGAGACATAGAGGTGGCTCATGCGCACCGAGCCGCGCCCCATCTGCCAGTCGGGCCCAAGCAGCGTCGAGGCGGCCTCGGTGGCACCGGAGGTGAAGACGACATGCTCTGGCCTGGCGCCGACCAGCCGCGCCACGTCGCGGCGCGCATGCTCGACCAGCCGCCGCGCCGCGCGGCCTTCGGTGTGGACGGATGACGGGTTGGCGGCATCGAGCGCGGCGACCATCGCCGCCCGCGCTTCCGCAATGAGCGGCGCGCTGGCGTTGTAGTCGAGATAGGCGCGGGTTGCGGCCATTTTCGCTCAGTTCGTCCTTTCGCCAACTATCCCACGAGGATAGCGCGTTATTTCCTTGAAATTGCAAGGCAAGCCGTCCTATTTACCCGGCTTGCAGCGCGGGCGGCCGAACCATCGGGTTTCGGCCTCCCAGTTTTGAACAATTCTAAACTAGCTTCTAGGAAGACGCTTGCCCGGCGTCAAGGCCACAGAAGGTGTGGGGCCTGGTTGGGCCAGAAGAGTTCCGGGCTAGCGCATTCATATGCCACGTGGAGTATTTTATGCCTGAGGTCATTTTCGCCGGTCCGGCCGGTCGCCTGGAGGGACGCTATCAGCCCTCGAAGGAAAAGAGTGCCCCGATCGCCATCGTGCTTCACCCCCACCCGCAATTCGGCGGCACGATGAACAACAAGATCGTCTACGACCTCTTCTACATGTTCCAGAAGCGGGATTTCACCACGCTGCGCTTCAATTTCCGCGGCATCGGCCGCAGCCAGGGCGAGTTCGACCATGGCACCGGCGAATTGTCGGACGCGGCCGCAGCCCTCGACTGGGTGCAGTCGCTGCATCCGGATTCCAAGAGCTGCTGGGTCGCTGGCTATTCGTTCGGCTCGTGGATCGGCATGCAGCTTTTGATGCGCCGGCCGGAGATCGAAGGTTTCATCTCGGTCGCGCCGCAGCCCAACACTTATGATTTCTCGTTCCTGGCGCCCTGCCCGTCGTCCGGCCTCATCATCCATGGCGATGCCGACAAGGTGGCGCCGCCGAAGGACGTGCAGGGGCTGGTCGACAAGTTGCACACCCAGAAGGGCATCACCATCACGCAGAAGACGATACCCGGCGCCAACCACTTCTTCGCCAACGATTCCGAACTGCTCATCCACGAATGTGCCGACTATCTCGACCGACGACTGGCGGGCGAGCTGGCCGATCCGAGGCCGAAGCGCCTGCGCTAGGCAGGCTGGCTGCCCAATCCGGGCGCCTAATGGGTCTGCGTTTGGTCGACGCTTATCTGGCCGTCCTCAGCCGGGCCGGCCATCGAAACCCTGCCTCTTGGCGCGTTGGACGGCTTCAGCCGAAATGTGCGCTTGCGCACGGGCAGCTTCGAGCTCGTCTGGCCGAAGATGAAGCCGAGCCGGGCGAACACCAGGCCCGAGACCACCGCAAACGCCAGCCCGAGGCCGAAACCCGCAACCGTGTCGCTTGGATAGTGCGCGCCGACGAAGACGCGTGTCGAGGCGATGCAGGCCGTGACCGCCAGCGCGATAGTCCAGCGCCGCGGGAACAGCAGCAACAGGATACCGAACACCGCGCCCATCGTCGTGGCATGGCCGGACGGAAAGCCGGCAAAGCGCGCGTCCATGGCGAAGGGATGCAGCGACAGCACGCCGAAACTGTCGAAGTATAGCGGCCGGGCCCGGCCGATTCCGTATTTCAGCACGTTGACGGCAAGGCCGGACAGGCCGACCGCGCAAAGCACCAGGAAGGCGAAACAGGTCCAGTTATAGACAAGCATCCGCCCGTCCCTGGACAGGCGACGCCAGTCCGTCAGGTTGGCGGCGACGAGGCAGAGCGCTGCCGGAATGAGATACCAGCCGCCCAGGCCGAATTGCGTGAAGAAATCGGTGAAGCGCGCGAAGCCGGGCGACCATTCGCCGCGCATCTCGCCGGCGTTGGCGTCAAGGCGCAGGAAAGCCGCCACGATGAGCAGCAGCCAGGCCAGCAGCCAGACACCCCACAAAATTCGCGGATAACGCGCCGGGCGCACGGCAAAGCGCCGCCTCACGATCGACATCGTGTCGCGGAAATTGCCGAGCGAGCGGCGGTAAAGGGCAAGGGGCGCGGCGGACATGGCTTTAGCGCGTGCTCATAGGGACATTCGATATCCGACGCTATTGTTCACGGCGCCACCCGATAAAGCCCGAGCGACAGTCTGTCTCCTGACGAATAGTTGATGCCGACGATCTCGGTCAGCCGCTTCGCCGACTTGCCCTGGGCGGTCAGCACATCGGCAAGCTTCTGCTCGTCCTTGATCGGCGCCAGCCCAAGCGCGCAGGACGGATCGGCCAGCAGATGCCGCGCCACCCCCTCGACGTCGGTCAGCACCGTCTTGGTGCCGACCAGGAAGACCAGGCTCGGCTCCTGGAACTTCGCCGAGGCAAGCACGGTGGTGTCGCAAAGGCGGTTGGCGTCGACGGCGGCCTTGACGGCGGGGCTGAGCCAGATGGGCTTCAGCGACGGCGCGATGACGCCGAACAGTAGGCTGAAGGTGATGCCGGCGCCGACCGCGATCGCGGCGATGCGGCCAAGTGGCACCTGCAATTGCCGCGGGAAGGCAAGATAGCCGGTGACCAGAGCGGCGATCGCCGCCGGAATGCTCCACCAGGAAAAGGTCTTGGCCAGATAGAGCGGCGCGCCGACGCAGACTACGGCCAAGCCGATCGCGACAACGGCAAGGCCGAAGGCGGTCGCCCACCAAAGCCATGTCTGCCAGCGCTTGAGCGGCGCGTTGGCCTGGTCCGCCGGCAAGGTGAGCAGCCAGCCGATCAAAAGCGCCATGCCTGGATAGGCCGGCATCACATAATGCGGCAGCTTGGTCGGGATCGCCTCGAACACCAGCCAGAACGGAATGTACCAGGCGAGGCAGAAGCGCAGGCGCGGATCGTCCCAAAAACGGTTGATGGCCTGCAGCCCGGCGCCGACCGCGATCAGCCCGAAGGGCCACATGAACAGCGAATAGGTCAGCATGTAGAAGCCGGGCGGTAGGCCGTGCGATTCCTCGCCCTGCGCCACCTTGTTCAACATGTCCTTGCCGACCGCTTCCTGGAAGAAGGCACCGCCGCTCTTCCAGCTGATGAGGACGATCCATGGCAGCACGATCACGAGCACGATCAGGACGCCGCGCACCAGCTTCATCTTGAGCAGCCAGCGCCAGTCGCGGTCGAAGGCAATAAGCGCCGCGGCCGTGAGCAGGGACAAGAGCGGCGAGACAGGTCCCTTGATGAGGATGCCCAACCCCTGCGCAATCCAGAAGATCCAGGGCAGATGCCCGGGTACCGGCTCGTTGCGCTTTGCCGCCCAATAGACCTGTGCCAGCGCGCCTTGCGCCGCCACGCAACAGGCGAGCAGCATCGCGTCGGTCTTGGCGTCGCGCCCTTCGAAGGCGGTGGCGAAGATCGCCGCCATCATCAGGCCGGCGGCCAGCCCGGCATTGGCGCCGAAGAGTTTTGTCCCGGTCCAACCGACGCCGACGACGGCCAGCGCGATGCCCAGCATCGAGACCAGGCGATAGACCCAGATCGGCGCCGCGGCCCCCTCGCCGCTCAACGCGACCGCCGCCGACTGCAGCCAGTAGATGCCGATCGGTTTCTTGTAGCGCGTGACATCCTGCAGGCGGATGTCGACATAGTCGCCCGTCTCGACCATCTGCTTGGTCGCCTGGACGAAGCGGGATTCGTCGCGGTCGACCGGCGGCAGGCTGGCCAGCCCGCTGACGGTCATGACGATGCTGAACAGAAAGAGGAAAAGGTAGTTCCTGTTCATCGCGGGAGCTCGTCCGATCTGAAACTGCGGGATGGCCCCGTCGCGGCGCATTGCGCCTGTCTTTGCGCGGCGCCTCATTACGCCAGCAAAAAGGGCGAAGCAAGGACGCGCCGCGCCCTACGCGATCGGACGCAAAGCAGGAAACCACTTTTGCTGATCGCGCTTGGATGCTAAACGCGCGCCTTCATATCAAGCATGGCCAAGTGCCCGGCGACCTCCAGGAAGAACAAATGTCCGCCTTCAAATCCGGTTTCCTGCGCATCATGAGCGAGCGCGGCTTCATCCACCAGATTTCGGATGAATCCGCCCTCGACCAGCTTTTCGCCAAGGAAACGGTGAGCGCCTATATCGGCTTCGACGCCACCGCCAAAAGCCTGCATGCCGGGTCGCTGATCCAGATCATGATGCTGCACTGGCTGCAGCAGACTGGCCACCGGCCGATCGCGCTGATGGGCGGCGGCACCTCGATGATCGGCGACCCGTCCTTCAAGGACGAGGCGCGCAAGCTTTTGACCCCGCAGGACATCGATGACAACCTCGTCGGCATCCGCCGCAACTTCGCGCCTTACTTGAAGTTCGGCAGCGGCCCGGGCGACGCGGTCATGGTCAACAATGCCGACTGGCTGATGCAGATCAACTACGTCAACTTCCTGCGCGATGTCGGCCGACATTTTTCCGTCAACCGCATGCTCGCCTTCGATAGCGTAAAACTCAGGCTCGACCGCGAGCAGTCGCTGTCCTTCCTCGAATTCAACTACATGATCCTACAGGCCTACGACTTCGTCGAACTCTACAAGCGCGTCGGCTGCCGGCTGCAGATGGGCGGCTCGGACCAGTGGGGCAACATCGTCAACGGCATCGATCTCGGCCACCGGATGGAGGGTGTGCAGCTCTTCGCCATGACCACCCCGCTGCTCACCACCTCGTCCGGCGCCAAGATGGGCAAGTCGGCTTCCGGCGCGATCTGGCTCGATGGCGACATGCTGAGCCCCTACGAGTTCTGGCAGTACTGGCGCAACACCGAGGACGCCGATGTCGGGCGCTTCCTGAAGCTCTACACCACGCTGTCCCTGGACGAGGTGGCGCGGCTGGCGAAGCTCGGCGGCTCGGAGATCAACGAAGCGAAGAAAATCCTCGCCACCGAGATCACCGCCATGCTGCACGGCCGCGAAGCCGCCGAGACCGCGAGCGAGACCGCGCGCAAGACCTTCGAGGAAGGCGCGCTCGCCGACACGCTGCCCAGCGTCGAGGTAGCCAAATCGGACCTCGAAGCCGGGATTGGCATCCTGGCGCTGTTCGTGAGCGCCGGGCTGGCCGGCTCGAACGGCGAAGCGCGCCGGCATATCCAGGGCGGCGCCGTGCGCGTCAACGACCAGCCGCTGACCGACGACCGGCACGTCGTCACGCTTCAGGATCTCGGTCCGGAAGGTGTCGTGAAGCTTTCGCTCGGCAAGAAGAAGCACGTGCTGGTGCGGCCGGTCTGACCAGGGCCCATCATCGGGGAAAGCCATTATGCGGTGCGCATCCTGTTACGGACCAGCTCCGTGAACGGCCTTGCCCCAAGGGCTTCGAAGATCGTCAGCGCCTCACGTTGTGCCGATCCGTCGCCCCCAAGCAGCGCGAGAGCACGCTCGAATGGGAGGCCTATGTCACTCCACATGTCTGCCGCGCGACGCCAATTGCCAGCAAAGTACGCGCAATAAGCAGGAGCCATGTCTGAAGCGTCGGCTATTTTCTTGCCGAAAATCATTTGTTGCCAGAAGAACAACTCGCCATGGATGGCACGGCTCGGCATCATTGCCTCCGCACGCTCAAGGAAATACAGAGCCTCTCCGGCGTCTACTTGTCCTAGCCAGGCACGCTCCGCCTGCAAGATGGCGTAGGGCGCGAAACGTTGCAGTTCCAGCCCCTTGTCCAGGTGTTGGCGAAGCCGCGCTATCAACGGAACGCTCGAGGAGTCACCACGCCGCGTCCATACCCGAGCCAATGCTACCATTGCGGGGTGGCGGACGAAGGGGGTGGCATTTTCGCTGTTAACCACCGGCAACGCCAATTCTGCTGCCTCGTCCCATTGCCCCTGGCGCACAAGCAACTCAGCCAACCAGCCCCGCATGTAGTTGACCCAGGTGTCTAGTTCGCGTTCGAGGCAATATTCGATACCTCTATCCAAAAACGTCCTTGCTTCAGGAAGGCGAAGCAAGTCGATATCGACGCAAGCGCGATTTATAAATGCCCGTGCCGCTTCTTCCGGCAAGTCTTGGTCGAGTGCAATTTCAAGGCTGTGATCGAGTTCCTGCCGAGCTCCGTCGGCATTTACCCATCTTTCAACCGTTCCAATGTTGTTGAGCGCGTGGCACGCGATATCAGGGCGGCCTAATCTTTCCGCAAGCGAGATCGCCTCCTCGCCGTGCCGTAGCGTATCGTCAACCCGATCAGCCAACATCGAAAGTTGCGAAAGATTGGACTGAGCCATGGCCAATTCAGGCCCTGGGGGCCGGGTGCTGAGCAGAGCAATGGCTTTCGCGCCGTGTTCCTCAGCTGCTTCGCGCTCGCCAAGAAGATAACTGTATCTTGAAAGCCAACGAAGACTGTCCCCCTCTTTCAACACGTCCATTTTTGCCTGATGAAGGCTGCGGGCCTTCTGGCATGCTCCGATAGCATCGTTAATCCGACCAACCAGATGGCACTCGAAGGCATATTTGTCATAAATTTCAGCGCGCTGCTCTGGGTTGAATGCATCAGCTTGTTGCAACGCTGTTTGGTAATGTCCCACCGCCTCGTGATGCGCGCCCAGCCGAGCGGCCTGCTCGGCGGCCCGTGGCGCAAACTCGCGCGTTGCTTTGAGGTCATGCGCCTCGACAGCATGGTGCACCAGGCGCGCCATCGAAGCGTTCCCTATCGCTTTTAAAGCTGTAAGCACTCTGAAATTGAGGCCACGCTTAACTGGCGGTGGCAAGGCAAGTTCAATCGCTCGACGCGCAATGTCATGTCTGAATGGATAGTCTTCGCCGATCTGCAACAGAATCCCGGCAGCAACACATTCAACAAGCAAACCGAGAGTGCCAGGTCCGCAGATTTCCTCCATGATCTCAACATCGGCACTGCGTGGAAAAACCGAGATCACGTCAAGCAGGGTCCGTGCTTTGGGCGACAGATGCTCGGCTCGTGCTAAGACGGCATCCGAAACGCTCGGCGGAAGAGTTTGACTGGGCCCGGCGCGAAGCAATTCCGTCACGAAAAAGGCGTTGCCACCGGTAGCGAGGTAGATGGACTGCCCGTCCTGTCCCAGTTTGTTGGCAAGCGCAGCTACTCCCGCTTCGGTCAGCAGCGGCACGTCAATGCGTACGACATTGTTCACCGGGATGTCGCTCAAGGCGCGACGAAGACGTCTCTGTCCTTCACTATCATCATTGCGAATCGTCAGCAGCAGCAGAGCTCCGGTACTACGAATTCGGCGTCCGAAAAATCGTATGAAGTCGAGCGTCGCATCATCTGCCCAATGAACATCTTCAACGACCAGCAAAGTTGGTTGCGGACCAGTGTCGAAGACCTCCAACGCTCTTGAAAAGATGACCAATCGTTGGCCCGTGCCAGAAGGGATCGTCCAACCGGCCTCGCGTGCAAGATCATGCAGCGGACCAAGAGGATCGGGAACGGACAGATTTTCGCAAGAACTACGCAGGATCCGGGTATGGCTTGCAACGCTGGCCGCAAATGCCTCCACAAGGGAGGTCTTTCCCGCTCCGGACTCGCCCAGCAACGCAATCACGCGTCCACGCTTCTGTGCTGCGTCTGATAGTAGTCGGTGGAGTTGATCCAATTGTGTTTGGCGTTCCGCCAGCGGCAGCTCACTTTCTGTGAGTTCCCGTCTGCGACCGATCTCGACGTGCAGCACTTCCTCCGTGAACAGATAGCCCCGGCGCGGCACCGTTCTGACCAGCTTTTGCTCCTTGTCGCCAAGGCTGCGCCTTATGTCGGAAATGCATTGGGTCAGCGAGTCTTCTGTGACAGTGACGTCGGGCCAGGCAGAATTCATCAACTCATTCTTGGGCACGACGCGCCCGGCGTTGCGGATCAGATAGCCTAGCAGCTCCATTGATTTCGGCCGCAACGCGACCTCGCCCTCCTCTCCGCGCAAGAGCCCGTTACCGAGATCTAGTGCAAACCCGGCGAAGCGGTAAATCGGCGAGTGCAAGACGTTCACCTAGATGCTCATTATTCTCAGAACTGTTTCAGCGTTTTTTCAGGCTGCTTTCGGGACATGTCATTCGAACCGTCGCAATCTCGCACTCATTCGTTTGTCGAAGCAATCGGGATCGATGAAAGTAATCCGTGAGGGTCAAACCTCCGTTTGGCTTTCCGTCTTGTCGAAAGGGCCCAGGTCATGAGTGCCGCGCTAGAATTTGCCTGCCAGGCGGCAGGTGAATGGATCAGGCAATTGGATATCCGGCCGGTTGGGGCGACTGCGACCTTGCCGGAGCTCCGGCGGTCTTTTGGCGGTCCCTTGCCGGCGCATGGCCTAAGCGCGGAGGAAGTCGTGCGGACACTGGCAAGGGACGCCGCCGTCGGCATGCACGGCAATGCGGGCGGACGTTTTTTTGCCTGGGTTTTTGGCGGTGGACTGGAATCCGCGCTGGCGGCAGACTGGCTCGTCGCCACATGGGACCAGAACGCCGCGCTTTATTCCGCCAGTCCTGCCTCAGCAGTGATCGAAGAGATCGCCGGAGAATGGATCAAGGAGTTGCTCGACCTACCACGTGACGCTTCTTTCGCGTTCACCAGCGGTTGCCAGATGGCGCATGTCACGGGCCTTGCCGCGGCGCGGTTCGGGCTGCTTGAGCGCGCCGGCTGGAACGTCGAGGACGACGGACTGTTTGGTGCGCCCGCGATACGCGTGCTGACCAGCGACCAACGGCACGTCACCATAGACCGTGCGGTGCGCTTCCTGGGCATCGGCCGCAACGCCCTTGAAATGTTGCAAACCGATGAGGATGGGCGCGTCCCTGCTGCCGCGCTCGACAGAGCGCTTTCGAGTGGCTCCGGGCCGACCGTCCTCGTACTCAACGCCGCCGACCTGAACATCGGCGCGTGCGATCCGTTCAAGGAGTTGATCCCGCTGGCACACTCGGTCGGCGCCTGGGTTCATATCGACGGGGCCTTCGGCCTGTTCGCACGTGCAAGCGGGACATACCGCGATCGGCTCGACGGTGTGGAATTGGCGGACAGTTGGGCGACCGATGCTCACAAATGGCTGAACGTTCCCTTCGATTGCGGCATTGCCATAATCCGGGATCGCACGGCGCATCGCGCGGCGATGACATCGAGCGCGTCATACGTCGCGCCGACATCCACAGCGCGCGACCAGTCGGACTGGAACCCGGAATACTCCCGCCGCGCGCGCGGGATTCCCGTTTACGCCGCGCTGAGGGAACTCGGCCGCAGCGGCGTAGAGGCTCTGGTCGACCGCTGTTGCATGCATTGCGCCGACATCATCGACGGGATTGGCGAACTGCCGGGTGCGCAGATACTTGCACGGCCCACACTTAATCAGGGCCTGGTCCGGTTCGGCCGACCGGGAGCGTCACCCGAGGAAAACGACGCTTTCACGGACGAGACAATTCGAAGGATCAACGAGACCGGCGAAGCCTTCTTCTCGAGTACAACCTGGCGCAACCGTCGCGCCATGCGGGTCAGCGTGGTTAACGCGCGCACCACCGAGTCGGACGTCAGGCGTGCGATTGCGGCCGCGACAAGCGTATTGCTGCGGAATTTTGACGAGAGCGTCGCGAATCGACCGAGCAATCGCGACAGCAATGGCTAGCAAGGTTCATGGTCGTGATTCGGCCCAGGCGAACGAGCCTCCGATCGATCTCGATGGCTGAGCCGGTTGATGTTTGGTCTCAACGATACTCGAAGATCGAGCGGAATATGCCTGGCGCCACAACCGATAGCGGATTGATGTTGAGCGTCGGCTTGTTTGCGTTGCCGCGCAGCCGATAGGTGACGCCGATCAGTCCGCGGTCGCGTCCGTTGCCGAGCAGCGGCCCGAACAGTGGCAGCTCGCCGAAGATGCGATTGAGACCATAGACCGGCATGAAGGTCCCGGTCATGTCCATGTTGTTATTCGGGTCGTAGAGCGTGCCCTGGAAGGTCGTGCCGATGCGCGGGCCGCGCAGCAGGCCGTTCGCCAGTTTCAGATAGCCGGAACCCTTGTCGATCTCGGCAAAGCCGCGCTCGAACTGCACCCTCGATGTATCGATGTTGCCTTTGACGGCTTCGTTCAGGCTGCGTGTATCGCCGGCCGGCGTTGTCGACACGATCGAAGCCAGCTTGGGCTCGTTGACCACATAGAAATTGCTGGCATCCACCTGCCCCTTCATCGGCCCGTCGCCGGCGCCCGAGAGCGACAGCGTGATCGCGCCGCCTTCCATATGCTCGTAAACGTTGAGGAAACGCAGGATCGCGCCGGCATCGGCCGACTTGACCCTAAGCGAGCGGCCGCCCTCGCTGGTGGTGTTGTTGATCGCGATCGCGGCGCCAGAGCTTGCCGCGGCCGTGACGTTGAGCCCGTTCACGCGCGATCCGGCGGCGCTGTATTCGAGCTTGAGGTTGGAGAGCACTTCGTCATGGAAACCGGTCAGCGATGCCACATCGGCGCTCACCAAGATCGCACCGTTGCCGGCGCCCTTCGTGGCGGTATCGACATCCGAGGTGAACTGCTTGATCAGCGAGCGGGCGTCGAGCGACGCGCCGCTGACATCGACAGCGTAGCTCTTGCCGGAACGCTTGACCGAAACGGCAACGTCGTCGCCTCTGTTCAACGCGACTTTGCTGAAGCGGGCCGCGGACAGCGAGCCGTTGACCAGCGTCACATTGCCATCGATCGAGAAGCTTTTTCCGCCGAGATCGAAATCCGTCAATGTGGTGGTGCTGCCGGACTTCGCCATGTCGAAAGCGACCTTGGCGGGAATGCCGGCGCCCTTGCTCCAGCCTGCCCAAGGAATGTCGAGCCTGGCGTTGGTCAGGTCCGCCGAAACCTGCTGGGCGCCCTCGCCGCTCTTGTCGATCGCCACCTTGATGGTTCCCGAAAGCAGGTCCGACAGGCCGGGCATGCTGGCATTGCGCGTCTTGTCGTCGAGGACCAGTGTAACCTTGCGTCTTCGCGCCGGCCCGTCGTCGGCAAGCGGCTCGATCAGATCGAGTTCGGCTGGAATGCCGTTGAGCTTGGCCTCCGCGGAAATCACCGCCTGCTTTGGGCCGACGGTGATTGAGCCATCGGCCTCGGTCACCGTCTGGTCCTCGAACGGCTTGGCCAGCGACAGGTTTTGATAGTCGAGCGAAACCAGCCAATCGAGCGTCGAGGTGTCCATGCCCCTTGTCAAGGGAATGTCCGCCCTGACGTGGCCGGTGAGAGTGCCGGACAGGTCTTCCGGCGCCAGTCCGACGTGGCGCATGGCATTGATCGGCTCGTACGAGGCGAGCTCGGCGATCGCCGGCGCCTCACCCGCGACGTCGATGTCGAGCTTGCCGACCACAATCGGCAGGTTCGCGTTCTTGATCGTCAACGTGCCGCCGCTTGCCGCCACGTTGCGGCCGCTCGGCATATAGACGCTGCCCGAGGAGAGCGTGATGTCGACATCGTTGCCGTGGAACGCGACGACGCCGGCGGCGTCGCGGACCGGCGGAATGCGCCCGGCGGTATCGAAGCGCGATCCCTCGATCTGGAAACGGCCGAACACTTCGTCGCCGGTAAGCGGCACGCCGTTGCCCAGGCGCCCCGGCACGACCTGGAACTGCAGATTGGCGTCGGTCACCGTGCCGCCGAACAGATTCCCCAACACCCAAAGCCGCGCATTGCGGGCCGAGAACCACGGCCATAATTGCTTGACATGCGAGACCGGCATGTCGTGCACGTTGAGCGACAGCGATACGCCTGGCGGGCCGTTGTCGATGAAGGCGACAGTGGCCGCGCCCAGCACCTCGCCCGATCCGCCGGAGCGCACGCCGATCTGCTCGGCGACGAGCTTGCGGCTCTTTGGTTGGTAGACTCCGGCGACGCGGGCCAGGAACCGAAGCGCCGGTTCCGGCGATTCCGAAGGCGCCAGCGTCGAACCGTCGCTGGTGAGGTCATAGCGGTAGGCGGGCTCCTCCCCCGCCACTGCCGGCTTCGGCCCGATCGATCCGGCGAGGTCGAAGCTGGAGCGGCCGCTCCTGATCCGCAGCCGGTCGACCGAGATCTTGTTCGAACCGGCCACCAGGGTGGCATCGGCATCGACATCGGTCGGCAGCAGCCCGCGTTCGTCCAGGTCGAGCACCGAACCGTTGAGCGAGAGCGAAGCCGCCAGGCGCGATGGGCTGTCGCCCGACGCTTCCGAGCCGGAAAGCTTCAATGCGATCGAACCCAGTCTGGCGCCATCGGCCGCCGGGGCGACCTCGGTCGAACTGCCCTCGCCGGGGGCGCCTTCTATCTCTAGGTTGGCGTCCAGCGACGAAATGCGCCTGGCCGTCGCATCACGCGTCGCCGAGGCGGTCAAGGTCGCGTGCCGGCCATCGACAACGGCATCGTAGGAGGCGTGCATGCTTCCCGTACCGGTCTGTGCGACGGTCGCCGAGGCGACGGTCACGCGCTTGACCGGCCCGGTGTCCGGCAGTTCGAACTCGACATTGCGCAGATCGATCTGGCGCATCGAGTCCTCACGCACCGCATCCAGCGCGTCATTGACGCCTGAAAACACCGCCGCCGACACTTTCTCCGGGTCGACAAGGCCGTCCTCGTTGCGCAGCGCCGCCGTCGGGTCGCCGCCGACGGAGGGCATGGCGGCCACCACGATGCGGGCGTCGGAAAATCTGGCGCTGGTCAGCCTGACATCGCCGGAAAGCAGCGGCAGCAGGCGCATGCCGAAACGCACGCGCCCGATATCGGCCATCGGCTTGCCGTCGGCCGTCTTCAGGCTGACATCGTTCACCTGCAGGGCGACGAAGCTCGACCCATCGAGCGTCAGTCGCGCCGCGCCGACAGTGACTTGGACATCGACGCCGGCCAGCTTCTCGATGGCGGTCTCCGCCTCGGTCCGGAGGCGCTCCGTGCCGATACCGGAGGCGCCGAGGACATAGACGCCCGCCGCCGTCAGAAGCACGAGCGCGCAAAGTCCGGCGAACATCCAGCCGAGGGTGCGGAAACGCCGCCGCACCGCTGCCCGGCCGAGCGGCGGCACACTGCACGCGGACGGAAGCCTCGCCAGGTCGGTGATCTCGTCACGCCTGAACCTGATCTTCTCGTGCTGCGGTTCTTCCTGATCCAAGCAATATTCCGTTGTGACGAACTCGTCGTGGACGAATCCCCGCTTCACGTTATATCGATGATTTCCCGCGCGTAACCGCAAACAAGGGCATCGATATGGCTGATCTCGACGTGGGCGACGCAGCACCCCAATTCGATCTTCCGCGTGACGGCGGCGGCTCTTTCAGCCTCGCCGCGCTCCGGGGTAAGCCGGTTGTACTCTATTTCTACCCGCAGGACGACACCACAGGTTGCACCGCCGAGGCCATCAGCTTCTCGCAGTTGAAGCCGGAGTTCGAGAAGGCTGGTGCCGTGGTGATCGGGCTATCGCCCGATAGCGTGAAGAAACACGACAAATTCAAGGCGAAGTACGATCTCACGGTCGATCTCATCGCCGACGAGGAGCGCAAAGTGATCGAGGCCTATCAGTTGTGGGTCGAGAAGACGATGTACGGGCGCAAATATATGGGTGTCGAGCGCGCCACCTTCCTGATCGGCAAGGATGGGCGGATCGCCCGCGTCTGGCGCAAGGTTCGCGTCAAGGGCCACGCCGAAGAGGTGCTTGAGGCCGCGCGCGCGCTCTAAAAGCAGGCTCGCACGGCTTTCGCATCGTCGCCGGGTGCCCGCCGCCCATTGCAACCTCTCACCCGCGATGCGGGCAAAGATTGCGCCGAGATCCCGGCCGGCAAAACTTTGTTAACCCTAATAATGTGTAATCAGGCTTGTCGTTGGTCCCGTAACGAAAGCTTGGTCCCCGTGAAACCAACCGGTCAGTCAGCTGTCTTCGGCAGGCGTAAGGAACCGCACACGGTCATCATCGCCCGGGGCAACGAGATAAGGCATTTCACCATCCGCCCTTGGCTCGCCGCCTTCATCGGCTCGGCCCTGGCGGCGATCGCCATCGGCTATTTGCTCGCGACTTCCTATCTGGTGCTGCGCGACGACCTGATCGGCGCCACGACGGCAAGACAGGCGCGCATGCAGCAGGCCTATGAGGACCGCATCTCGGCCCTTCGCGCCCAGGTCGATCGCATCACCAGCCGCCAGCTTCTCGATCAGCAGCTGATGGAGACCAAGGTCAGCGAGCTGCTGGCCAGGCAGACCCAGCTCAGCGAGCGGCATGGACGGCTTGGGCCGATCCTCGAGCGCGCCGAGAACGAGGTCGGCGACGTTCCCGCGACGAGCGCAGCGGCGCCTAAGCCAGACGCAAATCCAGAGGTCACCGGCAGCCTTTCGCAGGCGCCGACCTATTCCGTCGCATCCTTGAGCGCCGGCGACACCAGGCCCTTCTCGCTCTGGTCGACAAGGTCCGACCCGCTTGACGGCGAAACGGCCGCCGACCGCGCCGACAAGCTGTTCGTCTCGATCAATACGTCGCTGAAGGCCATCGAGAACCAGCAGCTTTCGCGCATCACCACGCTTGCCGACAACGCCTACAAGAATGCCGACGCCATCGCCCAGGCGCTGGAAGCGGCGGGCCTGCCGGTCGACAGCGAGTTCGGCAAGAGCGACGTCGGCGGCCCATTGGTTCCGATTGATCCCTCGATGGTTTTCGACAGCAAGGTCAAGGAACTGGACGAGGCACTCGATGCGCTCGACGGAGTCAAGAAGGAGGCGCGCAAGCTGCCGCTCGCCAACCCCGCTCCTGGCCATACGGTGACCAGCCCGTTCGGTGTGCGCACCGACCCGATCCTCGGCACCGCCGCCCTGCATACGGGAATGGATTTCAGGGCGCCGATCGGCATGCCGGCCAAGGTCACAGCCGCCGGCACCGTCACCAGGGCCGGCTGGGCCGGCGGCTACGGCCGCATGGTCGAGGTCGACCACGGCAACGGCTTTGCCACACGTTACGGGCATTTGAGCGAGATCGATGTGAGTGTCGGCCAGAAACTCGCCGCCGGCGAGGTCATCGGCAAGACCGGCAGCAGCGGCCGTTCGACCGGGCCGCACCTCCACTACGAAGTGCGTCACGACGGCGAGGCGGTCGACCCGCTGCGCTTCCTGACTGTCGGCAAGAAGGTCGCGCAGTACCTCTAACAGATTGGCGGTCCTCGCTAGACGCCAGGATTCTCCTGCCCGGCCAGGTACATCGTTGCCGCGGAAACCAACGTAAGGACGCCGTTCTTCAACGCGGCCTCGTCGACGCGAAACCTGGAATGGTGAAGCGGATAGACCGATCCGACCTCCTCGTTGCGGATACCGAGCCGGAAATAGACCGACGGACGCTTCTCGCTGTAGTAGCCGAAGTCATCGGCGATGCTCCAGCCGGGGATGGTGAGGACATTGTCCGCGCCGATGCTGGCCTTGGCGCTGGCAAGGATCAGTTCGGCCATTTCGGCATTGTTGACGACGCCGGGTTCGCCGCGATGGATGTCTACTTGCACGCCCGCTCCGTGGCTGACCGCTACGCCCTCCAGCACCTCGCGAAGCCGGCGCCAGGCGCGCTCGCGGGTGGCATCATTGCCGCTGCGTATTGTGCCTTTCAACGCGACCTTGCCGGCGGTGACATTGTAGGCATTGCCGCCATTGATGGCGGTCACCGAAATGACCAGCGGATCATAGGGATCGGTCTCGCGCGAAACGATCTTCTGCAATTCGCTCACCATGGAGCAGGCGACAGTCAGCGCATCGACACCTTCATAGGGCTTTGCCGCATGCGCCGCCGAGCCGGTGACCAGCACGTCGAACGTGTCGCATGCCAGAGTGTACGGCCCGGAGCCGACGGCGACCTTGCCGGAAAGCGTGTACGGATCGACGTGGACGCAGATCGCCGCGTCGACGTCGTCGAGAAGTCCCTCCTCCACCACCCGCTTGCCTCCTGACGGCTCGTCTTCCTCGGCCGGCTGGAAGATGAGCCGAATGGTCCCGCCGAAACTTTCGCGTGAGCGATGCAGATGCGCTGCCACCGCAAAGCCCATCGCGGCATGGGCGTCGTGGCCGCAGGCATGCATCACGCCTGGATTTTCCGACGCATAATCGACGCCGGATTCCTCTTCGATCGGCAAGGCGTCTATGTCGGCGCGAATGGCGAGCTTGCGGTTGGACGGCCTGCCGGTGCCGACGATATCGACTGCAAGCCCATAGCCGGCGACGTCGCGGATGTCGGCGATACCTTCGCTTGCCAGCATCTCCCGCAAATAGCGTTGCGTGCCCGCCTCGCGATTTGAAAGCTCCGGGTGACGATGCAAGTGACGGCGAATCTCGATCATCCGATCGAGAATTCCGGCATCGATGTCGGCCGCGGTATCGCTTGCTGAAGACGGCCGGTCAGGCTTTGACATGGATATCCCGCGGGAACTTCGTCAGCGTCTCGTTGCCGGTATCGGTCACCAGAATGGTCTCGCTGATCTCGATGCCCCAGCCGTCCATCCACATGCCCAGGATGGAGTGTACGACATTGCCGGGTTGGAGCACCGTCTTGTCGCCGGGTCTCAGGCTGATCGTATGCTCGCCCCAATCCGGCGGATAGGCAACGCCGATGGAGTAGCCGATGCGCGACTCCTTCTTCAGCCCGTGGCGCTGGATGACCTTGCGCCACGCAGCTTCGACCGCTTCGGCGGCCGTGCCCGGCCGGACCGTATCGAGCACCGCATCCATGCCCTCGATCACAGCCTTCGCCGTGTCCGCGACGCGGGTCGGCGTCTTGCCGAGCTGCATCGTCCTGGCGAGCCCGGCGGCATAGCGGCGGCAGACGCCGGCTAGCTCAAGCGCGATCGTTTCGTCCTTTCCGAACCGCCGGTCGCTCCACATGATGTGCGGCGCGGAAGCGTTTTCGCCGCCGAGGATCGTCGGCGGCAGCGCCGTGATGTCGCCGGCGAAATCGGGACTTCCGGCAATCTGCGCCGCCTGGATGGAAGCAATCGCATCGCATTCGCGCACACCCGGCGCAATGACTTCGTAGGCCCGCGCGACCGCCGCCTCAGCCAGCCTCGATGCCTTGCGCAGATAAGCGATTTCCGGCGCCGATTTCACCGCGCGGATCCAGTTCACGAGCAGGTCGGCGTCGTGCCATTTCGCATTGGGCAATCCGGCGACGAGCCGCGCATGCGCCTTCGGTGAAAAATAATAGGCTTCGAGCTCGATGCCGATGTCGCGGCTGCCCCAGCCCTTGGCGACGATCCACGCCGCGATCCAGTCCATGGGATGCCGATCGGCGCGCTGGACATGGTCCTCCGGAAATCCGACCACGTTTTCCGGCTTCATCCAGGCCGTCAGCAAGCCGCCGGCCGCATCCATGGCGCGGCCGATCCAGACAGGCTCGGCATCCTCGATCGGAACAAGCACCACCTGCGGCGTGTAGAACGACCAGCCGTCATAGCCGGTGATGTAATGCTGGTTGGCGACGTCGTTGACGATCAGGAGTTCGATGCCGCGCTTTGCCATCTCGGCGCGGATTTTTGCGAGCCGCTGCTGGTACTCTTCGCGGGCAAAAGGCAGTTCAATCATCTTTTCTCCTCACCGGATCGATCTGGTCGGGGACGAGCCGCAGCTTCCCCTGCCGCCCACCATCGCGGTGGTTTTGACGGTCGGCAATCGGCCAGAACCACGCATCGGCAGGGCCTATGCACGCCTCCTTGCCGGCGACATGGATCAACCACCGCATCCCATGGGAAGGTCGCTGATACCCACCGGTCAGGAAGAAACCGTTGACTCGAATTAAGTTGTAGGATGATATGCATCACCCGATATCCAGACATGAACTTTCATGACCGTTCATCGCCTCTCGCCGGAAATCCTCAGCGCCATGGAAGGCGCAGTCGGCCGAAACGGCATCGCCGTGGAGCCGGCTGGAATGGCGAAATATCTGGGCGACTGGGCCGGCGATTATCGCGGCAACGCCCTGGCCGTGCTGCGGCCCGCATCGGTGGCCGAGGTCCAGTCGCTGATGCGCCTATGCAATGAGCTCGGGCTGGGTGTCGTTCCGCAGGGCGGCAACACCGGACTGGTATCGGGCGCGATCGACAACAAAGGTGGCGGCCTGGTCGTCGTCAGCCTCGAGCGGCTGAACGCTATCCGGCAGATCGATACGAAAAACTTCACGCTGCGCGCCGACGCCGGTTGTGTGCTGCAGACGATCAAGGATGCTTGCGAGACGAAGGATTGCCTGTTCCCGCTGGCGCTCGGCGCGCAAGGCAGCTGCCAGATCGGCGGCAATGCGGCGACCAATGCGGGCGGCGTCAACGTGCTGCGCTACGGCATGGCGCGCGACCTGATCCTCGGGCTAGAGGTTGTGCTAGCGGATGGCGAACTGTGGAACGGCTTCTCCGGCCTTCGCAAGAACAACAGCGGCTATGACCTGAAGCAGCTTTTCATCGGCTCAGAGGGCACGCTCGGCATCATTACGGGTGTCGAGGTCAAGCTGTTTCCAAAACCGGCCAAAACAGAGACCGCCTATCTCGGCCTGGCCTCGTTCGAGGCGGCCGTTGAGCTGTTCAACGGGGCGCGCCGCGACTGTTCGGACCTAATCTCCGCTTTCGAGATCATCGGCTCGGAATGCATCGAGCTCGCCCGGCTGATCGACCCCGCATTGGGAGCGCCGGTCTCGGCGCCCGTCCAGGTGCTCATCGAATTGTCGTCCGGCGCCGCCATCGACCTCAACAGTCTGCTTGCCGGCTTTCTCGCCGAAGCCATGGAGAACGGCCTGGTGACCGACGCGGCTCTCGCCGCAAGCACCGCGCAGGCCAGGAGTTTTTGGGCCATCCGGGAAGGTCTCGTCGAAGGCCAAGCCAGGCGTGGCTATCATGTGCGCACCGATCTGTCGGTGAGGATTTCCGACATCCCGGCCCTGATCGAGCAGGCCCGCCGCTTCGTCGCGAACGACCATCCCGGCTGGATCCCCCTCGCCTACGGCCACGCCGGCGACGGCAATATCCATTTCAACGTGCTGCCGCCTCTCGACCTTGCCGAGTACGAGGCTCGTGCACGTGGCGCTGAGGTCATTGCCGGGCTCTATGAAATCGCCGTCGGCCTCGGCGGCTCGATCAGCGCGGAGCACGGCATCGGCCGCAGCCGCCGCAAGGAATTCTGGGCCGGACTCTCGCCGGCGCATCGCCGCATGGTCGCGGCGCTGAAGAGCGCCCTTGACCCCAAGGGCCTGATGAATCCCGGCTGTCTGTTGCCCGCGACGGAAACTTTTCCATGAAGCAAAGACTGGCCGCCATCGGTACCATCGAAACCTTGCCGCATCGTGTCGCGGCTTTCCTCAGTCGCGAGATCGAATCGGGCGAGCTGAACCCCGGCGCACGGCTGCCGACCGAGCAGGAACTGTCGAAAAAATTCGGCGTCAGCCGCAATGTGGTGCGCGAAGCGATCGCTCAGCTTCGTGCCGATGGCCTGATCGAGGCGCGCCAGGGCATCGGCGCTTTCGTGCTCGCGCCTGAGCAACGGGCCGCGATCCGCATCGACCGCGAGGCGCTCAAGGACACGCACAACATGGAGCGGCTGTTCGAGCTGCGCTGCATCCTCGAAGCCGAATCGGCGGCGCTGGCAGCGGCGCGGCGCAATCAGGAACATCTCGATTCGATCAAGGCGGCACTCGACCGCATGGGCGGCGAAGAGCGTTGGGAGGAAGGCAGCATCGACGCCGACCTGCTCTTCCACCGCGAGATCGCGCGCGCCACCGGCAACAGCTACATCCACACCTTCATTTCCTTCGTCTGCGAGCAGATCCGTCACTCGATCCACTACGCGCGCATGACCAATCCGCTGCACGACCTCGTGGAAATCAATGTCGGCGAGCATGTGCGCATCTATGACGCCCTGGTGGCGGGCGATCCGGAGGCGGCGGAAGCGGCGATGCGCGCGCACATCGTCGGTGCGGCCAACCGCGTCGGCGTCAAGCTGCCGCTCTCGAAAGCCAACGGAGCGAAATAGCCATGCCAGCAAGCATCACCCGCATCTCCGACGTCTGCCTGCTGGTCGAAAACATCGACAGGACGGTCGATTTCTACGTTGAAAAACTCGGCTTCCGCCTGCGCCGCCGCGCCGAGGGCTTTGCCGATTTCCATGGCGAGGGCGTCACGCTCGCCGCCTGGGAGCTCGACCACATCAACCGGCATACCGGCGTGTCCGACCTGAGATCGCCGCGCCACGCGCACAAAGTCTGCGTCGCCGTGCAGCTCGACACGCCAGCCGATATCGACCGGCTGCATGGCGAACTGAGCGCCAAGGGCGTGCCCTTCTACGGCCCGCCCGAAAACTATGTCTGGAATGCGCGCTGCGCCTATTTCACCGACCCGGACGGCACACTTTGGGAGCTTTACGCCTGGCTCGACGGCGGCCCTGGCGATTACCACGACGAACAGCCGTAGACGACGCCGCGCCGAAGGGAACGGCGCCTGAAGAAAAGACGAGAAAAGTCTGCAACAGGAGCGAAAAATGAATGGGAACAGGGACTTCGAATTGAATCGTCGCGCTTTCGTGAAAGGCGGCATGGCAGCCGTTGCGGCCGCGTCGGCCGGCATGCAACTAGTGCTGACGCCCGGCGCGAAGGCCGCGGGCAAGGTCGTCATCCAGTATGATTGGCTGATGTCCAACGGACAGATCGGCGACATCGCGGCCGTCGCCAACGGCTATTTCAAGGATGCCGGGTTGGAGGTCGAAGTCAGCCCCGGCGGCCCGAATGCGTCAACCGTGCCGCCGGTGATCTCAGGAGCCGCGCAGCTTGGCCAGTTCTCGGAAACGCCGCAGCTTTATTCCGCCCGCGCCAGCGGTGTGCCGGTCAAGATCATCGCCTGCGGCTTCCGCACCGGTCCTTATGCATTGACGTCCAAGCTCGCAAAACCGATCCGCGGCGTGGCCGACCTCAAGGGCAAGAAGATCGGCATCCAGCCGACGGCGCGCTTCGTCATCGATGAGATCCTGGCCAAGAACGGCATCGATCCGTCGGACGTGACCATCGTCAATGTCGGTTTCGACAAGGCACCGCTGGTGCGGGGCGATGTCGACGCGATCGGCGGCTGGATCACCAATACCCAGGCGCTCAGCGTCGTCGGCGACGACCGCATCGACCTCCTGACGCGCGACCTCGGGCTGAGCTCCTACGCCGATGTCTATTTCGCCACCGACGCGGCTATCGAGAAGGATCCCGGGACGCTGGCGAAGTTCATCGGCGCTGTCGGCAAAGGCTGGGGCTGGGTGCACGCCAACCCGCAGGAAGCGGTCAAGAAGATGGTCGCCGCCTATCCGGAAATGGATCTCGGCTGGGAGGAAAAGACCGTCAATCTGGTGCTGAAACTCTCCTTCGACAGCGCCACCGCCAGGGACGGCTGGGGCACGTTCGATCCCGCCTCGATCGACGAGCAGTTGGCGCTGCTCGACAAGGTCGGCCAGTATCCGAACGGCCGGCCGGCCGCCAAGGATGTCTACACCACCAAGATCCTGGAGCTTTCTGCCGCCGACCGGCCCAAGCTCGACGCGCCCGCGGCATGATGCCAAGCGCGATCGAAGCCCGACGGCTGGATGTCGGCTATGGCGGCCGGCAGACGGCCGTCAAAGTGCTCGCCGGCCTCGACTTGACTGTCGCGGCCGGTTCCTTCCTGTCGATCCTGGGGCCGTCCGGCTGTGGCAAGTCGACCTTGCTCAGGGTGGTAGCGGATCTGATCGACCCGCTCGGCGGCTCGATCAGCGTGCTTGGCGAAACGCCGCATACGGTGCGCTCGCGCCGCGATGTCGGCTTCGTTTTCCAAGATTCCACACTGCTGCCCTGGCGCACGGTGCGCGACAATGTGCGCCTGCCGCTTGGCGTCGGCCAGCGCAGCCTGACGCGAAAGATCGAGGACCGCAGCGCCGAACTGCTGGAATTGATGGGGCTCGGCGGGCTCAGTGAGCGCCTGCCGCACCAACTCTCCGGCGGCCAGCGCCAGCGCGTTGCGATCGCGCGTGCCCTCCTCGGCGAGCCCAAATTGCTGTTGATGGACGAACCCTTTGGCGCTCTGGACGAGATCACGCGCGACCGATTGAACGACGAATTGCTGGCGCTCTGGCGGCGCACCGGCACGACGATCCTGTTCGTCACGCATTCGATTGCGGAAGCCGCCTATCTCGGCGAGCGCGTCATCGTGCTGGCCGCTAATCCTGGGCGCGTCGTCAAGGATCTCGACATGCGGCCCTTCAAGCAGGAAGGCAATCGCTGCAGCCGCGAAGATCCGGCGATCGTCGTCGCCATGGCCGATCTGCGCGTGGCGCTGGAGCACGCATCGTGAGACAGGCGCCGCTTTCCCCGCAAATGACCGTCACTCTTCCGGTCCTGGGCGCGGCTTCGATCCTGCTTGCTTGGCAATACATTCTGCCGTTACTCGGCGTGCCGGCCTATATCGTGCCGACACCGACAGCGATCTTCGGTGTCTTCCAGAAGAATTTTACGCTTCTCATCGATAATCTGAGGCCGACGCTGATCGAAGCGGTGGCCGGCTTCGTCATCGGCGATCTGGCCGCCGTGCTGCTGGCCGTGCTCTTCGTCCACAGCCGCGTCCTGCAAGCCGCCTATTTCCCGATCGTGCTCTTCTTCAACACCATCCCGATCCTGGCGCTGTCGCCAATCATCATCCTGATCTTCGGCCTCGGCATGACGCCGAAGATCGTCATCGCCGCGGTGATCTGCTTCTTCCCGACGCTGGTGAACATGATCCGCGGCCTCGATTCGGCCAGCGACAACGAACACGAGCTGTTCCGGGTACTGTCGGCGACGCGCTCGGAGATTTTCTGGAGCCTGCGCCTACCCCGTGCCCTGCCGATGCTGTTCTCTTCGCTGAGGATCTCGTCAGCCACCGCCGTGATCGGCGCCATCGTCGGCGAGTGGATCGGCTCGGACAAGGGGCTCGGCGCGCTGATCATCCAGGCCACCTTCAATTACCAGTCCGACCGACTCTACGCCGCGATCGTTCTGTCGTCATCGCTGTCGATCGCGCTGTTCTGCCTGGTGGTTCTGGTCGAGCGGCGGATCATCAAATACTGAGTCGGGCCATCGGTAGGAACCACCCGGCGTTCTGCGCTCGCATGTCGAGTTAACGATAGCCTCCCGACAGCAATCAGGCACTCATCGCGCATTTAGTCGGTCTGCGATAGGATGCCTGCGTACAACCAAACCGGGAGACAATTCGTGTTAAAAACTTTTCACGTCTCGATCCGAACGATGCTGGCCTTCATGTGTCTGGCCGGGCTGGTCGCCGCGGCGTCCGCCCTTTTCCCCGCCTCGGCCTCGGCGCAGCAGCTGCGGCGATGCGCCGATGAAGGCGGCATATGCCGCTTGCCCTATCCCACGGAGGTCGTTTACGGCGCACGGGGTCGAACAACCTCGCGGTTTTTCGATCGTCAGTCCGTGCCCTGCTCGAATCGCCTTTTTGGCGACCCCGCTCCCGGCCGCGACAAGGCCTGCTATTTCGTGGCGCGCGGCGGCGGTTATGGCGATGACAACAATTACGGGGACAATGATTACGGCTCACGCCCGGACCGCGGCGAATGGGTAGCCTGCGCCAGGGAGGGTGAGTTCTGCGGCTTCCGCGGCCGCGCGATGGTCAGATACGGCGCACGTGGCCAATACACGCAGAATGTTTTCAGAAACGGCGTCCGCTGCGGCAACAACGCTTTCGGCGACGATCCCGCTCCGGGCGCTCACAAGCGCTGTTACGTGAGGCAATAGCGGCCTGAACTCGGCTCTCGACAAGGTGGCGGCCCGGCAAGGGCCGCTGCCGCATTCCGCGTTCTGCTTGTCCGGCGGACTGGTGGGCGATGACGGGCTCGAACCGCCGACATCTTCGGTGTAAACGAAGCGCTCTACCAACTGAGCTAATCGCCCGCTTGAGCGCGGACCTTTAAGCAGTTAGGGCCGTATTCGCAAGGCCAAATGAACGGACGGCGTGCGCCCTGCAGTGCGGATTTTCCCAAGCTCAATGGCGCTGTCAAAAAACCTTCTCCCGATTGCTATAATGCTTGAATGCCGCGCTTGACACCCGCAGGCGAACCCCTTATCCAGCGCCCCAACGACGAACACGGCTGACACGTGCTCGTCAGTGCGCGGGTGTAGCTCAGTCGGTTAGAGTGCCGGCCTGTCACGCCGGAGGTCGCGGGTTCGAGCCCCGTCACTCGCGCCATTCATTTCCCAATGGCTATATTCCAAAGTGACTCCTGACACTGGCGGGAGAAAGAGCGGGACCTTGTAGGCAGCCGAACGAGAGCTTCGGCCGTCTCCGCTTGGCCTTTATATAAGCGTCTGCTAAAGTTAATTTTTACAAGAGTCCGAGCCGCCGTGCGAGCCAACCTTCCGCGCTTTTCCCAGCAGTGGGTCGGCCGCGTGATTGCACGCCAGCCAATGCTGGCACTGCCGATTGATGCTGTCTCGCAGTTGGAGGGGCGCAAAACTCATCACGGAGGATGCGATGACCAGTCCAAGCATGTGGATAATATGGGCTTCGTGGTTTCTTTGGCTTTTTACCCTGCCCGTCCAAGCAAGCAGCTTGGGTGACCTTGTCAGACACGGCGACACCGCGAGGGTGGCTTCTGCCTTGGACAAAGGCGCCGCCGTCAACGAAGTTAACGGTGTTACGGCGCTCTATATCGCCTGTGAGGGCGGAAATGTCGAAATAGCAAAGCTTCTGATAGATCGTGGGGCGGACGTTAACATGCCCGTCAGCTGGCAAAGAACGCCACTCTACGCTGCCAACAATGGTGGCTACCCAGACATCGTGAAGCTGTTACTGGATAACGGAGCCGATCCAAATCAGGTGGCGAAATCGCAAACCCCGCTGCACGTGGCTGCCGAGAAAGGCTGTCTTCGTTGTGTAATCCATCTCGTGGACGCTGGAGCAGACGTCAATGCGCTGACATCAAATGGAAATCCACCCATACACCTGGCCAAGCTCGGTGGTCACGAAGACGTCGTCGCCTACTTGCGGGATCACGGCGCTGGACGACCGGCCATTGCGCCGATTTCGGCGCGACTTGCATCGGCAAACGTTGAATCGGGCAAGGGGATTTTCGACCAAACATGCGGGGTCTGTCATCTTTCAGCCCCGGGCCTCAAGGTTCCCAAACGGGTCAATCTTTGGGGCGTTGTAGGGCGACCAAAAGCTTCACAAGGCGACGTCCCGTATTCATCGGCTCTAAAGGAAGCGGGCGGCACATGGACCTTTGAAGATCTCAATTCCTTCATCTCAAACCCGGCATTCGCATTGCCTGGAACAGACATGATTTTCCCGGGTCTGCGGGACGAGAACCAGCGAGCAAACCTGATTGCTTACCTGCGGACCCTGAGTGACAAGCCGTCGCCGCTTCCCGAGAATTGATTGCTCCTGCGGTGCTGCATGGTGGGAGGAGCGGACCCCTAAAAACGCCATCATCCGTTCCAGCTGACCAGCCCCAGCAGCCTTTCGCCGAGCGGCGTCAGCTTTGCCGTCTCGGCGTTTTTCTTCTCCCACCCGCGCGGATCGCCCGCAAAGCCGGCGCGCCGCGGCGCCTCGCGCTCGCGCCAGGATCGGATCCGCGCCTCGCGCTCGCCGAGATCGCCCTCATCGGCCGGGAACATGGAGATGTACTGCGCCATCCTCACCTTGCCGTCGGATGTGTTCGGCGCCACGCCATGCGCCAGGAGCGAATTGAAGATCATCAGGTCGCCCGGGAAAAGTTCGAGCTTCTCGATCCTGTCCTCGATCCCCCTCATGTCCGGGTGGTGCGGATCGCGGTCGGCTGGCTGGGTTTTGACCCATTCATCGAAATGCTCGAACAGATAGGGCACACATTGGAAACCGCCGATATCACCGCCGTCCTGGTGAACCAGCGAAAGCACACCCTGGACCGAGATCGGCTTGGGCTCGAGCGAGGTGTCGGCGTCCCAGTGGATGAAACCAGGGGATGCGCGTCTGCCCTTGTTGGGGGTGTTGAGGTTGGCGCGGTCGATCGCGACCCACAGATCCTCCATGTCCCAGATGTCGACAAAGGCGTCATAGACCCGGCGCGCCATACGATTGTCCCACAGGAACTGATGGTTGTAGATCTCGACCATGCCGGCGTTGTTGATTTCCTTCAGCGCATAGTCGCGCCGCTGGGTGACGTCCCAGGTCGCCGGATCGCTGGGGTCCTTTTCCTCGAATTGCCAAAGCAACCCCTTGAGGCGCTCGACATTTTCCTTTGGCACTGCATTGCGCACGATCACGAAGCCTCGCTTTTGCCAGTGGGCGAAATCCGCCTCTGAAAGCACGCGCAGCGGAAGCGTTTTCTTGATCCTGGACAATTGGGTCGTTACCCGGCTGGACGTCGGGTGATCGTCCTTGGTGATGTCCTTCGCGTGGGCCATCGATTTCCTCCTCGATCTTGTCTTGTCGAACACGAGGCTAACCGAACGGCGGACCTGCATGTTGTCCCTGACAGGCCGTCAATGATACTATTCTGGCGTCCATCATTCTTTCTATGCCGTTCGAGGCAAATTCCTTGGTGGCACGCCATGAAGCCGTATCTTGAGAAAGTCACAATCGCCGATGACGCCTCATGGTCGATGGTAAGGGTCCCGCGCGACCCGACCATTCCCTTCGAATGGCACCATCATCCGGAGTATGAACTGACGTTCACCCTGAACTCGCGCGGGCGCCGCTTCGTCGGCGACCATGTCGGCAACTATGACGATGGCGATCTCGTGCTGCTCGGCCCGAACCTGCCGCACACATGGTCTTCTTCGGGCAAGATCGACGTGGGCAGGCCGCATCTGGTCATGGTCATCTGGTTCCGGCCCGAATGGGCACGTGGATTGACCGGGCTCCTGACGGAGCTGCGACCGGTCGCCGGCCTGCTGGAAAGATCGGCGCGCGGGCTGAAATTCTCGCAAGGCGCGACCGGGCGCGTCAGGGCGCGTATCGAAGCGATCTTCGACAAGCCGCCCGCGGAGCGGCTGCTCGACCTCATTTCGGTCCTGCTGACGCTTGCCGGGGATGACGAGGCCGAGCCGCTGACTGCGCCGTCCCGCTCGCCCTCGCCCATCGCCTCGAGCGGATCGCGCATAGATCGCGTGCTGGACTATCTGCACGCGCACTACACCGACGATCTGAGCATCGACCGTCTCGCCCGCCTCGCCGCGCTCAGCCCGTCAGGCTTTCACCGCATGTTCACGCGGCACACGCGCTTGACCCTGGTCGAGTATGTGACGCGGCTGCGCATCGGCGAAGCCTGCGCCCTTCTCACGGAAGAAGACAAGCCGATTGCCTACATCGCCGAGCTTGTCGGCTATCGCTCACTGGCCAATTTCGGCCGTCAATTCAAGGCGTTGAAAGGGCTTACGCCGCGCGAATATCGCGGCAGGTTCGCCAGCTGAGGTCTTTCTCGGAACCATTCCAACCTTGTCCCGTTCAGCCCACGGGCGAAAAAACGGGAGATAAAGATGGCTGTGAGATGTCGGATTTCCATCGACGATGACAGGGATATCGACGAGCTCGCCTTCCAGGAATTGCCGCGGGTGGGCGAAAGCGTGTCGATGCCGGTCGAAGGATCGAGCAGGGACCTGCGGGTGCTGCGCGTCGTGCATATGCCCGGCAGCGAGCAAGGTGCAACGACGATGCTGGAGCTGACCAGCAGGATCCTGTAGCGCTATCTATCCTTGGAAATCATTCGCCCAGGACAACCCCGGAAGCGATAATCTGGGCCGTCCGTTCGGTGAGCTTCTGACGCTTCACGAGCGTGGGCTTTTCGTAAGGCTTTTTCATCCTACCGTTCCAAATCGGCGCCGCCGACAGGACGATGAACGCGCTCGCCTCGGTAGCGTTCCGGAATAAGCGGCCTCTAACAAGCCGCGAAAAATGGACGGCGGGAGGTCTCAGGCCCTGGCGAGCAGCGCTTCGACCTCTTTGAGGGTCGGCATGGACGGCGCAGTGCCGGGGCGCGTCACCGAAATGCCGGCGACCGCGCAGGCAAAGCGGATGGCCTCCAGCGGCTCGACGCCTTTTGCCAGGGCCGCGGCCAAGCCGCCATTGAACGCGTCACCTGCTCCCGTGGTCTCGACCACCGGGCCGGCATTGACCGCGCCGACATGTTCGGAGCGGGTCTTGGTGTGGAGCAACGCGCCCTTCTCGCCGAGCGTCACGATGACGGCGCCGACACCCTTGGCCAGCAGAGCGTCGGCGGCGCGGCGGGCGTCGTCGATCGACGAAACCTTGATGCCGGTCAGTCCTTCGGCTTCGGTCTCGTTGGGCGTGACATAGTCGCAGAACGCGTAGATGCGGTCGGGCAGGCTGGCGGCCGGCGCGGGGTTGAGGATGGTCGTCACCCCTGCTCCACGCGCGATCTCCAGCGCCTTCAATACCGCGTCGATCGGCTGTTCGAGTTGGGTGACGAAGACGCCGGCGGACCGGATGAGCTCGGCATGCGCTTCGATGTCGGCCGGGGAAATCAGCATTGCAGCACCCGGGCTGACGATGATGGCGTTGTTGCCGCTGCCTTCCTCGACGAAGATATAGGCGGCGCCCGTATAGCTGTCCGGCGTGTCGATGACGGCGCTTTTCACGCCCGCGTCCTTCCACGTCTGTTTGGCCATGTCGGCGAAAGCATCGACGCCGAGGCGCGTCAGGAAGGTGATGTCGGCGTCGAGCTTGCCGGCGGCCACGGCCTGGTTCGATCCCTTGCCGCCTGGGCCGAGCTTGAAGGAATTGCCGAGGATCGTCTCGCCCAGACGCGGCTGGCGGTCGGCGCGATAGGCGGTGTCGGCGACGAACACACCCAGGATCACAACGGGCTTGCCGGTGGCCATGTCCTTACTCCGTATCCGGCGGCACGACGCCCTTGCGGAAGGCAAAGCAGCCATAGAAGCGGCGCTCGCCGGTCTGGATCACGCAATAGGCTTTCTTGGAGCGCTCGTAGAAGGCATAGCGCTCGATCGATATCATCGGCCAGGGCTTGCCCTCGGCCGCGTCGATCTCCTTCTGCACCTCCCTCTGCACCGGCGGGATCTCGTTCGGCTTGCCGACGATCTCCATGCGCGCCGCCGCATCGTTGACGAAAGTATCCAGCGGCAAGACCGACAGCACCGCCTTCGCCACTTCGGCCGCCGTCGCATCGATGCGCAACAGCTTGCCGAGCACGGTTTGCCGCGCCACGGAATCGGACGGGAAATTGGTGTCGGCTATGATCAGGTCGTCGCCATGGCCCATCGCCCGCAGTGCCTGGAGCACATCGGCATTGAGCAGCGGATTGATCCCTTTGAGCATGGTTTCCTCTTGAAGGGTTGTGTGCGGTCAGAGACGCTTGCCGGTCCCGGCGTCGAAGAGGTGGACCTGGTCGAGACGCGGCTTGAGCTTGAGCGTGTCGCCAGGCTTGAAGTCGTGGCGCTCGCGAAACAGCGCCACCATCTCGCCCTCGCCGAAGCGCACGAAGGCCAGCGTCTCGGAGCCTGTCGGCTCGACCACCGAGACGGTGGATGCGACGCCTTCCGGATGGATCTCCAGATGCTCCGGCCGCACGCCGTAGACGACGGCCTGGCCATCCTCGGCGGCAACTCCCGACGGCATCGGGAACGCCGTGCCCGCGATCTCGACGACCGGCTTCTCAGCCTTCTTCACGGTGCCCTTGAGCAGGTTCATCGAAGGCGAGCCGATGAAGCCAGCGACGAAAAGGTTCGCCGGCCGATCGAACAGCTCAAGCGGGGCGCCGACCTGCTCGATACGGCCGTCGCGCATCACGACGATCTTGTCGGCCATGGTCATGGCCTCGATCTGGTCATGGGTGACGTAGATGGTGGTCGTCTTCAGCCGCTGGTGCAACTCCTTGATCTCGGTGCGCATCTGCACGCGCAGCTTGGCGTCGAGGTTGGAAAGCGGCTCGTCGAACAGGAACACCTGCGGATTGCGCACGATGGCGCGGCCCATGGCGACGCGCTGGCGCTGGCCGCCGGAAAGCTGGCGCGGGTAGCGCTTGAGGTACGGAGCAAGGTCGAGGATGTCGGCGGCACGCTTGACGCGTTCGGCGACGACGGCCGGATCGGTGCCGCGCAGCTTCAGCGCGAAGGCCATGTTCTGCTCCACCGTCTTGTGCGGATAGAGTGCATAGTTCTGGAACACCATGGCGATGTCGCGCTTCGCCGGCGGCAGGTTGTTGACGACGCGGTCGCCGATCGAAATCGTACCGCCGGAAACGGTCTCCAGCCCGGCCACCATCCTCAAAAGCGTGGACTTGCCGCATCCTGACGGACCGACCAGAACGACGAACTGTCCGTCGGCAATATCGACGCTGACCTCATGCAGGACCTTGACGGTTCCGAACGCCTTGGCCACACTGCTGATCGCGACTTGAGCCATCGTCTCCCCTTTATCGTTTGCGGTGAAGCTAGCCATTGCCAACGGCGACGGCAAGTCGGTATCTTATAGATAAAAAGCCAATCTTGTTGACAAGGTAATCGATTACGCGAATAGTGGCGAGTGCCAATCCGAGAGCAGGCCTGTTACCCTGAAATCGGAGCTCCGGCGACGCAGGGTGGGGTCCCACGTCCGGTATGATCGAGGAGAACCGAGAGACGCTTCGACGTCCGAGAGATTGGCACTTCAATTCAATGGCTGTTGTTCTGGGAGGAACCTGTAGATGAGAGTCGATCTGTATGAAAAACTGATGCGCGCCGGAGCGAACCGCCGCGATCTGCTGAAGGGCGCGGCCAGCATGGCCGCAATCGCCGCCGCCTCCGGCGCCGGGCTCGGCGCGCTAACGAGGCCGGCCGCGGCCGATGACGACCTGCGCAAGAAAATCCTGCAGATCCCGGGCGTCGGCAAAGGCCAGCCCACCGACGCCGACTTCCAGAAGGTCGGCGAGCTCTGCCTCGAAGCGACCAAGGCCAATGTCAAGGAAGGCGAGTTCGCCGGGGTCGAGCTGACCTTCATGGGCCTCAACAACCAGAACCTGCACAATGTGCTGTTCCGCGGCTTCCTGAAGCCATGGGAGGCCTATACGGGCGCCAAGATCAGCTGGATCGACCTCGCCCAGGCCGACTACAACGCCCGCCTGCAGCAGTCGATCGCCACCGGCACCGTCGATTTCGACATCATCGAGATGGGCGCGCCCTTCGAAGGCGATGTCTGCGGCAAGGGCCTCACCTCCGAGATGCCCGACTGGGTCAAGAAGCAGATCGACTTCGACGACCTCGTCAACTACCTGAAGCCGCCGGTCGGCACCTGGGACGGCAAGCAGTATCGCGTGACCATCGACGGCGACACGCACAACTTCAACTACCGCACCGACGTGTTCGCCGATGCCGACCTCGCCAAGCAGTGGAAGGACAGCGGCGCGACCACCGAGTGGGGGGTGCCGAAGACCTGGCAGGAAGTGCAGGCCGTCACCAAGTTCCTCAAGGGCAAGAAATTCAAGGGCCAGGACGTTTATGGCTATCTCGACGCGCCCAAGCCCTGGGGCGGTTTCGGCTTCTACTTCCTCGGCAGCCGCGCCACCGCCTATGCCAAGCATCCCGACGACAAGGCCTGGCTGTTCGATGCCGACACCATGAAGCCGCGCATCAACAATCCCGCCTGGGTGCGCGCCATCCAGGACGTGATCGACGCCCTGCCGTCCGAGCCCGCCGACCAGATCAACGCGGATCCGAACACCACGGCCTTCCAGCAGTTCCTGGCTGGCACCGGCTCGATGATCCCCTGGTGGGGCGACGTCGGCTCGAACGTCAAGACCAATGACTCCTCGGTCATCGGCGACGTCACCGGCTTCTCGATCCTGCCGGGCTCCGACGACGTCTACAACTCCAAGACCGGCAAGTGGGACAAGCTTGCCAGCGGCCCGAACTATGCGCCGAACTGCGCCTATCTCGGCTGGGGCGTCTATGTCATGGCCCGCGTCGACAAGGACGAAAAGAAGAAGAAGGCGGCATGGTCCGCCGCCGCCCATCTCGGCGGCAAGGACCTGTCGATCTGGACGGCGATGTACCCGTCGGGCTTCCAGCCCTACCGCAACTCCCATTTCAACATTCCGGAGTGGGTGGCGGCCGGTTACGACGAGGCCTTCATCACCTCCTATCTCAAGTCGGAAGGCGATTCCTACAACCATCCGAACGCGGCGATCGAGCCGCGCATCCCCGGCATCTTCCAGTATTACTCCGCCGCCGAGGACATTCTGGCCAACACCTTCGCCGGCAAGATGAAGGCACAGGAAGGCGCCGACGCCATCGCCGCGGCCTGGGAAAAGCTGACCGACCAGATCGGCCGCGAAAACCAGGTCAAGCTCTACAAAGCCTCGCTCGGCATGTAGGCTGGCTTGTGAGACGTCGCGGCCCGGTGGCACATCGTCACCGGGCCGCGTCTTTACCGGCTTGGCCGGTTTGATGCGTTAGAGCAATTCCAGGAAAAGTGTGAGCGGTTTTCCGTCCGGAATTGCGTAAAAACAAAGAGATAGAGCGGTTCGCCGTTTCCGTGAAACGGTGAAGCGCTCTAGAAGGCGAGAGGCGTGGCTGAGCAGATTTCGACCGCGAATGCGTGGCCGGCGAATCCGGCCGATCTGATCCCGGCAGGCCGCAAGCGCCTCGGTTGGGGCCTGCTGGCCCTCGCGACGCTTGGCCTGCTGGCGATCATCATCGTGCAGGTCCTCTACAAGACCGAAATGTCCACGGTCGGTTTCGACACCTGGCGACCGGTGATCTACGCTTACATCTTGTGGGGCGCAGCGCTCGGCGCCTGGCAGGTGCTGACGCGTGGCGAGGACGGGCAGCGCGCGCTGTTCCTTTTGCCGGCGCTGCTCTTCACCATCGCCATGGTGATCTTCCCGACCCTGTTCGGCTTCTACATCGCGCTCACCGACTGGAACCTCAGCTCGTTTACCGGACGCAGGTTCAACGGACTCGACAATTTCTGGCAGATGCTGGCCGATCCCTACTACCGCAATGCGCTGTTCAACATGGTGCTCTACGTGCTTGCGGTACTGGTCGAATATGTCATCGCCTTCGGCCTGGCGCTGCTGCTCAACGCGCAGATCCGCGCCCGCAAATTCTTCCGCGTTGTCTTCCTTTTGCCGCTGATGCTGTCGCCGGTCGCGGTGTCCTGGATGGTCGGCAAGTCGCTGATGGAATACCGGTTCGGACCGGCGGCGACGCTGGCGCGCCATCTCGGCTGGGACAATCCCGCTTTCTTCTCCGATCCGATCACCGCCCGCATCTCGATCATGATGCTCGACGCCTGGACCTTCATCCCGTTCATGATGATCATGCTGCTTGCCGGCCTGCAGGCGATGTCGCGCGAGGTTCTGGAAGCCGCCCGCGTCGACGGCGCAACCGCATGGCAGACCTTCTGGCAGGTCACCTTCCCGCTGATGCTGCCGGTGTCGGTGACGGCCGTGATCCTGCGCATTATCTTCAAGCTGAAGCTCGCCGACATCATCATCACCTTGACCTCCGGCGGCCCCGGCGGCGCCACCGATTCCGTGTCGAGCTTCATCTATCGCGAATATCGTGACCGCTCGAATGTCGGCTACGGCACCATGCTGGCCATGGCCTATCTCATCATCATCGTCGTGTTCGTGACCTGGCTGCTGAAATTCGCCAGTCGCTTCGTGCGCAACGTCAACTGAGCGGCCGTCATGAGCGTCCAGACCACCGACTACACCGTTTCCGAAATCCGCTCGCCGGCGGCCTTCATCGCCAGCCGCGTCTTCATCTATGGCGCGCTTATCTTCTGGGCTTTTGTCTGTCTGTTCCCGATCTACTGGACGATCACCACCTCGTTCAAATCGGCGGTCGACGTCACGCAAGGGCATCTCATTCCCTTCGTCGACTTCCAGCCGGACTGGAAAGGCTGGCGCTCGCTCGGCCTGTCGCCGGATTCGATCTTCCAGACATCGACCGTGCGCGACGAATTTCTGAAACGGTTCATGAATTCTGTCATCACCTCTGTCGGGGCATCGGGTCTCGCCATCATCATCGGCAGCCTCGCCGCTTATGGCCTCACCCGCTATCGCTACAAATTCGCATGGTTCAAGAACGAGGACATCTCTTTCTTCTTCCTGTCGCAACTGATCCTGCCGCCGGTCGTTCTGGCGCTCCCCTTCCTGGTGCTCTACCGCGAAGTCGCCCTCCTCGATACGCGCATTGGGCTTGTGCTCCTCTACACGCTGATGGTGCTGCCGATCGTCATCTGGATCATGCGCGACCAGTTCAACTCTATTCCCGTCGAATTGGAGGAAGCCGCTTTGGTCGACGGACTGTCGATCTGGGGCGCCTTCTTCCGCATCGTCATGCCGATCGCCCTGCCCGGCATGGTCGCCGCTTTCATCCTGGCGATGGTGCTGTGTTGGAACGAGTATTTCTTCGCCGCCCTTCTGACGTCGACGGACGCCAAGACAATCCCCGTCATGGTGGCGAGCCAGACCGGCTCGCAAGGCATCAACTGGTGGTCGATGGCGGCCCTCGCGACGGCAGCGATCGCGCCGCTGGCGATCATCGGTATCGCGCTCGAGCGCTATCTGATCATGGGCATGACGGCCGGCTCGGTGAAATAGGCGCCCCCACCTTCTCCCCTTGTGGGAAGGTGGATCGGCGCGAAAGCGCCGAGACGAATGAGGGGTGCTTCAGCGGAGTGAGACGTTGGCGCTCCCTGGACCGTCGCCCTTCGGCGAGAGAGCTAGACTAGGCCTGCAGGATCGACCGCAAATGGTCGAGTATCATCGCGACGCCGATCTTGCCGAGACCCGCGGAGGCTTCCGCGGCGCCTTTAGTGTACCAGCCGGTGTTGTCGGCGAAATGCTTCTCGTCCACCGCCTCCGGGCATAGGGCCAGCATCAGCGATGTCTCGCCGATGCCGGCATGGTCGAACGGGTATTTGCCGTTCATCGCGGCCGGCATCAGCGGATGCACCTGCACCCAGTTGAAAACATTCTCGCCCTGGGCGTGGCCGGCATAGTAGTCGGCCATCGCGTTCGAGCCCCACCAGCCCTCGCCGCGCTCCTTTTCGAGGAAGCGAAAGATCGCCTGCCGGCCGGCGGTCTTGAAGGCGAGATCGGTCGGCATGCCGGCCGCGAAATTCTCGGTCTGATGATGGATGATGGCGTGGATGTTGCGGAAGCCGATGCGCAGCAGGCCGTAGAACAATTCCTCCGCGAAAGGCGAAAGCGCCGGACCGCCGACCTGCACCGAGCCGCTGCCTTCCGGCGGAGCCACCGCATAGCTTGCCGCGCCGTAATAGAAGGGCGGCAAAATGACGATGTCCCTCTCCTGCTCGATCAGCTCCACCGTCTTGATGACGGCCAGCGTGTCCATGCCGACTGCCATGTGCTCGCCATGGTATTCGAGCACGCCGAGCGGCAGAACGACCGGCCAGTTCTCCTCGATCGCCTTGCGGATCTGGTGCGGCAGCATCAGCTCGTAGCGCATCCCCTACTCCATATTGGTGTGCCTGGCGCGCATCGCTTCCGGTGTCGCCCCGGTCAGCGCCTTGAGCTTAAGCACCATGATTTCGAACAAAAGGAACAATGCGCCTTCGAACAGCGAGCCCATCGGCAGCACCGAGGTTCGGGCGGCGCCCTGATCGCTGGCCATCGTCTGCGCCGGGATGAGCAGCGTGAAGTCGGCAAGCTTCGCGGCGCTGCCTTCCGGTTCTGCGGTCAAGAGCAGCACCTTTGCCCCAGCCGCGCGGGCAACCCGCATCAAGGTCAGCACCGTGGTGGTCTCGCCCGGCCCTGAACTCGCCAGGAAGACATCGCGCTGCCCCAATGGCGGCGTGGTCATGTCGCCGACGACCGAGACCGACAGGCCGAGATGGTAGAGCCGCATGGCGAAGCCCTTGACCTGCAGCGCCTCGCGGCCGCAGCCATGGACGGCGATCCTGCCGGCGCCGGCAAGCATCGCGCAGGCGGCGTCGATTTGGGCTTCATCCGTGCGCGCCAGCACCGCGCCAAGCTCATTCAGCGCGGTCGCGAACATGCCTGATCCGGCTTTGGTCATGATGGCTCACCCTGCCTGCGGAGGTGTCGCTTGGCTTTGTGGATTTGCGATGTGCTGCCGCGAAAGGCTTGTTTTGTTTATGCTACCACCGCGAAAATCGCTGTCCAACGAGCCTCGGCACTTTTGCTGGGCCACGAGCGTGATAGTGTCATGTCAGACAAATCGCTCCGGGACATCGTCAGACATGAAGACACGGCATTTCGACCGCATCGGCAATGGCGGCATCACCTTCACCGAGCTCGGTTTCGGCACGGCGCCGCTCGGCAATCTCTACCGCGCTATCTCCGACGAGGATGCCAACGCCACCCTGCAGGCGGCATGGGCGACCGGATGCCGCTACTATGATACGGCCCCGCTCTACGGCCTTGGCCTGTCTGAAACCCGCCTCAACCCGTTCCTGCGCGGCAGGAAGCGCGACGACTATGTTTTGTCGAGCAAGGTCGGCCGTATCATGCGCGTCTCTGCGCCGGCCCAGCGCACCGGCATCGGCAAGTTCTTCGACACGCCGTCGCGCCGGGAAGTCTACGACTACAGCTACGACGGCGTCATGCGTTCCTTCGAGGCCTCGCTGGAGCGTCTGGGCGTCGACCGCATCGACATCCTCTTCGTCCACGATGTCGACGTCTTCACTCATGGCAGCAAGGAGGCCTCCGACGCCCGCATCGAGGAGTTCATGTCGTCGGGCTATTACGGGCTGCTTTCGCTGCGCGACCAGGGCGTCATCAAGGCCTTCGGCGGCGGCATCAACGAGTGGCAGGTCGCTCAAACCCTCGCCGAACGCGGCGACTTCGACCTGTTCCTGCTCGCCGGCCGTTACACGCTGCTCGAGCAGGAGGCGCTGCAATCCTTCCTGCCGCTTTGCCAGAAGCGCGGCATCGGCATCGTGCTGGGCGGGCCCTACAATTCCGGCGTGCTTGCGACCGGACCGAAGCCCGGAGCCTTCTACAATTACAGCGAGGCGCCGAAGGAGATCCTGGATCGCGTGGCGCGTATCGAAGCCGTCTGCAAGCGCCACGACGTGCGCCTGATCGAGGCGGCTCTGCAGTTCCCGCTGCAGCATCCTTCGGTGATGTCGGTGATCCCCGGCGGCCAGCGGCCGGCCGAGGTCGAAAGCAACCGGGCGCTGCTCGACACCAAAATACCTGCGGCGCTATGGGTGGATTTGAAACAGGAAGGCCTGATGCGCGCCGACGCGCCGACGGCCTGAGCCGCTGCGAACAGCCGAAAAAAAGAAAAGCCGGGCAAGCCCGGCTTTTCTGCTCTTAAAAGAAAAGGTCTTAGTTGACCGCGTCCTTGAGGCCCTTGCCAGCCGAGAACTTCGGCACGGTGCGGGCCGGAATCTTCACTTCCGCGCCGGTCTGCGGGTTGCGGCCGGTCGAAGCAGCGCGTTTTGACACGGTGAAATTTCCGAAGCCGACAAGCCGGACATCGCCGCCCTTCTTCAGTTCGCCAGTGATCACGGAGAACACCGCATCGACGGCGGACTGCGCATCAGCCTTCGAAATGCTTGCGGAGTCGGCGACGGCGGACACCAGTTCGTTCTTGTTCATAAAAATTCCCTTCCATGAGAAAACCGGAACTACGACTCATCCGGCAGGAAACGGACTTTAGAAAGAAGCGCTCCGGAACCCAAGCCGAAAACCGCGGAATTCCGGGCTTTTTTCCATTTTTTCATGGCTTTTTCACATGAAAAAGCCGGGCTCAAGGCCCGGCTCTCTCTTTGTGCGCTGCAATGTTAGCAAATGCTAATGAGCAAGCGACTTTCCGGCATCGTCGCCGCTGTCGACCGGAGCGGGCGCATTGACCGGCTCGACCCACTCGATCGGCTCCGGCATCCTGGTCAGCGCATGCGCGAGCACCTCGCCGACCCGCGAGACCGGGACGATCTCCATGCCGTTCTTCACATTGTCCGGAATGTCCGCCAGGTCCTTGACGTTCTCTTCCGGGATCAGGACCTTCTTGATGCCGCCGCGCAATGCCGCGAGCAGCTTCTCCTTCAGGCCGCCGATCGGCAGAATACGGCCGCGCAGCGTGATCTCGCCGGTCATCGCCACATCGGCCCGCACCGGGATACCCGTCAGCACCGAAACGATGGCCGTGGCCATCGCGGCGCCGGCGGACGGGCCGTCCTTCGGAGTCGCGCCTTCCGGCAAGTGGACGTGGATGTCGCGCTTGTCGAACAGCGGCGGCTCGATGCCGAAATCGATAGCGCGGGAGCGGACATAGGATGCCGCCGCCGAGATCGATTCCTTCATGACGTCGCGCAGATTGCCGGTCACCGTCATGCGGCCCTTGCCGGGCATCATGACGCCTTCGACCGTCAGCAGCTCGCCGCCGACTTCCGTCCAGGCAAGACCCGTGACCACGCCGACCTGATCGTCCGCCTCGACCTGACCGAAGCGGAAGCGCGGCACGCCGAGATAATCGGCGAGGTTGTCCGCCGTGATCTTCACCGTCTTCTTCTTCGTCCGCAGGATCTCGGTCACCGCCTTGCGCCCGAGCTTCATCAGCTCGCGCTCCAGGCTGCGCACGCCGGCTTCCCGCGTGTAGGTCTGGATGATACCGCGGATCGCGTCCTCGCCGACCGAGAATTCGTTCGGCTGCAGGGCATGGTCGCGGATCACCTTGGGCATCAGGTGACGCTTGGCGATTTCGATCTTCTCGTCCTCGGTGTAGCCGGCGATACGGATGATCTCCATGCGGTCCATCAGGGGCGCAGGGATGTTCAGCGTGTTCGCCGTCGTCACGAACATCACGCTCGACAGGTCGTATTCGACCTCGAGGTAATGATCCATGAACGTCGAGTTCTGCTCGGGATCGAGCACCTCGAGCAGGGCCGAAGACGGATCGCCGCGGAAGTCCTGCCCCATCTTGTCGATCTCGTCGAGCAGGAAGAGCGGGTTGGACCTCTTGGCCTTCTTCATCGACTGGATGACCTTGCCGGGCATCGAGCCGATATAGGTCCGCCGGTGGCCACGGATCTCGGCCTCGTCACGCACGCCGCCGAGCGCCATGCGGATGAACTCGCGGCCGGTGGCCTTGGCGATAGACTTGCCGAGCGAGGTCTTGCCGACGCCGGGCGGTCCGACGAGGCACAGGATCGGCCCCTTCAGCTTCTTCTGCCGGCTCTGCACGGCCAGATACTCGACGATGCGCTCCTTGACCTTGTCGAGGCCGAAATGGTCAGTGTCGAGGACGTTCTGGGCGAAGGCCAGGTCCTGCTTGACCTTGGAGTTCTTGCCCCACGGGATCGACAGCAGCCAGTCGAGATAGTTGCGCACCACCGTCGATTCAGCCGACATCGGCGACATCGAGCGCAGCTTCTTCAATTCGGCTTCCGCCTTTTCGCGGGCCTCCTTGGAGAGCTTGGTCTTCTTGATGCGCGCCTCGATCTCGGCGGCTTCGTCGCGGCCGTCCTCGCCCTCGCCGAGCTCCTTCTGGATCGCCTTCATCTGCTCGTTGAGGTAGTACTCGCGCTGCGTCTTTTCCATCTGGCGCTTGACGCGCGAACGGATGCGCTTTTCCACCTGGAGCACGGAGATTTCGGCTTCCATGAAGCCCATCGCCTTCTCCAGACGCTCCTTGACGGAAAGCGTGGCGAGCATCTCCTGCTTCTCGGGGATCTTGATGGCGAGATGCGAGGCAACCGTATCGGCGAGCTTGGAATAGTCGTCGATCTGGCTGGCGGCGCCCACCACTTCGGGCGAGATCTTCTTGTTCAGCTTGACGTAATTCTCGAAGTCGGTGACGACCGAGCGGGCAAGCGCCTCGATCTCGACCTCTTCCTCTTCCGGTTCGGCGAGCGCGGTAGCGCGGGCTTCGTGGAAATCGGCGCGGTCGGTGAACGAGACGATCTTGGCGCGCGAGGCGCCCTCGACCAGAACCTTCACGGTGCCGTCGGGCAGCTTCAAGAGCTGCAGCACATTGGCGAGCGTGCCGATGTCGAAAATCGCATCGGGCTCAGGATCGTCGTCGGCTGCATTCATCTGGGTGGCGAGCAGGATCTGCTTTTCCTGACCCATCACCTCTTCCAGCGCCTTGATCGACTTTTCACGGCCCACGAAGAGCGGAACGATCATATGCGGGAACACGACGATATCGCGCAGTGGGAGGACTGCGAAAACGCCGTCGCCGGAAGCCTTGGATATCTTGGCCATTGTCCAACCTTTCATGTCGCGGCCGCTTATTTTAGCCAACCGCGAATCTCATATTAACGACCGAGTGTCGTTCCGCCTACCACCGTTTGTGACGGGAGTTTTACAGCACAGAATTCGGCGCCTCGGCCTTCTGGTGTTAGGTGGATGCAGCCGAGGCAAAGATCAAGGGTTAACACGGTCGCTCGACCCGTTCCATTGCGTGCCTTCCCGCCTTTCACAGCAAAACGGCGCCACGCGGGCGCCGTTCCATGAAAATTATGGGGTCAAACGCCATTTCAGGCGCTGACATTGCCCTTCTTTTCCTTCTGCTCGGAATAGATGTAGAGCGGCCGGGCGTTGCCGGACACCACCTCTTCCGAGATCACCACTTCGCGCACGCCTTCCAGCGCCGGAAGCTCGAACATCGTGTCGAGCAGGATCGCTTCCATGATCGAGCGCAGGCCGCGGGCACCGGTCTTGCGCTCGATGGCGCGCTTGGCGATCGCCGAAAGCGCGTTCTCGTGGAAGGTCAGGTCGACATTCTCCATCTCGAACAGCCGCTGATACTGCTTGACCAGCGCGTTCTTCGGCTCGGTCAGGATCTGGATCAGCGCCGGCTCGTCGAGGTCTTCCAGCGTCGCCAGGACCGGCAGACGGCCGACGAATTCCGGGATCAGGCCGAATTTCAGCAGATCTTCCGGCTCGACCTGGCGGAACAGGTCGCCGGTGCGCCGATCCTCGGGCGAGGCAACGGTCGCGCCGAAGCCGATCGAGGTCTTGCGGCCGCGGTCCGAGATGATCTTGTCGAGACCCGCGAAGGCGCCGCCGCAGATGAACAGGATGTTGGCGGTATCGACCTGCAGGAATTCCTGCTGCGGATGCTTGCGACCGCCCTGCGGCGGCACGGAAGCCACCGTGCCTTCCATGATCTTCAAGAGCGCCTGCTGCACGCCCTCGCCCGACACGTCGCGTGTGATCGAGGGATTGTCCGACTTGCGCGAGATCTTGTCGATTTCGTCGATATAGACGATGCCGCGCTGCGCGCGCTCGACATTGTAGTCGGCCGACTGCAACAGCTTCAGGATGATGTTCTCGACGTCCTCGCCGACGTAGCCGGCCTCGGTCAGTGTCGTGGCGTCGGCCATGGTGAACGGCACGTCGATGATGCGGGCGAGCGTCTGCGCCAACAGCGTCTTGCCGCAGCCGGTCGGGCCGATCAGCAGGATGTTCGACTTGGCCAGCTCGACGTCGTTGCTCTTGCCCGCATGCGCCAGGCGCTTGTAGTGGTTGTGGACCGCCACCGACAGCACGCGCTTGGCGTAGGGCTGGCCGATGACGTAGTCGTCGAGGACCTTGAGGATTTCCTGCGGTGTCGGCACGCCTTCGCGCGACTTCACCATCGAGGTCTTGTTCTCCTCGCGGATGATGTCCATGCACAGTTCGACGCACTCGTCGCAGATGAAAACCGTCGGCCCGGCGATCAGCTTGCGGACTTCGTGCTGGCTCTTGCCGCAAAACGAGCAGTAAAGCGTGTTCTTTGAATCACCGCCGCCGTTGCTGACCTTGCTCATTTTTCTGTCCTTTCACCAACGCCCGCCGGTGGTCTGGCTTTGAGTGACGTCTCACCAATCTATCGCGGGAATCCGCCACCGCCAGTGTCCCGGCTCACACAGCGCATTCCGTACGAAACACAAATCAGAAAACGCGGCAATGATTCGCAGCAACCCCACGCAAAGCTAAGCCGTCGAAAATCAACATAGCCTTAACGTAGGCAATCCCAACGCCTGTGGGAACAGCCAAATGTGGCCGAAATGCCGCAAGACGCGCCAAAACCGCGTTATGCTGCCATTTGCCGTCGATGCTCAGGCGGAAGCCGTGGCTGTCTCGACGGCTTCGCGGCTGGAAATGACCTTGTCGATCAGACCGAAGTCCTTGGCCTCGTCCGCGGTCATGAAATGGTCGCGGTCGAGCGTCTTCTCGATCTCGTCATAGCTCTTGCCGGTGTGCTTGACATAGACCTCGTTCAAGCGGCGCTTCAGCTTGATGATGTCCTGCGCATGACGTTCGATGTCCGAAGCCTGGCCCTGGAAGCCGCCGGACGGCTGATGGACCATGATCCGGGCGTTCGGCGTAGCAAAACGCATGTCCTTGTGGCCGGCGGTCAGGAGCAGCGACCCCATCGACGCGGCCTGGCCGATGCAGAGCGTCGACACCGCCGGCTTGATGAACTGCATGGTGTCGTAGATCGCCATGCCCGAGGTGACGACGCCGCCCGGCGAGTTGATATAGAGGTTTATTTCCTTCTTGGGGTTTTCCGCCTCGAGGAACAAAAGCTGTGCACAAACCAGCGTCGCCATCCCGTCCTCGACCGGACCGGTGATGAAGATGATGCGTTCCTTCAAGAGGCGCGAAAAAATGTCATAGGCACGCTCGCCGCGATTGGTCTGCTCGACCACCATCGGAACGAGGTTCATGTAGGTTTCAACGGGGTTCTTCATGGACTACCCTTGTTGGAGATGGATTCCGGCGCCTCGGTATATCAGCAATCGCGCGGAATCGTTCTGGATTGGTTACGACCTAAATAGGATGTCGGCTCACCCTAGCGCAAGGCCGCCTCTCCTAGCCATCTGGTCAAGTCGAGTAAAGCGCGGCAAGCCCGCAAAGCACGGGCGGCTTGCCCCATGAGGTGGGCCCGGTCCAGCTTGGCGACCAAAGCCATTCGCAAAGGTAGCAATTCCTTAACCGCGCCGCTTAACGAAAAGCCTTGAAATCGCTGTCCGCCCCCGGAGCTTCCGCTACAGTCCTGCGTTGTGAAGGCGTCCTTTTTCAACGGGGGAATGTCATGATCCGCAAAAGCTCCGCATCGCTGGCGGCAGTCGCGATGCTTGCCACCGTCTCCGAAACCGCCGCCGGCGGCCGCGCGCTCGAATGCTATGAGCCGATCCACAGGCCGGCGCTCTACGACACCGTTTACGAGGATGTGATGGTGAGCCCCGGCGGACAGGTGGTCGATTACGACGCGCCGATCTACGGCACCTACCAAAGCGTGGACCAGATCGCGCCGGCGCGCGTCACCTATGAGACCGTCCCGGCGGTGACACGCACGGTCTACCACACGGTCAAGGTCGATGATGGCGGTTATGCCTGGGAGTGGCGCGTCATCCACGGCCGCAAGGTGCTGTGCAAGGTATGGCGCAAGGCTCGCTATGCGCGCGTCGCCGAAACGGTAGTGGTCCAGCCGGAGCGCGTCCGACGCGTCGTTCAGCCGGCGGAATATGAAGCGGTTGCCCACGAAGTGCTGGTGCGGCCGCAACAAGTCCGCATCCGGGAAATCCCGCCTTCATATGGGACGGTGGCGCGCCGGGTGGTGGTGCGGGAAGGTTCTACAAGCTGGCGGCGGGTGCATATCCCGCGGTACTGCCAGGATTAGAGCAATTCCAGGAAAGTGCTTCGCGGTTTTCCGTTCAGAAATGCGTCAAAACAAAGCCCTCGGCGGAATTTTCACCTGTAGGCTGCAACCGGCCGGGCGGCGGTGTTCCGCGCCTCGGCCAGAGCTGTTGCTGGCTTAGGCCAGGTCGATGTCGAGAATGGCCATCGAGAAATTATAGTCGCCGTCGTCCTCGTCCTTGAAGACGATGCCGAGGAACTCGTCGCCGACATAGACCTCGGCGGAGTCTTCCTTGCGCGGACGTGCCTTGACCTGCAGCTTGGGGTTCTGGAAGACGCGCTTGAAATAGGCGTCCAGCTTTCTGATTTCGTCAGGCTTCAAAAATCTTCTCCGAAATGTCGGCCTTGTACGTTGGAAGGCGCTTCTGACACGCCAACAATGGCCATGTAAAGGCAAGCCGGCACAATTGCATAGGACAAGTCGGCCGAAACCGGCGGCCGGATTTCGCCGGTTCCCGACGACGGCGGAAATCAGATGTCGAAGCTGACCACGTGGTCCATGCTCTGCGACGGCAGGAGCTGGTCCATCTGCCGCGAAGGCTGGTCGCAGCCGGTTTCCCCCACGACCCGGGCGGGCACGCCGGCGACGGTCTTGTTGTGCGGCACGGGCGACAGCACGACCGAGCCGGCGGCGATCTTGGAGCAATGGCCGATCTCGATATTGCCGAGGATCTTGGCGCCGGCGCCGATCAGCACGCCGCGGCGGATCTTCGGATGGCGGTCGCCACTGGCCTTGCCAGTGCCACCCAGCGTCACCCCGTGCAGGATCGACACGTCGTCCTCGATGACGGCCGTCTGGCCGACGACCAGGCCCGTGGCATGGTCGAGGAAGATGCCCTTGCCGATGCGGGCGGCCGGATTGATGTCGGTCTGGAACACCGAGGACGAACGGCTCTGCAGGTAGAGCGCGAAGTCCCTGCGGCCCTGGTTCCACAGCCAATGCGCCAGCCGGTGCGTCTGGATCGCGTGAAAACCCTTGAAATAGAGAACCGGCATGATGAAACGGTCGCAGGCCGGATCGCGGTCGTAATAGGCCTGGATGTCGACGCGAACCGTCGTGCTCCACTCCGGATCGTCGTCCAGCATCGCCTTGAAGGTCTGGCGGATGAGATCGGAACCGATATCCTGATGCGCCAGCCGTTCGGCAAGCCGGTGGATCACCGCTTCTTCCAGGCTCTCCTGATTGAGGATGGTCGAATAGAGGAAGGCCGCGAGCAGCGGATCGCGGTTCACCGCCTCCATCGCCTCGTCGCGAATCGACCGCCAGATCGGATCGACCGGCTGCACCATGCTGGGACGGGCAATCGTAATGCTGTTCATCGACGCTCTCCGGCCTTACTCATTCTGCGGCGGCACATATAGGCTAGATCATACCACGGTTGAACTCAATTTTCCTTAGTGCTTTGTCAAATGGACATGGTTCACGCAGATTCAAGCGACGATGGAAAACGAACCCTTGATCGACGAAGCGCTGAAAAGCGAGCTTGCAGCGCTCTACCAGGCTGCGGATCGCCACTATCACGGCTTGGCTCACATCGAAGCGATGCTGGCGCTGGCAAGCGAATACCGGCACCTTCTGGATGACCCGGAGGCCGTCGAAGCGGCGATCTGGTTCCACGACGCCATCTATGACAGCCGCGCCAAGGATAATGAGGCAAAAAGCGCCGAACTGGCCGAGAAAAGGCTCGCCGGACGCGCCAACCCCCATCGCCTCGCTTGCATCGCGGCCATGATCAACGCCACCGCCACCCACCAGTTGCCGCCGTTCCGCGACGAGGACGCGCTCAACGATGCAGCTCTTTTGCTCGACATGGATCTGGCGATCCTCGGCGCCAGACCTGCGGTCTTCGATGCCTATGAGAACGCGGTCCGGCGGGAATATGGCTGGGTGGAGGAGCCGATGTGGCGCGCCGGTCGAGCCGCCGTCCTCAAGAGCTTCCTGGCCCGCCAGCACATCTTCCATACGACGGAGTTCCGGGATCGGTTCGAGGCGCAGGCGAGGGAAAATCTCGGCCGTTCCCTGCAAGCCCTGCAAGACCAGCGCTGATAGGCCCATACTCCCGCTGGGCTTTGCCCCTATGCCTGAATTCCAGGCCCTGCGATCACTACGGAACGTGAACCGCTCCGGAATGGCCGCCAGCATGGAAAACAGCTTCCACCAACCCGTCGACGCCGCGCAGGTACCGCGATTTGCCGGGCTTTCCACCTTCATGCGGCTGCCGGCCGTACCGACCGCGAAAGGGCTGGACATCGCCCTTGTCGGGATTCCATGGGATGGCGGCACGACCAACCGGGCCGGCGCGCGCCACGGCCCGCGCGAAATCAGGAACCAGTCGAGCCTGATGCGTCGCGTCCACCACGTCTCGGGAACCGAACCGTTCAGCATCGCCAATGTCGCCGACGTAGGCGATCTGTCGGTTAATCCCATCAACCTACTGGACGGGTTGAAGCGCATCGAGGACGGCATTGCCGCGATCGTGGCGGACGGTGCCCTGCCGCTGGCCGCCGGCGGCGACCATCTGACAACGCTGCCGGTTCTGCGGGCCGTGGCCCGCAAGGCGCCTGTTGGCATGGTTCACTTCGACGCGCATTCTGACACCAACGATCGTTACTTCGGCGACAATCCCTATACGCACGGAACGCCTTTCCGCCGCGCGATCGAGGAAGGGCTGCTCGACCCCAAGCGGGTTGTCCAGATCGGCATCAGAGGCTCGATCTACGAGCCCGGCGAGCACGAATGGGCAACGTCACAGGGCGTGCGCATCATCTATATGGAAGAGTTCGTCAGACGCGGCGCCGCTTCCGTCATGCAGGAAGCGCGCGATCTTGTCGGCGACAGCCCGACCTATGTGACGTTCGACATCGATTGCATCGATCCGTCCATGGCCCCCGGCACCGGTACGCCGGAACTCGGTGGCTTCACGACGCGCGAGGCGCAGGAGATGGTTCGATTGCTGGACGGATTGAATTTCGCCGGCGCCGATGTCGTTGAGGTCGCGCCTCCGTTCGATCTTGCCGGCATGACGGCGCTGGCCGGCGCAACGATGATGTTCGAGCTGCTGTGCGTCATGGCTAGATCCCTCGCCGACAGGAGAGCCCGCGGCTAGGGCGATTCCAGCAAAGGCGCGCAGCGCCTTCCGACTAATCCGGAAAGGTCTCGATCCTCTCGGCGTAGCCTCTGAATCCCGCGCGCCCGTAAACCGACTGGGCAGCCGGATGATCATAGGTATCGGTGTGAAGCCAAAGCCTTTGCGGGCCGTGCGACCACGCCGAGCGCAACGCCCGGTCGAGCAGGAACGGCCCCAATCGCTTTCCTTGAAAAGCCGGGCTTAGAGCGGGTTTTCGGCGTAGAACTCGAGCACGCGCTGCTTGAAGCTTTTGTCGCCGACGGCGAGCATGTGGTCACGTCCTTCGATGTGAAAAGCCCTTGCGTTCGGCATCAGCGCCGCAAGTTCGTCCGGCGAACCGCCGATGTCGTCCTTCGTGCCGACCGCGATCAGGGTCGGCTGGGCGATGCGCGCCATGTCGTCCTCGCTGAGCAACTCGCGCGACTTCGCGATGCAAGCCGCGAGCGCGCGACGGTCGCTGCGCGTCTGGTCGGCGAAAGCGCGGAAGGAGCGGCCGCGCGGGTGCGTGGTTTGGGACGGATCTTCCGCCAACAGGGCCGCCGCGATCGGATCCCAGTCGCCGACGCCGTCGACCATGCCGATGCCCAAACCGCCGAACACCAGCGTCGCCACCTTCTCCGGATCGGAGAGCGCCAGGAAAGCCGAGACGCGCGCGCCCATCGAATAACCCATGACATGGGCGCGCTCGATACCGAGATGATCGAGCAGCGCGGCCGCGTCGGAAGCCATCTTCTGCGGCGTGTAGTCGGCCTCGTCATAGCTCTTCGACGACGAGCCGTGGCCGCGATGGTCGAAGGCGATCGCCCGGTAGCCGGCGTCGTTCAGCGTCTTGAACCAGCCCGGCGAGACCCAGTTGACATAGTGGCTGGAGGCAAAGCCGTGGATCATCAGCACGGGGCCGCCCTGCCCCGAGGCCGGCTGGCGATCGAGATAGGCGAGTTCGAAACCGTCATGGGAAAAGAACTGCATCGGCAGATTTGCTTTTTCAGTTGGCGCCAGTGCCAATAGCCGGGTGGCGCAATAGATCGCCTTCCTTGATGCCATCCCGGGCGGCTGTGCCGGCCTTGAGTTCGAGCACGAAGCGCACGGGTTGTCCCGGCGAGATGATCGCTTCGGATTCGGGCTCGCCGCGCTTGATGGCTTTGATCCTGCCGTCCTGGCCGATGAAGATGAGGTCGAGCGCCATCGGCGTGTTCTTCATCCAGAAGTCCACCTCATCCGTTCTTTCGAAGACGAACAACATGCCGTGATCGTCCGCCATGGTCCGGCGAAACATCAGTCCCGCCTCGCGTTCGGCGGAGGTATCGGCGATCTCGATGGAGAAGGAACGCTCGCCCGAACCGGTCGACACCACAAGCGGCGTCCGGTCGACCGGCAGCAGCATCGCATCCGCCGAACTCGGCTTCGCAGCGATGAAACAGGCGGCGAAAACGATCGCGGCGCAGAATACGCCCGCGGTCAGCCAATTGCGATGAGCCATGGGTTACCTCGTCCAGACGCTCGTCCTAAACCATGATCCGGACAAGTGGAACCGGTTTTCGGACAAGATGGTCGCGCCGCGGCAAAGGGACCTTTCGACTGCGTCGAGAAGCCCTCAGTGCGAGACCGACAAGGTGCCCATATCGGGGTGGATTTCGGCGGCCATAAGGCCTTTGTCGCCGCGTCCGAAGCGGACGAGCACGACCTGCCCGGGCCGGAGCTCGGTTATGCCGTAGCGCCGCAGCGTCTCCATGTGGACGAAGATATCTTCTGTCTCCTCGCCCCTCGTCAGGAAGCCGAAACCCTTGGTGCGGTTGAACCACTTGACCAAGGCCCGCTCGAGGCCGCTCTCCGGGTTGACGGTAACGTGGGTGCGCTGTTCCTGCTCTGCCGGGTGGACAGCCGTCGAGGCATCCATGGAAAGGACGCGGAAAGCCTGCAAGCCGCGCTCGCCCTGTTTGACCAGGCAGACGACCCGCGCGCCCTCGAGCGCCGTCTGGAAGCCGTCCCTTCGAAGACAAGTCACATGGAGGAGAATATCGCCCGAGACGCCGTCGTCCGGAAGAATGAAGCCGTAGCCCTTCGCCACGTCGAACCATTTGATAGCGCCGGCGATTTCGACAAGCTCGGCGGGGTCGCCGCCATTGTCCCGCTGCAAGGCGTCGTCAAGGCTTCCGTCCCGCCTCGTAAAAGAGGCTTTTTCCCCCATAAGAATGCCCCCCTTTTCAACTGAACCGCAACTGATTCTTGCCAAGAGATTAACACTGCGACTTCCGGGGTGTGCAAGGGCTGACGTGCCTTTTTTCACCGTTCAGCACCGGAAAGGCTGAAATGTCGTTTGCCGGCGCTTCCGGAATCCGAAATCGCAAGGCCTGAAATCGATCGCGCCGCCGCTATTGTCGGACGATTGCCCTTTCCCCGGACGGCCCCTATGGTGCCCCGCAACCCAACACTTTGAGGAAGCCGCCATGCGTTACCTGCACACAATGGTCCGCGTCGCCGATATCGACCAGTCGCTCGATTTCTACTGCAACAAGCTTGGCCTGAAGGAGGTGCGCCGCTACGAGAACGAGCAGGGCCGCTACACGCTTGTCTTCCTCGCCGCGTCGGAAGACGAGCAGAGCGGCATCAATGAAAAGGCGCCGCTGGTCGAGCTGACCTACAATTGGGACCCGGAAGACTATAAGGGCGGCCGCAATTTCGGCCATCTCGCCTATGAGGTCGATGACATCTACGCCACCTGCCAGAAGCTGATGGACAATGGCGTGACCATCAATCGTCCGCCGCGCGATGGCAACATGGCGTTTATCCGCTCGCCGGACGGCATCTCGATCGAACTGCTGCAGAAAGGCCCGGCCAAGGCCAAGGCCGAACCATGGGCCTCGATGCCGAACACGGGGGCTTGGTAAGGCGCGATCCGGCGCCGATTTGACCGGCGACCGCCAGAGCAATTCCAGGAAAAGTGTGGGCGGTTTTCCGTTCGGAATTGCGTCAAAACAAAGAGATAGAGCGGTTCGCCGTTTCGGCGAAACGGTGGACCGCTCTGGCATTCCGCCAGGCCTTGCCTATCTATCTGCAACTGGCGCCAGCCTCATCCAGGCTGGCGTTTCTTCATCCGCCAGGAGAATTTCATGCCGATCAGCCGCGCCGATGTCGCCACCGAACATGCCAGCCGCTACCTGCAGCAGCTCTGCAAGCACTGGTCGCATAAATTCCCGGTCGAGTTCGACCCGCAGCACGGCGCCATCCAGCTCTCGATCGGCCGCACCGTGATGGACGCCGACGACAAGGCCCTGCACATCGCCCTGGCCGCCGACGACGAAGCTTCGCTGGGGCGGCTGGAGAGCGTGGTCGCCGACCATATCAAGCGCTTCGCCTTCCGCGAGGAATTGAGCTTCGACTGGCAAAAGGCCGCTTAAGTTCCGAAGCAATTCCAGGAAAAGTGCTTCGCGGCTAGGCTCGGCGACTTCGTCGTAGCCTTCCGTCCGGAATTGCGCACAATGATTGGTCAGCCGCCGGCCTTGCCGGCCATTTCGAGCAGCGCCATCACACTGCGCCAGTTGCGTGCCGTGCCCGGCACCTTCAGCGTGCGCGCAATGAGATTGGCGAAGACCGATTTGCCGAGCCCGTCCGGCGCATGCAGGTAAAGCACGTCGCCCTTGATCTCGAAGCGTTCGGGGCCGGTGCATTTGTCGGAGAGCCGCTGTGTCTCCTCTGCGGTCGGCTCGCGCTCCAACGCATAGGCATGGAGCTTGGTCGGTTCGCCGGCGACCTCGGGATAGGGATTGTCCTTCACCAGCCGCTCGAACCAACCGGCATCGCGCACCATGATGCGCGAATGAAAGCCCCATTTCTTCTCGAAGGCCGCCTCGATCTTCCTGGTCAGCGTCGCCGCATCCTCCTTCTTCGCCCGGAACACGACATTGCCGCTCTGCACATAGGTCGCGACGTCGGCGAAACCGAGGCTTTCGAAGAAGGCCTTGAGCTCCGCCATCTTGACGATGCGGTTGCCGCCGACATTGATACCGGAAAACAGCGCGACGAAGACCGTGCTTTTTTTTGCGCTCATATGATGAACCCCGCCAGCGTCTCGTTGTCGGTGATATCTTGATATTGCACGCCTTCGGCGTCGAAATTGGCCTTCAGCAGGTCGAAATTGCGCCGGTCCTTGGTTTCGATGCCGATCAGCACCGAACCGAAATTGCGTGCCGACTTCTTCAGATACTCGAAGCGGGCGATGTCGTCGTCGGGGCCGAGCATTTCGAGGAAATCGCGCAGCGCGCCCGGCCGTTGCGGGAAGCGGATGATGAAATACTTCTTCAGCCCCTCGAAGCGCAGCGCCCTCTCCTTTACGTCCGGCAGCCGCTCGAAATCGAAATTGCCGCCGGAGACGACAGCGACAATGGTCTTGCCCCTGATTTCCTTGCGCGAAAAATCCTTGAGCGCGTCGATCGCCAGCGCTCCGGCAGGCTCCAGCACGACGCCCTCGACATTGAGCATCTCGATCATGGTGGCGCAGAGCCGGTTCTCCGGGACGAGGCGGACGGCATCGGCGGTGAAGTCCTTGAGATGGCGCAACGGCTCGCGGCCGATCTCGGCCACCGCGGCGCCGTCGACGAAATTGTCGACCTTGGCGAGCTTGACCCGCTTGCCGCCGGCAAGGCTCTCACGCAGGCTTGGCGCGCCCGCCGGCTCGCAGAACACGAAGCGCGGATCGCGATGCTGATCGGCGAAATAATGCGTCACCCCGGCAGCCAGTCCGCCACCGCCGACCGGCAGCATGACGATGTCGGGCACGCGGGCGCTCGGCATCTGGGCCGCGATCTCGTAGGCGACCGTCGCCTGGCCCTCGATGATGTCCTTGTGGTCGAAGGGCGGCACCATATGCGCGCCAGCGGCTTCCGTGAATTCGAAGGCGGCGCGATAGCAATCGTCGAAGAAGTCGCCGACCAGCCTGATTTCGACGAAATCGCCGCCGAACAGCCGCGTCTTGTCGATCTTCTGCTGCGGCGTCGTCACCGGCATGAACACGACGCCCTTCTTGCCGAAATGGCGGCAGACGAAGGCAAAGCCTTGGGCGTGATTGCCTGCCGAGGCGCAGACGAACAGTTCGGCATTGTTGCCGGCGGCGAGCGCCTTGCGGAAGAAGTTGAAGGCGCCCCTGATCTTGTAGGAACGCACCGGCGTCAGGTCCTCGCGCTTCAAAAGGATGCGGGCGCCTGTCTTCTTCGACAGATAGTCGTTCTCCTGCAGCGGCGTTTCCGTGAAGATTCCGCGGATCGCTTCGGCGGCCACGGCTACGCGGGCGGAAAAGCTGTTCACTGAAAGTCCCTCGTTTCGACAGTCGGCACGCGGCAGAATGGCAATGACCCGTGCCGGCAATCTTCCTGCCGCCGTTTTGGCTTTCGCGCAACAGTGCGATGGCCGCCGCCCGACACTGAGCCAATTTCCGCTGGACACGACTTACTTTAGCCGCACTTCGGCTGTCCGGGAGGTTTTCGCGGAGGTGGACGGCCAATCGTGGCCGGAATGGAATTGCCAGTGAAAGTGTCGACGTGCGGTTGAAGACAATTCTGATCATTGCCTTTGCCCTGCTGATAGCAGGCTGCGCGGGCCACCAGACGCAGGAAATCCTGGGCAGCGTCGTCGTGCCGACGACGGCGACCGAGATCGCGGGCAACCACTCGATCTTCATCGCCACGACCCGCAAGCGCTCCGACGACCCGAACAAGGTTTTTGACGGCGAACGCTCGGCGACGCTCAACTATGCACGTGTCAACGTCACCGTTCCCCCCATTCACCAGACCGGCCAGATCGAGCGCCGTTCGCGCGGCAAGTCGAACGACCCGACGAAGTATTTCATGGCCTCCGAAGTCGTCGGCTACGACACGCAGCCGAAATTCGCCAGCGCCCTCAACGCCGACATCGACGCCCGCGGTGGCCGCGTCATGGTGTTCGTCCACGGCTACAACACCGGCTTCGACGACGCCGTCTACCGACTGACCCAGATCGTCCACGATTCCGGCTATCCGGGCACGCCGGTGCTGTTCTCCTGGGCTTCCGGCGCCAAGACCACCGACTATGTCTATGACAAGGAAAGCGCCGCCGCCGCCCGCGACCAGTTGGAGGTGACGTTGCGGATGCTGGCGCAGACCGGCGCCCGGCGCATCGACATCGTCGCCCATTCGATGGGAACCTGGGTGACGATGGAGACGCTGCGCCAGCTCGCCATCACCGGCGACCGCGATCTCAGCGGCAAGCTCGGCGACGTCGTGCTTGCCTCGCCCGACATCGATGTCGACGTCTTCAAGAGCCAGATGCGCCGCTATGGCAAGCCGGACAAGCCCTTCATCCTGCTCCTGTCGGACGACGACCGGGCGCTGAGGCTCTCCGGCCTGATCGCCGGCTCGCGGCCGCGTGTCGGCGATTATCGGGATGCCGCCGATCTCGCCTCCTACGGCGTCACCGTGGTCGACCTTTCCAAGGTCAAGGGCGCTGACAGCTTCAACCACACCAAATTCGCCGACAATCCGATGATGGTGCAGATGATCGGACAGCGTCTGCGCGAGGATGACGGCTTTGCCAGCGATCGCGACGTGACCGACCGCATCCGCCAGCTCGCCACGCAGTAACCGTATCGGTGCGGGTTTCCGCGCATGGACTTTGAACTGGACCCGGCAGCCCTGTGGCTTTATCGGAGTAATAGAGAGGTTTGCCGCCCTTGGGGGACCCCGGGTGACTGTGCATGTGAAGATCGTTGTCGGCCTTGCCTTCACGCTCGCCCTCGCCGGCTGCGCCGGTCCCACGCATGACCTGCTCAACCGCAAGGCGGTCGCGGCGTCTGCCTCCGACATAGCCGGCACACACGAGATCTTCGTCGCCACGACCCGCCAGCAGGCGACCAAGGATCCGCGCCAGGTCTTCGACGGCGACCGTTCGCTGACCACCCTCTATGCCCGCGTCGACGTCACCGTGCCGAAGATCCATCAGGTCGGCGCGATCGAGCGCGCCAAGGGCTCGGCCGACTCTAACCCGGCCAAGCAGTTCACCGCCACCGATGTCGTCCACTATGGCGACGCGCGGCAATTCGCCAAGGCGGTCGGCGCCGACATTTCTATGCGCGGCGACCGCGCCTTGGTGTTCGTGCACGGCTTCAACAACGGTTTTGACGACGGCATCTACCGCATCACGCAGATCGCGCACGACACCAAATATCCGGGTACGCCGGTGCTGTTCTCATGGGCGTCGAGCGCCAAGGCGACCGGCTACATCTACGACAAGGACAGTTCGACCGCCGCGCGCGACGACCTCGAGGCGACGCTGCGGATGCTTGCCAAGACGAAGGTCAAGAGCATCGATATCATCGCCCATTCGATGGGGACCTGGCTGACGATGGAGGCGCTGCGCCAGCTTGCCATCACCGGCGACCGCGATCTCAATGGCAAGCTCGGCTACGTCATCCTCGCCTCGCCCGACATCGACGTCGATGTCTTCAAGAAGCAGATGATCCGCTACGGCAAGCCCGACAAGCCTTTCGCCATCCTGCTTTCGGGCGACGACCGGGCGCTGAAGCTGTCGAGCTTCATTTCCGGCGACAAGCCGCGCGTCGGCGACTACGGCAACGCGGCCGATCTCGCCAATTATGGCGTAACGGTCGTCGACCTGACCCAAGCCAAGGGCGGCGACGGCGGCCTGAACCATGCCAAATTCGCCGACAACCCGATCCTGGTGCAACTGCTGGGCAACCGGCTGCGCACGCCGGCCGGGCTTGCTTCGGACGAGCCCGACCCGGCGCAGCTCAACAATATCGGCCAGGGCCTTGGCAAGGCGGTCGGCTCGGTCGCCGAGGTCGTCATCACCACGCCGTTCAAGGTGCTGACCATCGCCACCGGCGGATGACTTGCCCTAGATAAAAAGATCGACCTTCTGGAACGTCGTCACGTCGACAAGGCCGACGTCCGAGATCCTGAGTTCCGGAATGACCACTAGCGCCAGCAGCGAGTGCTGCATATAGGCGTTGTTGAGCGAGCAGCCGACCTTGCGCATCGCCTCGGTCAGTTGCTCGGCCTTGGCCGCGACGATCTCGGCGCGTTCGTCGGACATCAGGCCGGCGATCGGCATCTCGACCAGCGCCAGTTCCTTGCCCTTGGAATAAAGCACGACGCCGCCGCCCACCTCGCTCAGCCGGTTGACGGCCAAAGCCATGTCCTCCTTGTTGGTGCCGACGACGATGATGTGGTGCGCGTCATGCGCCACGCTGGACGCCATCGCGCAGTCTTTGACATAGCCGAATCCGGAAACGAAGGCGTTGGTGACGCCGCCGGTGCCGCGATGCCGCTCGACCAGGGCGATCTGGCAGATGTCGTTGCGGCGATCCATGGCGACCAGCCCGTCCTCGACCGGCAGGTCGGCTTCCAGAGCGCGCGTCGGCGCCTGGTTCTCGATCACGCCGATCACCCGCGCCCGCACCTCGTTGGCGCCCTGCGGCGCGGGAATGTCGAAGTCCTTCGCCGCGAGCTTCTTGCCGAGCTTGACCGTGTTCTTCGCCGATTGCGGATAGTCATAGGCCGCAATGTCGACCTCCAGCTTGCCGCCCTTCGCCAGCCGGACGCCGCGGGCATAGACCTCGTCTATGGTCATCTGGGCAAGGTCCGAAACGATCAGCAGATCGGCGAGCCGTCCGGGCGCGATGGAGCCGATCTCGCGCTCCAGCCTGAAATGCTGCGCGGTGTTGAGCGTCGCCATCTGGATCGCGGTCACCGGCTTCAGGCCCTGGCTGATGGCGTGCCGCACCACCCGGTCCATATGGCCTTCATGCACGAGCGTGCCGGAATGGCTGTCATCGGTGCACAGGATGAAGCTACGCGGGTCGATGCCGCCTTCCGTCACCGCCTTGATCTGCGCCGCGACGTCGTACCAGGCCGACCCCAGCCTCAGCATCGCCTTCATGCCCTGGCGCACACGCGCGATCGCATCCTCGGCACGTGTGCCTTCATGGTCGTCCTCCGCCCCGCCCGCGACATAGCCATGGAACGGCAGGCCGAGATCAGGCGATGCATAATGCCCGCCGACCGTCTTGCCGGCCTTGACCGTCTCGGCGATCTCGCCCGACATCACCGGATCGTTGGCGGCGACGCCCGGGAAATTCATCACCTCGCCGAGGCCGATGATGTTTTCCCAGGTCATGGCCTCGGCCACGTCGGCGACCGTCAATTCGGCGCCGGCATGTTCCAGCCCCGGCGCCGAGGGCACGCAGGACGGCATCTGCACGTGCACGTTGATCGGCATCGCGACCGCCTCGTCATGCATCAGCCGCACGCCCGGCAATCCAAGCACATTGGCGATCTCGTGCGGGTCGATGAACATCGAGGTCGTGCCGTGCGGGATGACCGCGCGGCAGAACTCCGTCACCGTCACCATGCCGCTCTCGACGTGCATGTGCGCGTCGCAAAGGCCGGGCACCAGATAGCGCCCGCCGGCATCGACGACCTTCGTCCCCTGCCCGATGGCATGACCGGCGTTCGGCCCGCAATAGGCGAAACGGCCGGCGGCGATCGCGATATCGGTGCCGGGGATGATCTCGCCCGAATGGACGTTCACCCAGCGACCGTTGCGGATGACCAGATCGGCCGGCTTTCGGCCCATCGCGACGTCGACCAGATGTGTCGCCACCTCCGTCCACGGCTTTGGCTTTGCGGCGCTTGTCGGCTTGGCGTTCGTCATCGGCGAGTCCTCTGCATGGGCCACTTTGGCAAATGTCGGCGTCCGGAGCCAGAGCGTCAGGTCGTAAACCACTGTTGCAGAGATGCAATTCCGTTTCGTGGCGAATGGAGCTAGTCTGTTGCGAGGAGTTGTTCGAAACCGCCATTTCGGAGCGCTCGATGCGTCGACTGACGTTCGCCAGTGCCGGCTTTCTTGCCCTGCTGTCCGGATCTGCCCGGGCGGCGGATCTGGGTAGCGATCTGCCGATGACCGCAGCCGGCTTCGACTGGACCGGCTATTATGCCGGCATGCAGGCCGGCTATGGCTGGGGCCGGTCCGAAATCACCGGCGATGATGGCGGCCCATTTTCGGTGAAGCCCGACATCAACGGCGGTTTCGTCGGCGGCCATGTCGCGGGGCTCTGGCAGTTCGACCAGGCTGTGATCGGCGCCGAGGCCGATCTCAACTACGCCTCGATCGACGGCACCGCCGACACCGGGCCGGGAAACACATTCGGCACCGACGTCAAGTGGTTCGGATCGATCAATGCCAAGGCCGGCTACGCCATGGATCGCGTGCTGATCTATGGCATCGGCGGCGTCGCTTTCGCCGGCATCGAAACCTCGCAGGCGGCGGCAGGCTCGGCCTTTGCCCGAACCCGCACCAGCACCGGCTGGACGCTCGGCGCCGGCGTCGACTATGCCTTGACCAACAATGTCGTCGTCGGCGCGCAATACCGCTACTACGATTTCGGCAAGGAGCATTTCGATGCGCCGGACACCTTCGCCGACCGCGATCAGGACGTGAAGCTGCAGACGCTTGGCGTGAATTTCAGCTATAAGTTCTGAGGCTTGCGGCGCCGCGACGATGCGGAACACCCCTCCCGCATCTCTTGAAAATTCAGGTGGCCGGCGCCCGCAGGGGGCGGGGGGAATGGGTAGGGGCCTGATAGACGCCGGCCTCGGCGGATCGATCCGCCGCGTGGCCAAACCTAGCGCTCCTTCAGCAATCCGTAATTCCGCGATCGCGCCACTTTGCCACCTAGCGGACGAACATGGCTGATATGCTTCGCCGAAAGGTTGCGGGCGACCGGTCAGGATCGGCGCGAGACGGTCTTTCCCTCCGGCATCGCCTCGAGGCATTCCTCCAGCCGCCGCAGCCGCACTTTTTGCCAGCGCAGCGTGTGCGCGACTTCATGCAGGTTCCATTTGGCCTTCGAATTGGCGGCCTCGATCAGTCCCCGCTCGAGCCGATCGATCTCGGAGCGCAGCTGCCGCGCCTCCGCCTCCCGTAGCCCTCTGATCCAGCCCGCCCCACGCATGGTTCCACCATCAAAGCCGGCCACATGCTCGCAGACAAACGCTAATGAGATCGGTTTGGAGAGCTTTGTATTTTAAACATCACTAATATTAAACCTACGCGATGGCCGCCCGCGCAAACTGCGGACGATCGGAAACATCGCTTGACGGCTCATATCAGGCATTTGAAAAGGGGCACGCCTGCGGACGTGGCGGAATTGGTAGACGCAAGGGACTTAAAATCCCCTACGCCCCACCTCCGGTAGCGTATCTACCCCTAGAAACACACCTAATTCAACGCTTCCAGTCCCAGTCTGGAGCCTCGATACAAGCACCTCCCTTAGCGGAGGGGATTTCGTGACACGGGCCTCCCGTGACACGCCTCTTGTGACATTGTGACATAGCAGGAGAACCGACCGTGAACACGCCCATCCACATCAATCTGCAGGCGGGCACGGACAACGCGTTGAGTACTGCGCCAAGGTCCGTATGGTGACTCAACCATGGACACCCTGACGAAAGAGCAACGAAGCTGGACGATGTCTCGCGTACGAGACCGCGATACGAAACCTGAATGGATCGTCCGACGGATGGTTTATGGCATGGGATTTCGCTATCGAGTTCATCGGCGGGACCTGCCAGGACGGCCCGACTTAGCCTTCATATCTCGAAAGAAGGCGATCTTCGTTCACGGTTGTTTCTGGCATTCCCATGCTGACGGGACGTGTAGCGCTGCCAAGATGCCGGCGACAAATAGGGACTATTGGCAGGCAAAATTGAAACGTAATACGGAGCGGGACGCGGAGGCGATCAGCGCGCTCCACCACCGTGGCTGGCAAACCTTAACGGTCTGGGAATGCTGGTTGAAGGATAAAGAGCGGACGTCTAAGATTCTCAAACGATTCTTGGCCGGTCACGGGGAGACGGAAGGGTGACAAGGATGCGGCCGAAATTTTATGAGTTCTTTGCCGGCGGTGGAATGGCACGCGCAGGCCTTGGGCCTCAATGGACGTGCCTGTTTGCGAACGACTTCGACTCCATGAAGGCCGAAACCTATGAGGCCAATTGGGGCTCCGATCATTTCACCTTAGGTGACGTCGCAAAGATCGCGGTTTCGGATTTGCCAGGACAGGCTGACTTGGCATGGGCGTCATTTCCTTGCCAAGACTTGTCTCTGGCGGGCAACTACGCCGGCCTCGGAAATGCCGCCTCCGCCGTTATGACTCGATCTGGAACGTTCTGGCCATTTTGGGCACTGATGAAGGCCCTTCAGAATGATGGCCGAGCGCCACGGTTGATCGTGCTTGAGAACGTCATTGGTGCGCTAACTTCACGTCAGGGTCGTGACTTTGCCGCTATTGGCGCAGCTCTCTCAGATGCCGGATATCGCTTTGGTGCTCTCGTGGTGGACGCAGTTAAGTTCGTCCCACAGAGCCGCCAAAGGGTGTTCTTCATCGCTGTCCATTCAGACTACGCGGTTCCTGCAGAATTGACGGAAAGAGAGCCTTCTGACGATTGGCACCCTCGTCCACTTCGGGAAGCGCATGCTGGGCTCTCGGCCTCCGCCAAGAAGAAGTGGGTTTGGTGGCGTTTGTCGTCACCACCAGCGCGCAATACCGTGTTGGCTGACCTTATCGAGGACCGCCCGAAAGGCGTCAGATGGCACTCTGAAGCTGAAACCAAGCGTCTCCTCGGTCTCATGTCGCCACTCCATTTGGCTAAAGTGGAGAAGGCTCGAGCCCGTCGACACAAAGTCATCGGGAGCATTTATCGTCGGACCCGGCCAGGGCCGACCGGAGAGAAACAGCAGAGAGCCGAGGTGCGCTTCGACGACGTTGCGGGCTGCTTACGCACTCCGCGAGGCGGATCGAGCCGTCAGACAATTCTCGTAGTTGAAGGCCAGAGGGTTCGGTCACGTCTGCTTTCCCCTCGGGAGGCCGCAAGGCTGATGGGCTTGAGCGATGACTACATACTCCCCAACCGGTACAACGACGCGTACCACGTCGCTGGCGACGGTGTTTGCGTTCCGGTGGTGAGGCATTTGGCTGACAGCCTTTTGGAGCCAATCCTTGCCGGAGCGGCCCACGACACCCTCCTCGCTGCCGAGTAGGCAATGGCTATCGACCTGCCCTTTCGCCGCAGGGCGGTTCGAACGCTAACGAACCGGGTAGGTTGCTACGTTCTATGCGACCTGGATCAAGTGCCCATCTACGTGGGCCAATCCACCGATGGGATAAGGTCCCGGGTGAACCGTCATTTGACCTCTGCCCGCTCAGATATTATCGCCAATCGACAAATCGACGTCTGGGAGATCGCGTGGGTCTGGGCATACCCGGTAGATACTCGCGATCAAATCAATCCGCTCGAAGATGCGCTGTTCCACGAGTTTCATGGCAAGTCGGCCTTGATGAATGGAACTGTGCCGAAACCACCAGCCGCAACATTCGTCCTGCCTAAACCGGCCCAAGTTGTTCAGGTGATGGCCGATGAGGAGATCGCTGAAAAACGAGATCCCGCCCTTCGCCTTCCAAGGCAGGCGGAACATTACTCACAGATTGTGGGTCATTTCCTAGCGGTAAAAAATTCAAAGGAAATCGCAGGCGCTATCAAGGCCCACTTCGAGCGACTGCATAGATACCACCGGCAGCTCCTTGGTCTCGCGGTGGAAGTTGAAGGCGACGATACCGATCACTAGGTCGACTAAGGCCGTCCCGCAGAGCGAAATCCCGCCTCTGCCCTGAACCAATCCAAACATTTCCGTTCAACAGCGCTCGCCCCAAAAGGCGAGATTGAAAACCTGCGAGGCATTAATTGACGCACCACGACCATCTCCTCCAACGGCAGATCGAGCTGGAGATCGACATGTCCGGCCTTGGTCGGGACCGCTACCTCTCTCGCGTAAGAAAGAACGTCGACAAGGAGCGCGGCTACGAGACGGACACCGGGCGCTGCATCCTTGAGAGCGCAGTCGACCCGGTTGCCCTAGGCGTCAGGGCCTATGTCGAAGACATCATGGCCGGCAATCCCAGGACCCGCGCGGTGGCCTTCCGGCTGATCAAGGACATGGACTCCCACGTCGTCTCCTACCTCGCCTGCCGGGCTATCCTGGGCCGCATGATGAAACCCCGCGCCCCGGTGCTAATGACGCTCGCCGTCTCTGTCGCCCGCGCGGTGGAGCTGGAGGCCCGCTTCAGCGAGTTCCGCAAGCAGGACCGGGAGCGGTTCGACTGGCTGCTTAAGGGGCTGTCTGACGACGGAGCGACCGAGCAGCACAAGGCTACGGTCCTGACCTACGCCATGGGCAAGTCGAACATCCCCTGGGATCGCTGGAGCCGCACCGACATGGTCCACCTTGGGATCAAGCTGGTCGAGCTGTTCTGCGAACACACCGGGCTCGCCATGATCCAGCAGGCGTCCGAGGGTGGCGACAAGAACGCCCCGAGGGACCAGTATCTCGTCCACATGACTGAGCGCGCCTCGGCCTGGATCGACCAGTCCATCCGAGGTGGCGAGCATCTGTTCCCCGACTACCTCCCGATGCTGATCCCGCCGAAAGACTGGACCGGGCTCTCGGGTGGCGGCTACTTCACGGACCTCGACCGACCCCTCCAGCTCGTCCGCAGGGGCAACAAGAAACAGGTCGAGCTGCTCAAGCGGAAGCTCGCCGAGGCGCAGCACCGGAACGTCCTTCTGCGTGGTCTCAACGCCATCCAGCGGACACCCTGGCAGATCAACCAACGGGTCCTCGACGTTATGACCGAGATGGCCAAGTCGAAGGAAGGCATCGCTGGCCTCGTGCCGGGCGACAGCCCCAAGCCCGACCGACCCATCGGCATCCCCGAGGGGGTCGACGTCAAGACCCTGCCCGAGCCTCTGCAGAAGCAGTTCAAAGAGTGGAAGTGGGCAGCCCGCGACGTCTACACGCTGAACCTCCAGCTTCGCCAGGATCGTCTCTATCAGGAGACCCTCCTCGGGCTGGCCGACAGGTTCCGCGACGAGCCGGCGATCTACTTCCCCCACAACCTCGACTTTCGTGGTCGAGCCTACCCGGTCCCCTTGGTCCTGCACCCGCAGGGCAGTGATCCGGTCAAGGCACTGCTGCGGTTCGCCGAGGGAAAGCCTCTCGGGGAAGACGGCGCGCGCTGGCTGGCCATCCATGGGGCGAACACGTTCGGGGTCGACAAGGTCGACATGCACGACCGCATCAAGTGGGTGAAGGACAACGAGACCAAGATACTCGATTGCGCCGACGACCCCTTCGAGTGGCGCTGGTGGACCGAGGCCGACAAGCCCTGGTGCTTCCTCGCGTTCTGCTTCGAGTGGGCTGCGTTCATGGCCGACAGGGTCAACTTCGTCTCGCACCTTCCCATCGCGCTCGACGGCTCATGCAACGGGCTCCAGCACTTCTCGGCCATGCTCCTCGACGAAGTCGGCGGCAGGGCGGTGAACCTGATCCCGGCAGACAAGCCGCAGGACATCTATCAGGTGGTCGCCGACCGCGTGATGGTACAACTGCGTCTTATCGTCTCCGGTAACGGATCTGATGCTGAAAGGGAGCGATGGGCCTACGAGTGGCTGACCATGGGCATCGACCGCAAGGTCACCAAGCGCCCCGTTATGGTGCTGCCCTACGGCGGGACGCCACGGTCGTGCCTGAAGTATGTCGACGAGGCAGTGAAGGCCAAGATCGCCGGCGGCTACAAGCACAACCTCGGCGACGAGCTGAAGAAGGCCATCGGGTTCCTGGCGAGCCTTGTATGGGACAGCATCGGGGACGTCGTGATCGCCGCCAGGGAGGCCATGGGATGGCTTCAGAAGACGGCCAGGGTGATGGGCAAGGACAACCTTCCGATCCACTGGACGACGCCCTCCGGCTTCGTGGCGTTCCAGAGCTACGTCGACATGAAGCCTCGCCGGATCAGGACCGCTATCTCTGGAACCATGGTCAAGCTGAGGGCCTACGACGAGACGGACCTGATCGACACCTCGAAGCAGGCCACCTCGATCAGCCCCAACTTCGTCCACTCTATGGATGCGTCGGCGCTGTTCCTTACGGTCGACGAGTTGATCGACCACGGCATCACGGCGTTCGCCATGATCCACGACAGCTATGGCACCCACGCCTGCAACACCACCCTGCTCGCCTCCACCCTGCGGGCGGTCTTCGTCAACATGTACCAGGGCGACCCGCTCACCGCGTTCCGTGACGGGATCATCAGCAACCATCCCGGCGTCGAGCTTGATGCCCTTCCGACAAAAGGAGACCTCGACCTCAACCAAGTCCTCAACTCCGACTTCTTCTTTGCCTGAATGCCTCCGTTAAGGGATTTGTTCCTGAAGCGGAGACTAAGGCCCCCACTAGCCCTACGAAACATTCTCGAAGGATTTCACACGATGCAGAACATCACGATCCGCATGGGCGCTGCCCACCAGGACATCACCGTTGGCTCAGTCAACATCGACCTTGCCGCCGCCTCCAAGACCGAACGCTACGAGGTCCGCAAGACCTTGATCGAGGGCCTGAAAGAGAAGGGCTACTTCGGCAAGAAAGAGCAGCGCAAGGCCCAGTTCCGCAACCGGAGGGCTGCAGCTTGAGCCCGGTCGATATCGCCGCCGTCGTCCTCCTCCACTTCGCCAGCTTCTGGTTCGGCTGGGTCCTCGGAGGGCTGCTGTTCAAATGAGCCCTCTCGAAGGCGTCCTGCTCGCCAACCTCCTGGCCATCGACATCGGCGTCCTCGTCGCCGTCTGGTGGTTCCTCACATGAGCATCGAATGGGCCACGGCGCTCGTCGCCCTCGCGATGTTCCTCCTCTTCATCTCCGCAAACTGGAAAGACCCACATGCCCCGGCTTAACCGTGACGTGTTGAACACGGCCACACCCCGCGACGTCGCCATGGCGTCAATGACCATCCTCGACCGCCTGCAGGACTTCCGCCCCGAGATACAGATCATGGGCGCTGCAACGGTCTTCCTCACCCTCGCAGACCACCTCGGCATTCCTGCTCAGGAAGCCTTCACGGTCACCAAGAACCTCATCAACGGAGACGACGGCAAGCGCGCCGAGTTCCGTGGCATCGACGCGTACATGAAAGGCGAACTGGCATGAGCATCTACTCCAAGAACGACTATGCCCGCTGCATCGACGCCACCGGCACCAGCCTGACGGTTGGCAAGCTCTACCGGGTTCAGAGCTTCCATTCAGGTGGCAGCTACAACCGCATCCTGATCGACAACGATAAGGGCTGGTCGGCCAAGTACAACGTCCGTCGTTTCGAGAAGGTCGAGGCCAAGACGGGTAAGGCCAAGCCGGCGACCCCGTTCGGCCAGGTCAAGGCGGTCACCGTCAACAAGTCCGACGTCCACCACATGCTGACCTTCTATGTCCAATCCGTCTTGGGCATCAGGGCCACGGTCGAGAAGATCGTCGACAAGTTCCCCGAGGCCGTGGAGCTGGTGCTGAAGCAGGAGGCCGCATAATGGACTTCCTGCCCTTCCCCAAGCTCACCCGTCTGGCCAAGTTCAGCCAGCACTGCACGATCACCGAGAAGATCGACGGCAGCAACGCCCAGGTCGTGATCACCGACTGCCAGTCCAGCAACTCGCTCAAGGACGTGGTCGCCAGCATCAACGGTTGGCACATCCGCGCCGGCTCCCGTAGTCGCTGGATCACGCCCGGCAAGGAGACCGACAACTTCGGCTTCGCCGGCTGGGTCCACGACAACGCCGAGGAACTGACCAAGCTCGGTCCCGGCCAGCACTTCGGTGAATGGTACGGCGGCAAAATCCAGTGCGGCTACGGTCGCTCCGAGAAGCGCTTCGCCCTCTTCAACACCGACCGCTGGGGCGCTCACAACCCAAACACGCCGGCCTGCTGCGAAGTCGTGCCGGTCCTCTACCAGGGGCAGTACTCCGAGAGCGTGGCCGACATGGCCATGGAACATCTCGCGGAGAACGGCTCCACCTTGGTGCCTGGGTTCATGAAGCCCGAAGGCATCGTCGTCTACCTCCGTGGCCCGAGGGTCCTCCTCAAGAAGACCTTCGAGTTTGATGGTGGCAAATGGCAGGCCGCAGCATGAACCCCAAGCTGACCGCCGCCATCCTCCTCTGGAAACGCGGACAGGTGATCCCTGTCGACCTAGCCTTCCAGCTCTCCGCTCTGGGCTTCGACGTTGAGGCCCTCGAACGCCGTTATTCCGTCTGAACATCTCCGAAAAAGGACCTACTACTGCATGGCAACTGATACCAAGAAGAAGCTCCCGTCGTTCACCACCACCCGTGGCACCTTCGTCTATCCGAAGCTGAACGAGCCCGACTACGGCAACAAGGACTACCCCAAGCCCGATGGCGAGTACTCGCTGAAGTTCCGCATGTCGAAGGCCGACGCCGACGCCTTCGTCAACCGCAAGGTCAAGCAGGGCAACGAGGAGTTCTCGCTGCAGTCGCTCTACGAGGACGCCCTTCGTGACGCCGAGAGCCAATTCGCTGAGCTGAAGGTCGAGAGCCGTAAGAAGCTTGGCTCGGTCAAGCCGAACGACCTCTTCACGGTCCTGTACGATCAGGAGACCGAGGAAGAGACCGGCGACGTTGAGTTCAAGTTCAAGATGAAGGCCTCGGGCGAGTTCAAGAAAGGCCCGAAGGAAGGCCAGTTCTGGACCCGTCGCCCCGACCTGTTCGACGCTCGCGGTGCCAAGATCAAGGGCATCCAGAAGCGCGACAATAAGGGCAACCCGATCAAGGACAAGGCTGGCAAGCCGACGTTCACCTTCCCGAACATCTGGGGTGGCACCATCGGCAAGGTCTCGTTCGCGACCCGCCCGTACTTCGTGGCCGGCACCGCTGCCGCTGGCCTGACCCTGATGCTGGCCGGCGTCCAGATCATCGACCTCGTGTCTGAGGGCGAGCGCTCGGCCAACAGCTACGGCTTCGGCGAGGAGGAAGGCTACGGCTACGATCCCGAGGATCAGGTCGAGGAAAGCCAGGGCGAGAACACCTCGTCCGACGAAGGCACCTCCGATAAGCCCGCAGGCGAAGACGACTTCTAAGCCTTGCCGAGACCGACATACCCGAGGCGGACCTCGAAGCGGCAGATCGCTGTCGCCAAGGGGTTCCGCTCAGGGCTCGAAGATGTGGTGGCGGGAAAGCTGGATGATGCCGGCGTCCCCTACACCTACGAGAGCTTCAAGATCACCTACGAGGTGCCTGCCCGACTGGCGAAGTACACACCGGACTTCCGCTTGCTCGACAACGGCATCATCGTGGAGACCAAGGGGCAGTTCGTCACTGCCGATCGCCACAAGCACAAGCTGATCAAGGAACAGCACCCGGAGCTAGACATCCGGTTCGTGTTCAGCCGCTCGGGCACCCGCATCTCCAAACAGTCCCAGACCACCTACGCCATGTGGTGCCAATCACAGGGCTTCCTCTACGCCGACAAGTCCATCCCGCAAGCCTGGATCGACGAGCCACCGACAGCCGGTCGCGTGGAGGCACTGAACGCAATCCTCAACTCCCAAACGAAGGTCAAGAAATGAGCATCCTCTCCACCGTCATCAACTTCATCAAGCGCACCCCGTCGACCTCGAAGGCCCTCGCCGGCTTCAACAAGGCCATCGCCCAGCTCGACGCCGTCGTCGCCCACCACAACGTCAAGGCCGAGCTGCTCGACGCCGAGATCGCGGTGAAGGTCGCCGCCCAGACTGCCGCCCGCGATGCCGCCGCTGAGGCCGACAAGGTCGCCAAGCGCATCCGCAAGATCGTCGCCTAATCGGAGAACCATCACATGAAGATCGCCGCACTCGCCTACCTCGTCGCCATCATCGCCGCCATCGCCGGCTGGGTCCTCAACTTCGTCGCCGTCGTCCACCTCGCCTCGGCTGACGCACCGTTCACCACCATGGGCATCCTGCGCATTGTCGGCATCCCGGTCGGCATCCTCGGCGCTGTCCTCGGCTGGTTCTGATGAAGCGCCTTCCGGCAGCAGCGCTGCTCTCCCTCGTGGCCCTCGCCGGCTGCGATGGGGAGCGCGCCCCTACCCAGACACCTGAACCGGCAGTCACCCAGGAGGACAGCGGTCCTCACATGTGCATGCCGTGCGTCGGCCCTCACATCACCATGGGCGGTAAGCTCAAGGTGTTCTCATTCGGCCCCGGCGTCGGCCTCTGATGGAAATCGATAGCAAGGCTTGGACCGGTCGAGAGGCCGGTTCCAAGTCCTATCCTTCGGTCACCGAGCTGATCGACAAGTACCTTCCGCGCAAGACCCAGAACGAGGTCTACGCGATGTCCCGGGTCTACGAGGCCCGGATCACCGACCTGATGCGGACCATCCACGACTATCACCTCCGCTGCGAGGCGATGGCCAACCACATGGATGGCATGGAGAAGGAGTACTATGGCAAGGTCGCCATCCCGGTCAGCTATGGGCTGCTGGAAAGCGACATGTACGTCAGCCCGATGGACATGACCCGCACGATCCAAGTCGAGTGGCGTCCTGATCCGCAGCGTCTGCGCTACGTCATGCGAGACGACTACCGGATCAACGAGCAGGACACACCCCACCTCTACGAGACGGTCTGCCGGCAGTTCGAGGAACGTCTCAAGGCGCACCTCATCCCCAAGCTGCGGGCTGAGTTCGGCAAGCTCTACGCCATGAGCCGCCGCTGATGGACCGCGAAGAGGCAACCAAACGTCTCCGCGAGCTGCAGGGTTCAGGGGACACCGAGGGTGCCCACAGCCAAGCCGACCAAGTCCTCTGCGATCTGCTCACCGAGCTGGGCTTCGCAGAGGTGGTCGAGGAATGGCAGGAGGTGCCCAAGTGGTACGCCTGAGCTACCTCGACGTCTACCGCCAGGAGGCCACCCGCGCCTTCCTCGAACGGTGGGATCGGATGAGCCCAGAAGAGCGGGCCGCATACATCCGCATGACCAGCCAACGACAGCAGTTCCAGAACGACCCGCCGCAAGGCTGAATGCCCGAAACCGATAGTGAGTTCCTGCGCAAGGAGCCCTGCCCCAACTGCGGCTCCCGCGACAATCTCGCCCGGTACACGGACGGCCACGCCTATTGCTTTGGCTGCCGCCACTACGAACCCGGAGACAACGATTTGACCGACCAAGCCGAGGCTGCAGAGCCCCGGACAACAGACTTCGTTCCCCTGGGCGAGCCCTCCGATTGGGCAAGCCGAGGCATCAACCTCGAAAGCGCGCAGAAGTGGGGCTTCACCCGTTCGACCCTGAACGGACAGCCCGTCCGCTTGTTCAACTACCGAAACAGCGCGCAGCAGCTCGTCTGGCAGAAGATCAGGTTCCAAGGAAAGGACTTCCGCTCGAAGGGCGCGAAGGACGACATGTGCCTCTATGGCATGTGGCTCTGGCGGGACGGCGGCAAGCGTGTCGTCATCACCGAGGGCGAGCTGGACGCGATCTCTCTCAGCCAAATGCAGGGCCACAAGTGGGCTGTCGTCTCGGTCCCCAACGGGGCTGACGGCGCGGCCAAGGCGCTGCGGAAGAACCTCCAGTGGCTGGAGCAGTTCGAAGAGATCGTCCTCATGTTCGATCAGGACGAGCCCGGCCAGAAGGCGACCGACGAATGCAAGGTGATCCCGTTCACGCCGGGCAAGCTGCGCATCGCCACGCTGCCCCTCAAGGACGCCAACGAGATGCTCATGGCGGGCCGCGTCAAGGAGACCATCGACGCCATTTGGGGTGCCAAGGTCTACCGGCCTGACGGACTCGTCAGCATCGACGACATCCTCGAAGACGCTCTGGAAGATCCAGTTGTGGGCCTCCCCTGGTGCTTCGAGGAGCTGACGAAGCTCACCTACGGTCGCCGCCTCGGCGAAATCTACGGCGTGGGTGCTGGCACGGGCATCGGCAAGACAGACTTCCTGATGCAGCAGATCGCCTTCGACGTGAACGAGCTGCAAGAGGTGGTCGGCGCGATCTTCCTCGAACAGAAGCCGAAGGAGACCGCCAAGCGAGCTGCAGGCAAGTTCGCCGGCAAGCGCTTCCATGTGCCTGACGGCAGTTGGACGAAGGACGAGCTACGCCGCGCGCTCGAAGAGATGCGGGGCAAGGTCTACTTCTACGACAACTTTGGCCAGACCGATTGGGAGTTGGTTAAGGGGCACATCCGCTACATGGCGGTGAGCCTCGGCGTCCGCATCTTCTACCTCGATCACCTCACGGCGCTCGCGGAAGAGACCGAGGAGCTGAACGGGATCATGAAGGAGCTGGCGGGCATCGCCAACGAGCTTCAGATCATCATCACCTTCGTCAGCCACCTCGCGACCCCAGACGGGAAACCTCACGAGGAAGGCGGACGTGTCATGATCCGCCACTTCCGTGGCTCCCGAGCGATCGGCTTCTGGTCGTTCTTCATGTTTGGCCTGGAGCGGGATCAGCAGCACGAAGACCCGATCATCGCGCAGACGACGATCTTCCGCATCCTCAAAGACCGCTTCACCGGCAACGCGACCGGCAAGACCATCAACCTTGGGTTCGAAAGCGAGACCGGACGCCTGTTCGTTCGCGACGACGACCCCTTCAAGGACAAGGACGCCAAAGAGCATGGGTTCTCCAACGAGGCCGATGACGAACTCCCGTTCTAGCGCCGGCTTCTGGCTGGCAATGATCTTCATCTGGTGGGTGGCTCTCTTCTGCCCGCCAGCTCACTCTGATGAGCAACCCCAGCAGCCGCAGAGGCAATGCCTCGTCGACACCAGTCCGGTCGGCAGCCAGAACTTCTTCCTGCCCTGCTCGAAGGTCGAGCCCAGCGTCTACCCCATGGTTTGGTACTGGGAGGGCCAGGACGTCTGACCTTCGATCACACAAACAATGACATCCCCTCGGCGCTGGTCGTCCGGCGCGAGGGCTCCCGCCTCATCCTCCAAGGCAGAACTGCCAGCATCGTCCTGTTCGCGGAAGCGTGGAGGGACGTTGTGGGCGCAATTCAAGAGGTAATGCAATCCACCCCACCACCCTCGTCTTCGACATCGAGACGAACGGACTGATCCCAGAGATGACCACGATCCACTCGTTGGTCATCAAGAATACCGAGACCGGTGAAATCTGGTCATGTGACGATCACCGCAGCCGCAACGGCTACTTCGTTGACGACGGGCTGAAGCTCCTCATGGAGGCTGACGTCATCGTCGGCCACAACATCCAAGACTTTGACATCCCGGCCATCCAGAAGGTGCGCCCGTGGTTCAAGCCGAAAGGCAAGGTCCGCGACACCCTGATCATGTCCCGCCTCATGTACGCGGACATGCTCGACGCCGACTTCCGGCAAGAGAAGCGCCTCGGCATCGGGAAGTGGATCAACAAGAAACTCATGGGTCGCCACAGCCTCGAAAGCTGGGGCCAGCGCATGGGTATCTGGAAGGGCGACTACGGCGAGATCATGAAGGCGGCTGGTGTCGCCAAGGGTCTCAAGGGCCAGGAGCTGGTCGACTTCGTCTGGGGCTCATGGTCCCAGGGCATGCAGGATTACTGCGAGCAGGACGTCGAGGTCACCGACCGGCTCAGGATGAAGCTCGTCAAGAAGGGCTTCTCGGAAGAGAGCATCCAGCTCGAACATGACGTGCGCCGCATCGTGGCCCGTCAGGAGGCCTACGGGTTCAAGCTCGACCTCCGCAAGGTGCAAGAGCTGCACGGCACCCTGGCGCAGCGCAAGGCCGATCTGGAGAAGATGCTCCAGGCCGAGTTCAGGCCGTGGTTCCGCAACCTCGGGCCGAAGACCCCGACCGCCGACCGCAGCGTCTCCCAGAAGCACCTGAAGCCCATCGGCTACGAGAAGAACCGCAAGGGCGAATACAAGCTCGACAAGGACGGCAACCGCAAGCCGATCTGGCCGAAGTGCCACTACTCGACCGACGCTCCCTACACCGAGGTCAAGCTGCTGCCGTTCAACCCCGGCTCGCGGCAGGACGTCGCCAACCGTATGAAGCACCTGTTCGGCTGGAGGCCCACGGAGTTCACCTCCGATGGTCACCCGAAGGTCGACGACGAGACGCTTAAGGGCCTCTCCTACCCGTCCGCGAAGGTGCTGTGCGAGTACTTCATCGTTCAGAAGCGCATTGGCCAAGTCGCCGAGGGTAAAGAGGCCTGGCTCAAGCACGAGGTCAACGGGCGCGTCCACGGCAAGGTGGCAACGAACGGCGCGGTGACGGGTCGCATGACCCACGCCAAGCCCAACATGGCCCAGGTCCCCGGCCTGCACGACAAGAAGACCGGCGAGAAGCTTCCCTACGGCTACGAGTGCCGTGAGTGCTGGACCGTCGGAAACGGCAAGAAGCTCGTCGGCTGTGACGCGGATGCGTTGGAGCTGCGCGATCTGGCCGGCTACATGGCTGCCTACGACGGCGGCGCGTACATCAAGACGGTTCTCGAAGGGAACAAGGCCGCTGGCACCGACATGCACACCCTCAACGCTGCGGCGCTTGGGTGTAGCAGAGACACGGCCAAGACGTGGTTCTACGCCTTCATCTACGGCTCCGGTGACGAGAACCTGGGCAACATCCTCGGGGTCACCTCGTCGAAGCAGAAGGCCATCGCGGCTGGCAAGCTCTCCAGGGCGAAGTTCCTCAAGGCACTTCCGGCGCTCGGCAAGCTGTCCGAGGCGGTGGCTCGCAAGGCCAAGACCCAGGGCTGGATCAAGGGTCTCGACGGTCGCATCCTCATGGTGCGCTCGGCACACGCCTCCCTGAACACCCTCCTGCAGTCCGCAGGGGCGATCCAGATGAAGCGCGCCCTGGTCATCCTAGACAACAACCTTCAAGCGCTCGGACTGGTCCCCGGCGTCCACTACGAGTTCGTCGCGAATGTTCACGACGAATGGCAGATCGAGGTCGATGAAGACAAAGCAGAGCTGGTGGGGAAGACGGCGCAGGACGCCATCCGACTTGCTGGCGAGTACTACAAGTTCCGCTGCCCTCTCGCAGGCAACTCCGTCGTGGGAGCGAACTGGGCAGAGACACACTAAGGCCCCCCTGAATGCACCCGGTCACGTCTACATCGCAGTCAATGCGGCGTGGCCGGGGCGCTGCAAGGTCGGACTCGCCAAGGACCTTAAGAACCGCCTTCGGCAGATGAATACCAACGACCCCGAGAGGGGTTACCGCTTCCATGAGACAAGGGAATTTGATGATCGCAAACAAGCTGAAGCAATTCTTCACGAGCTGCTGGCTGGCTATCGCATCGCCGGCACCGAGTGGTTCGACTTACATCCAGACGATGCAGCCGGTTTGCTACGGGGGCTCCATCGCCGGACAGCTCAAATGGGCCGACCGGAAGGCGATGCAGGAGACCCTGACTGACAAGTACGGCATCAGGGAAATCGACTGATGTTTCACCGCCTCCTGTGCTGGCTTGGCTGGCACGAGGACGAGACCGTCGCTTGGTACGATGGTCCATACACCAAGGTCTACGCCACCGGCTGCAAACACTGCGGCGGCATAAACCCGCGCTAAAGGAGAACGATTGAGAACACTGCTGATCGACGGGGATATCCTCGTCGTATCGACCGGAGCTGCCCTGGAGGTCGAGACCGACTGGGGCGACGACGAGTGGACCCTGACATGCGACGTCGCAGAGGTTAAGGCCACCGTCCTGTCCACCATCCGCCGCCTGGAAAGGGACCTCGACGCCGACGCTTCGGTGATCACCCTGTCCAAGGGCACGACCTTTCGGCACGACCTCTATGCTGGCTACAAGAAGGGCCGGCAGCGCAAGCCGGTCGGGACCAACGAGGTCAAGCGTTGGCTGATCGAGGAACACGGCGCGAAGTACAAGCCGGGGATCGAGGCGGACGACGTCATGGGCATCCTGGCGACCAACCCTCGGATCATCACGGGCGAGAAGATCATCGTCTCCCAGGACAAGGACATGATGACGATCCCCGGCCTGATCTACCGCAACGGCGAGATCATCACGGTTACGCCCGAAGAGGCCGAGATCAACTTCCTCACCCAGGCCCTGACCGGCGACACCACGGACGGCTACCCCGGCTGCCCCGGAATGGGTCCTGTGACAGCCGCCACGGCGCTCCAGAACGTGACCGGCTGGGAGAGCTACGAACACACCATCGAGCGTGGCAAGCGCAAGGGTGAGATCGAGACCCGCTGGAAGGAAATCCCGGTGCCGACCCTTTGGGACGCCGTGGTCCACCAGTACCTCCGCGCCGGCCTCACCGAGGAAGACGCCCTGCTGCAGGCCCGGCTGGCCCGCATCCTCCACAACGACGACTACGACCACGCAAAGAAGGAGCCCATTCTTTGGACACCGCGATGACGGACTGCGTCTGCAAAGGCCCAGGCTACGTCTGCACCAGACACTGCGTCCCCGAAAGCTCGGCCCCAGCGGTCAAGTCTGACGGGGGCGCTTCGTCGTACTACCTGATCCCCGAGGGGGCCAGAGAACTCATGGACCTCATCGAGCATAAGCGGATGGGGTTCAGCGTCGGGAACATCTTCAAGGCCTGCTATCGGCTCGGCTCAAAGGAAGGCACGACCCGCCGCTATGATCTGAAAAAGATCATCTACTTCGCCGAACGCGAGCTGGCCCTGCTCGGTGACTAAGGCCCCCACTAGCACTACGGAGGGGTTTATCGCTCCTCCGGCAGTCACGCGGGAGATGGTGAAGTACCTGAGACAGGTCTTCCCCGACAAGCTCCCCGACATCAAGATTTCCGACCGTGAGCTTGGGGCTTTGATCGGACAGCAGAAGGTCATCACGCACCTTGCTGCACTCCTCCAAAATCAGGAAGACGACCTCCTCGCAAATGTGCTCAAAGCCAAAGATTGAGAAGGCCGATCCGGTAGCTCCACCGCCACCGCCGGCCAACGACAAGCCTCTCGCGCCTGTCCTGAACGAAGCCTCCCGCCTCTCCAGCCAGGAAGGCGCGAACGCCAATGCCGCCCGCAGAGGCCGCAAGGCGTTGACCATTCCGCTCGCTCGGACTGGCAGCTCTGGTATCAACATTCCGCAGTAACCCTTGGCCGACGCACTGACGACTGTCACGGCGAAGGCTCTCTATGCGCAGCTCGCAACAGCCCGAGACCCTTATCTCAAAAGGGCTCGGCGCGCGGCTGAACTGACGGTCCCGTACCTGTTCCCCAAAGAGGGCACATCGGGATCGTCGGACTTTGTAGAGCCCAACCAAGGTCTAGGCGCCCGTGGCGTCAGGTTCCTCGCTTCCAAGCTGAGCCAGAGCCTGTTCCCCATCAACGCGCCTTTCTTCAAGTACGAAATCGACGACATCGCCCTGCAGGACCTGACCAAGGCCGACGACAAGCGTGGTGAGATCGAGAAGGCCCTCAGCGCCCGAGAACGTGCCGTCCTCTCTGAGATGAACGGTTCCATGTTCCGGCCCGTATCGTTCGAGGCCTGCCGCCAGCTCGTCATTGCTGGCAACTACCTGATCTTCATCCCGAAGAAGGGCAAGCCTCGCGGCTTCCGCCTCAGCTCCTACGTGGTCAACCGCGACCCGTCCGGCAATCTGCTCGACATGGTCATCAAAGAGGAAGTCGCTCGCGCGGCCCTCAACGAGGACATCAAGTCCAAGATCAACGCGGCGACCCAGGAAGGCCCCCGCGATGCCAAGGTCGACGTCTACACCAAGATCACCCTGAACGACGAGACGAGCCAGTACGACGTCACCCAAGAGATCGACGATGTCGAGATCGATGGCGAGTACGCTGGCTCCTACCCGGCTGATAAGCTGCCCTGGCTGCCCCTGCGCTTCACCTATGTGGAGGGCGAGGACTACGGGCGCGGCTTCGTGGACGAGTACATCGGCGACCTCAACTCCCTCGACGTTCTCACCGAAGCTCTCCGCGACGGCACCGTCCAGGGCGCAAAGGTGGTCTGGATCGTCAACCCCAACTCGACCATCTCCGTCCGCAAGCTTTCCGAGGCTGAGAACGGTGCATTCGTCCAGGGCGACATCAACTCCGTCATGCCCCTGCGGCTCGACAAGCAGGCCGACTTCGCAGTCGCCGAGCGGTTCATCGAGCAGCTTACCGAACGTCTCTCCTTCGCCTTCCTCCTCAACACCTCCGTCCAGCGGAAGGGTGAGCGGGTCACGGCAGAGGAAATCCGGTTCATGGCCGGCGAACTCGACCAGGGTCTCGGCGGCGTCTACTCGCTGCTGGCCGAAGAGTTCCAGTTGCCCGTCGCCAAGCTCTACGAAATCCGCATGGAGTTCGTGCGCAAGGTGCCTCCACTCCCCAAGGAGATCACCTCGACGACCATCGTCACGGGCCTCGACGCGCTCGGTCGCGGCAACGATCTGCAGAACCTCGACAGCTTCATCGCTGGTGCCGCCCAGATTGGTGGCCCTGAAGCGATTGGTCGCTACGTCAATCTCGGCGAGTACTTCAAGCGCCGTGGTGCTGCCCTCGGCATCGACATGGGTGGTCTCATTCGCACCGACGAACAGATCGCACAATCCGACCAACAGGCGCAGCAGATGGCGATGATCCAGCAGCTCGGCCCCCAGGCCATCGCCCAGATGGGTGGAATGGCCAAGGAAGGCATGAAGCAGCAACCCCCACAAGCCACGACAGGAGAACAGAATGGCTGACGAAACTGAAACCAAGACGGAGACCCTTGAGGTCCCCGCCGAGGTAGCCCCGAAGGCTGCCCCGAAGAAGGCCAAAGAGGCCAAGCTCCCGGCGAACCACGAGCTGCTACTGAGCGGCAACATTCTGGTGAGCCATTGACCGTCCAGACCATTCAGGTCCAGGCGACCCAGCCGTCTGCTGAGGAATCGGCGGCGGCTCTCGCGGCTGCGGCTGCGGCTGCCCCGACCAACGAGGCTGAAGCTCGCGCGAAGATCGAGGCCGACAAGGCTGCTGCTGAAGCGGCAAAGTCGACACCTGAGCGCCCGTCCTGGCTGAACGAGAAGTTCGCCACGCCGGAAGACATGGCCAAGGCCTACGAAGAGCTGGAGAAGAAGCTCGGTGCGCCGAAAGAAGAGCCCAAGCCCGAAGGCGAGAAGACCGCTGAGGAGCTGGCAAAGGAAGCGGCTGACAAAGCCAAAGCCGAAGAAGCTCCCAAGACGGCGGCTGAGGTTGTCTCTGATCTGAACTCCAAGTGGGAGGCTCAGGGCCAGAAGCTCACCGACGCCGACTACGAGGCTGCAGCCAAGGCCGGCTACGACAAGGCTACGGTCGACAGCTACATCGCTGGTCAGCAGGCTCTCGCCGAACTGGCAACGCAGCGGATCACCAACGCTGCCGGTGGCAAGGAAAGCATGGACCGCATGTTCGCATGGGCGTCCACCTCGATCCCCGCCGCCGAGATCGCGACCTTCAACAAGGCATTCGAAGGCGCAGACGTGAACGCTGCCGTGGTCGCCATGGAACAGCTCAAGACGAAGTATGAGGCCGCGAACGGGAGAGACCCGAAGCTGGTCGGCGGCAAGCCGGCTGGTGCTGCCACTGACGTCTTCACGAGCTGGGCTCAGGTGTCCCAGGCGATGTCCGACAAGCGCTACAACACGGACCATGCCTACCGTCTCTCGGTCGAGCAGAAGCTTGGTCGCTCGGACAACATCCGGTAACCAATGAACCGCTCGGCTTTCTATGCCGGCGTTCGTCAAGCATATGGAGCCCTGCAGCCCTCACAGGTTGCGGGGTTCGAACTCATTCTCGACGAAGCCGAGAGACGCAGGACACCCCTTGATCGTCTCGCATACATCCTCGCGACGCCCTACTGGGAAACCGGTCGGACGATGCAGCCGGTCAAAGAGGCGAACTGGATCAAGAACGCCGAGGCGTGGCGCAAAGCCAACCTCCGCTACTGGCCCTTCTACGGTCGCGGCTATGTCCAGCTCACCTGGGACTACAACTACAAGAAGGCCTCTGCCGTGTTCGGTGTGGACTTCCTGAAGAACCCTGACCTCGTCATGGACCCGAAATACGCCGTGCCGATCCTGTTCACCGGGATGGAGCAAGGCTGGTTCACGGGCAAGAAACTCACCGACTACATGGATGGCATTGACGAGGCTGACGTGGAAGACCTCCGCGAGTTCACCGCAGCGCGGCGCATCATCAACGGCACCGACAAGGCAGCCGTGATCGGCCAGATCGCTCTGAACTTCGAGAAGGCTCTTCGGGCGGCGGCCTACAAGTGACCATCACCAAGTCGAGCAGGCGCACCTCCAAGATGTTCCTGCTCGGCAACACCGGGCTGGCCTGGGGGCTCGCCTTCTACAGCCTCTACACCAACCAAGGGACCGCCGCCGTGGCATCTTCACTGGCGCTCATTGGCTCTCTCTACGGGGCCTATGTAGGTGTCGGCCACATGGACTATCGGCGCTTCCTGAACTTCTTCAACGGACAGGAGACCGGACCATCATACCCCGCATATACGGGTGGATCGCCGGACTGCTCGCCGTCCTCACCCTCGTCGGGGTGATCTACGGCAAGGGTCGCCTGGACAGCAAACATGCTGCCGAGATGGCCCTCCTCCAGGGAAACCTGAGGGTCGCCGAAATGAACCTCAAGAACGAGCAGGACGCGCGCCAGCAGGACGCCATCCTCGCCACCGAAGCGGCCAAACGACAGGTCGCCCTCACCACCAAAATCGACGAGCTGAACCAGTATGTGGACACGCTTCAAGATCGCGACAGCGTCTGCCTTAGTGGCACTGACACTGAGCGGTTGCGCGACCTCTGGAAATAGGATCGTCGCGCCTTCCTACCCGGAGCTGCCCGCTGACTTGCGGGTGTGCTTCAGCACTCAGGTTGCCCCGCCCTCTGCCGGCGTGATGACCAAGAAGCGCGTGATGAACCTCATCGCCGCTCTGAAGAAATCGGAGAGCGAGAAGACCGACTGCGGCAAGCGCCTCATCGCCTTCTACGACAGCCTCTCCCACTGATATGGGAAGGGGCGCGTCATCCTCGACACGCCCCCTCACCCTAGCTAAGAAGAACAACTACAAACATCAGGATCGTCGCCAAGTCTGCGATTACCTGAATGCCGTGCGTGATGGTTTCCACCACTTTCGACCTCCGTGCCTTGCCAGCCCGGAGAGCATCCACAAAATAGAAAGCGCAACATCAGCTCCTTGCTGGTGTTAGCGTAGGCGCGGGCCTGATGTAGGGCTACGGTTCCTACCTCCCGTCAAGCTCTGATGTTTCAGATGCCGACCTCAAGCCACCCAACAACTTTAGCACAACACAATATGCGGTGCAAATGGCCGCTTCCCGACGCCCTGTTCTGACAGATCACACCCCTCTTTAGGCGGTGATCAAGGAACCAAGGAAGTCTCACCAGAAGACAACTTGGAGACCCGCCAACCGCACCTGAGGGTGTGGAAGCCGGACAATCCCAATGAAGCTTCCAGTGCTGCTCCGAGGTCCGCGCAAACCTCAGAACAACCACGGGAATACACACATGGCCAATCCTGGCATCGTTTCTCCTCTCGGTCAGGCCAACGGCGTCGGCGACGTCTCCGCCAACTTCGTCAAGGTCGCGACCGGCGAAATCCTCACGGCATTCGCTCGCACGGTCGAGTTCGCCGACAAGCACATGGTCCGCAACATCTCGGAAGGCAAGTCCGCTTCCTTCCCGGTCACGGGCCGCACCTCGGGTGCCCGCTACCACACCCCTGGCGATCAGGTCCTCGGTACGGTCGCCAAGTTCAACGAGCGCGTCATCACCATCGACGATCTGCTCCTGACCGACTACTTCACCGCTAACATCTACGAGGCGATGAACCACTTCGACAGCCGCTCGGAAATGACCAAGCAGCTCGGCGAAGAGCTGGCTCAGGCCTACGACCGCAACGTCGCTCGCACCATCATCCTCGCCTCGCGCGGCACGAACGTTGTCGACGGCCTGCCGGGTGGTGGCAAGATCGTGAACGCCGCTCTGCTCACGGACTCGGACAAGATGGCTGCGGCCTTCTTCGACGCTGCCGCGACCCTGGACGGCAAGTACATTCCGGCTGAGCGCTGGGGTGCCCTGAAGCCGGTGCAGTACTACGCCCTGGCGCAGAACACCAAGGTGATCAACAAGGACTGGGACGGCAAGGGCTCCTACTCGGATGGCTCGGTCGTCAAGATCGCGGACATCCCGATCTTCAAGTCCCTGAACCTCCCGAACGGCACCAACGTGAACACCGGCCCGGCCAAGTACCAGGGCGACTTCACGACCACTGCCGGCGTGATCTTCAACAAGGGCGCTGCGGGCACCGTCAAGCTGCTCGATGTCGCTATCGAGAGCGAATACATGGTCTCGCGTCAGGGCACCCTGATCGTCGCCAAGTACGCTGTCGGTCACGACAAGCTCCGTCCGGAGTGCGCTCTGGAGCTGGCTACGGCCTAATCCAACCACACCATCACGAACCGGGGCCTCCTAACGGGGGCCTCGGTTTTTTTCGTTCAACTCTCCCACTGGAGGCACGATGGCCAACGGCCTGACCCCACTGACAGAGCTTGAGGCGATCAACGAAATCCTCGCGACCAGTGCTGAGAGCCCTGTGTCGACCCTTGAGGAGAACCAAGTGATCGACGCCTCGCTCGCCATGAATACCCTTCGGGCTACCTCGGTCGAGGTCCAGACGATTGGCTGGAACTTCAACAGGGAAGACGGCGTCCCGCTGACCCCTGACCAGAACGGAGAGGTAATTCTTCCCCCGAACGTCCTGAAGGTCGACACCTCAGGCGAAAGCGCCAGCACCAACGCCGTGCAGCGCGGCCAGCGTCTCTACGACAGAGGCAACCGCACCTACCAATTCACCGGCACCGTGACGGTCGATTGGGTCCTCGGGCTCGACTACGAGGAACTCCCGTCCACTGCCCGCCTCTTCATCATGATCCGCGCCGCCCGCAAGTACCAAGACCGGTACTTCGGTGACCAAGCGACCCACTCCTACAGCGCCCAGGACGAGCTTAACGCCCGCGCCGCGATGATGCAGGAGGAGATCGACAGCGCCGATCCGAACATGCTGGCCGACAGCCAGTTCATGACCAAGCTCCGGGGCCGCAGCTAAGTGGCTAAGGTCTCGGGCTCCATCGCCAACTTCGCCAACGGTGTCAGTCAGCAGGCTATGGCCTTGCGGCTCGCGACCCAGGGCGAACTCCAGACGAACGCCTACTCAACCATCGTTGATGGCCTGAAGAAGCGCCCGCCGACGCAGCTCAGAGCTAACCTCGGGGACGCCGTCACCGGCAACGTCTACACCCACACCATCAACCGTGACGCCTTCGAGCGCTACGAGGTTCTGGTCAGCCCCTCCTCGATCCGCGTCTTCACCCTCGACGGCGAGGAACGCATCGTCACTGCGCCGGCTGGCCTCGGCTATCTGGCCTACGACAGTGCCGTCTACAAGCGCCCCCCGTATCGCGCCCTGACCGTTGGCGACTTCACCTTCATCACCAACCAGACCCGCACCATCGCGATGGACCCTGCGGTGGTCGAACAGGTCTCCCCGAGCGAGGCGATCCTCAACGTCCTGGCCGGCAACTACGGCAAGACCTACACGATCACCATCAACAACGTGAAGGTCGCCGAGTACCGGACGCCGGATGGCCAGAGCGCCGCGCAGAGCCCTGCTGTGGATGTCTCCTACATCGCCCGCCGCCTTGCTACTGGCGAGACGGTCGCGCTGGAGGAAGACGTCAACGGCCACGCTAACGGCAACTGGACATGGAAGGCCACCGACATGGCGCTCTCGGCCAACGGCATCATTGCCGCCAACGGATGGACCGTGAAGGTCTTCAAGTCGACGATCTACGTCAAGAAGGACGACGGCGCAGAGTTCAGCATCGCCTGTGACGACGGCTACAACGGCAACGCCATGAAGGCCATGCGCAAGACGGTGCAGGACTTCGCCGATCTGCCAGCCTACTGCGAGGACGATGTTGCCATTGAGGTGACCGGCTCAGTCGGAACCGAGTTCGACAACTACTACGTCCGGTTCGACCGGCAGGACGCCAACAGCTCCATCGGCGTGTGGCGGGAAATCCCCAAGCCGGGGATCATGAAGGCGCTCAAGGCAGACACGATGCCCCACGTCCTCGTCCGCGAGGCTGACGGCACGTTCACCTTCCGGGCTGCCGATTGGGACCTACGGAAATGCGGTGACGACAAGATCGCGCCGGGACCATCCTTCGTGGGCAACACGATCAACGAGCTGCTGTTCTTCAAGAACCGCCTCGGGTTCCTGTCCGACGAGAACGTGATCCTCTCTCGAGCCGGGTCCTTCTACGACTACTGGCGCTCGACCGCGACGGCGCTCCTCGACGATGATCCAATCGACGTGGCGGCGACGGACAACGGCGTCTCGGTGCTTCGCAGTGCCGTGGCAGCGTCCGACCGGCTGGTGCTGTTCGCGGACCAGACGCAGTTCACCCTCATGGGCAACGAGCTGCTGACCCCGAAGACGGCCTCGATCCGCCCCTCGACGTCCTTCCAGGCGTCCCGTGTGGCTCGCCCCGTGCGCGCCGGCAACTCGATCTTCTTCCCGGTCGACCGTGGCCAGTTCACCATGATCCGCGACTACAGGATCGACGTGAACACCGGCCTAGCGGACGCCACAGACACGACCGGCCACGTCCCTCAGTATCTCCCAGGCACCGCCCTGAAGATCGCTGGATCGACCCATGAGGACATCCTTGTGGTGCAGTGTGAGGATGACCCAACGGCGCTCTACGTCTACAAATATTACTGGTCGAATGATCAGCAGCTCCAGGCGAGCTGGTCCAGGTGGACGTTCCCCGGCGTGACGGCAATCCTCGACATCGACTTCATCGACAGCCAGCTCATCATGATCATCAATCGCGGCGCTACGGCGCACATTGAGGTCATGGAAATCCAGCCCGGTGGTGTCGACCCCAACATGCGCTTCGTGGTCAACCTCGACCAACGCTTCAGGATCGACGCGAGCGTGGGCCGAGCCTACGACCCCTACTCAGATCAGACCACCATCTCGATGACGGAGGACATCACGACGGACGCATACGTGTGCGTCACTGCCGGCGATGCGGTCAAGGTCATGGAGCCGGGTCTGGAGATCAAGATCGTGTCCAGCACTCCCACGCTGGTGGTCCTCCAGGGCGACCTGAGGGGCGTCTCGCTCTACTTCGGGACGAACTACGAGATGCGCTACAGGCTCTCGACGATCTTCATCCGCCAGGAGAGCCGTTCGGGTGGCGTCTCGGTCATCACCGAGGGTCGGCTGCAGCTCTTGCAGCTCCTGATCCAGTTCTCCAAGTCGGCCTACTTCCGCGTCGAGGTCACACCGATGGCGCGAGAGACCAGGGCCTACTTCTCGATGGGCAGGCTCATGGGGGACCCGAACAACATGGTCGACGTGGTCAACCTCAATGACGGGGCCTTCAGGGTTCCGCTGTTGTCGAAGAACGACCGTGTCGCCGTCGAGATCGTGAACGACAGCTACCTCCCGGCCTGCCTGCTCTCCGCAGAGTGGATCGGCAACTACGTCCAGAAATCGCAAAGGATTTGATGATCACCATTCGCAGGGCCAAGGAGGCCGACGCAGTCTTCCTGGCCCCGCGTTTGAGGGCCGCAGATCGAGACGAAATACAAGCCGCCTTGGGTATGACGCCTGAGGCGGCTCTGCCGCTGTTCACCAACGGCAACTATGTGTGGGCCGGCGTGGAGCCGAACGGGGAACCCTTTGGGCTCTTCGGCATCGACCCAGTCAACGGCAATCCCCACCTCGGGATCGTCTGGATGGTCTCTACACCCGCCATCCTGAAATACCGCCGAGACCTCCTCACGATGACCCCGAAGTGGCTGAAGAGGCTGCACCGGGTTCGCCCCCTGCTCGGCAACCACATCGACGCGCGCAACACGCTCCACATCCGCTGGCTCAGGCGCATGGGTTTCTCGTTCCTGAGGACCCACGAAGAGTTCGGCGTCGAGAAGCGTCCCTTCCACGAATTTGCAAGATTGAGGTCATAACGATGTGCATTGGCGCAGTCGGAATGGCTGTCGCTCAGTTCGCCCTGTCCGCTGCCAGCACCGTCGCTGGCTTCGCCGCACAGTCGCAGCAGGCTGAGGCGCAGCAGCAGTACTACAAGAACAATCGCGAGGCGGCGAACAAGGCTGCCGTCAACAGCTACTCGAGCAACCAGAACCGCGCCCTACAGGAACGCAAGGCTGCCTCCCAGGAGACCCAGAACCTCCAGACGGAAGCTATGCGCGGCAGGGCCACGGCAGAGGTTGCAGCCGGCGAGGCTGGCGTGACTGGCCTGTCTGTCAACGCCCTGATCGGCGACTACTACGGGCAGCAGGGTCGCTACGAGCGCACCCTCGACAACAACTACCAGATGAACGCGGACTATCTCCGAGGCGAGATGGACGCCACCCAGGCTCAGGCCGAGGGTCGCATCAATTCGGTCCAGCAGGGCCAGAAGCCGTCGTTCGCTGACGCTGCCATCCGCATCCTCGGTGGCGGTCTCGATGCCTACGGTGGCTACCAGAGAGCCAAGGCACAGGGGTACGCATAATGGCACAAGGAAGAGTTCAGGCACCGGACCTGCAGGCCAACATTCGGCTGCAGCCCGCGCCCATGCAGTCCGACACCTACGCCCCACCGCCGCAGCCGGCCAAGAACGAGAACCTGTTCCGTCTGGCTGACGCTCTTGGGGCCTTCTCGAACAGCGCCGGCAACCTCATTGGGCTGACCGGCAAGTCGTCCAAGGAACAGCGCGCGAAAGACGACGCTGCCTTCCAGATGCACATCGCCGGCCAGACCTTGGCGCAGACCCGCAAGGACATCGCCGAGGGCCGTATGATGGTCACCGACGACAAGATCGCCAACGCGGCCCGCCAGTCGGTCTATGGTGGCAAGTGGGCTGAGAGCCTCGCGGCCGATACGGATGCAGAGCTGCAGACCAACTTCGATTGGGACAAGGGGAACCCTGAGGAGTTCCTCGCCAAGACGTTCCAAGAGAACATCGAGAAGAGCGGCCTGACCGACCCGAACGCCCTCGCGGCTGCCGGCAAGGCCTGGGACGGCTACAAATCCGCGGTGCTGGCCAAGCAGCAGAAATATCGCAACGACAGGACCGTCCAGTCCACCGTCGACACGGCCTTCACCGTCATCAGCGACAAGGCCAACCAGTGGATCAGCGCCGGCATGGACCCGGCCAAGTTCGCCTCGAACCTCAACGCCATGCGCGGCGAGCTGGGCGTCAAGGGCTCCCTGGGTGCCAACGAAGAGACGCTCGACAACGAGTACCTCAATGCCGCCTCAAGGATCGCCACCACGAACCCTGAGTACGCCGTGGCTATGCTGGACGCCGAGTACACCGGACGCTCTGGAAAGACGTCCCTGTCCTCGCAGCGGGCCTACCGCGACAAGGTCCTGCAGATCAAGGCCGAGGCGGCGAAGGCCGTTGGAGTCCGCTACGACAAGAGCCAGACTGACGACATCGACCATCAGGCCGACACCCTCCTGGCCGAGGGCAAGCTCGATAGGGTCACCGACACGACTTGGTTCGACCATAACCACGAGCAGAAGACGGTCCCCGCCGAGACGATCAAGAAGGAAGCGCTCAACCGCTACCTCGGTCGCTCGCAGGAGATCGCCCAGACCAGCAAGGAGACCCCTGAGCAGACCATGGCTCGGGAGCTTCGCGTGTCGCAGCAGTCCGGCCTCGACCATCCAGGCTTGAAGTCTGTCGTCTCTGGCATCGCCAAGGCAGCCTCGGTCGACATGACCCAGAACCCCGACGCGATGGGTCTGGTGATGGACAAGGTCAAGATGGCGAGGTGGCTCTACAACACCTCCAAGAACACCTACATGTCCTACCTCGACGAGCCCGACCGCGACTTCATGGAAAGCTTCATGGTCGCGAAGGACGACCTCACCGGTAAGGACGGTCGCCAGATGTCGGATCAGGCTGCCCTGGAGTTCGCTGTGCGGACCTCGCAGCCGGTACAGGTCGATGGCCTGAACTTCACCCGCGAGCAGAACGACAAGATCGACCGCTCGGTGAAGACCATCACGTCGCAGGGCGGCATCATGAGCTGGTTCAGCAACCTCACCCCCTGGAACTCGGCTGCTGCCCAGCAGCGCGTGTCGTCCATCGCTAAGCGCCTCGTGCGCGGCGGCGTGGATCAGGACAAGGCGGTCACGGTCGCCATCGACAGCGTCAAGCGCAACTCGATCACTTACAACGGGACGCTGCTGGAGATGAACAGCAAGGCCCTGCCGGACAACTATCAGGCAGCCCTCGACGGCATCATTGGGGACTTCGTCACGGAGAACCCTGGGGTGCTGACCGACCACGACATCAGCAAGAGCGACATCACGATCATGCCGATCCAAGACCTCAACCGGTCTGGTGGCCGCTTCATGCTCACCGACAAGAACACCGGGCAGCCGCTCATGGACGACAAGAAGGGTGAGCCTTTCTTCGTCTCCCTCGCGACGATCCGGCAGCGCGGCAACAACATGCAGGCCACGGCTGACGCTCAGGCCGCTCACGACATCTCGGTCCACGGCGCTGCGAAGCTCCACGGCCTCGTGCGCGCCAAGGCTGATGACGGCAACGGCCACGTCTGGGTCAACCCCAAGACTCGCGAGACGTTCGACGTCACGGTCCCTGAGGCTGGCGGCAAGCCGGTCATCAAGAAGCTCGGCAAGCGCGTCCGCAAGGATGGGCCGGTCTACGACGACAACGGCTTCATGCCACCGCAGAGCCCCCGCGCCAGCAACTAACCCTCAGGCCCTCGGCACACCACCGGGGGCCTTTCCATTTCAACCACAAGGACGCCTCTCTGAATGAAGGTTACAGAAGCACAAGTCATCGCGGGCCTTACACGGCGCGGGGTGCCAACGCACGTCGCCCAGGGCGTTGCGATGAACTGGCGCGACGAGAGCGGCTTCAACACTGACATTGTTGGTGACAACGGCAACGCGGTCGGGCTCGCTCAGTGGAACGGCCCGCGTAAGGCCAATCTCGAAGCCTACGCCCGCGACAACGGCAAGTCGGTAACGGACCTCGACACGCAGCTCGACTTCTTCATGAAGGAGAACACCTCCTCCGAGGCATCCGCCTGGAACCACGTCCTGGCTGCAGGATCGTCCTCTGACGCCGCTGCTCGCTTCGTGGAGTTCTGGGAACGTCCCCGTGCTGACCACCTTGCTCGTCGCAAGGGCGCATATCTGAATGGCCCCTCAACGCCCGGCGAACCGTCGACCGGCTCGGCTGACATTGGCGTGACCTCCGTTGAGGTCCCTGAGTGGCGCACCAACACCCCGCGCTCTGAGGTTGAGACCGCCGAGCCCGGCTGGTGGCAGCTCCAGAAGGACGCCTACAACACGCAGCAGACGCTGCCCTGGCTGGCTGTGCAGAACAAGCAGCTCGCCCCCGACGAGAACTGGTCCCTGGACGAGAAGCGTCTTGGTCCCGATCTGGAGGCGCGTGGCGTCCCGGCGTCCGAGATCGAGCGCTATGCTCCTCGCCTCGCCAGCGTCTCTGAGGCCGACTATCAGGACAACCTGGGCCGCGTGAAGGCCGACTGGGATGCCAACGTCAGGCTGGCCAACGCCGGCTTCTCTGGTGGCTTCCTCAAGATCGCCAACTCGATCCTCGATCCGGTGGCCCTTGGTGCCGACGTAATGGCATCCACGGTCGCCCCTGAGCTGGTCATTGGCAATCGCGCTAGGCGTCTCGGCAGGGTCCTTGAGGGGGCCATGGCTGGTGCCGCTGGTGGCGCTGCCTCCGTGGCGCTCAACGCTGCGGTCAACCCGAACGTCTCCCAATCAGATCTTCTTGCCGCGACCGTCTTCGGCGCTGGCGTGGGTGGAGCTGTGGGTCACCTCTTCGGTCGCCCCGACACCGTGTTCGAAGGAGCCCAGCTCCAGCGCGCCGGACGCAACGCCGCAGAGGCCCATGAGGGTGTCCTGCAGCCGGGCTCCGTGGGTGCGGCTAAGGCTTCGGTCGACCAGCCGTTCCTAGACGAGAAAGGCCTCGGCCTGCTCGATGAGCGTGACTTCGACAAGACCGCCTTCGGCTCGATCCGACCCGACCTCTCGGCCCGCCTCCAGCAGGACAGCAACGTCCTCGTGAAGGCTGGCGCTGGTCTCGTGCAGGACGGCACCGGCAAGGCCAACGGAGCGGTCAACGCTATCGCTGCTTCGGAGGATATGGCGCGGCTCTTCGACGAGCATCGCATCACCGAGGCGCAGACCTACAACCCGCAGCTCACTGACTACGCCAAGCGTCAGAAGGGCCTGAACAAGGCTCAGATCGAGCGCAACTTCAACGACGAAATCCACGCCTACATCACTGACCGTCGCCCTGGCCGGGCAGAACGCTACGACCCTGCGGTGGTCAAGGTTGGCAACAAGCATGCCGAGCTGTACGCCGAAGCGCTCAAGCTTCAGCAGAACCCGTTCACCCGCGAGGGTATCGAGGGCCGCGCGGTCCTGGGCACCGACAGCATACCGTCTGACCCCCACTACTCCCCGCGCTACTGGAACAGCGAGGCGATCATCGCAGCCGTCAATGAGTTCGGCGTCGAGCCTATCGTCACCCTGATCGGCAGGGCCATGAAGTCGGCTGACACCGGCCTCAAGGACGAGCTGATCGAACGCACGGCGAAGGCCTTCACCAACGCCATCGTCGACCGCGCCCACGGCCTGGAAGACGTCACCTCGCACATCCTCAGCGCCGACCAGCTCGACAATCTCGTCGACATGCTGGAGGGCCACTATGGGCTCGACCCCAAGGATGCCGAGGCGCTGCGCTTCGAGTTCGCCAAGAAGTCGGCCGAGGACGCCGGCAGGGACGGCCACAACAAGGCCCGCCTGCTGCTGGACGAACAGATGTCCATGCCGAACGTCATGAACAAGCAAGGCGTGATGAACGAGCGTGGTCTCGGCATCTCTGACCTCGTGGTCACGGACGCCCGGCAGAACTTCACCCGCTACATGCGCAACAGCATGGGCCGCGTGGCGCTCGCCCGGTATCGCTTCAAGGACCCCCAGACTGGCGAGCTGCTGATCAACGGCTTCACCAGCGACAAGGAGTTCGCCTCCTACATGACCAAGGTCAAGCAGAAGAACGCTGACCTCATCTCCGCTGGCAAGATCACCAAGGCCCAAGCGGCTGCCGGCGTGAAGCGCCTGGAGTACGCCTACGCCTCGATCCTCGGTCGCCCCACAAGCGACATGGAGGCCACCAGCACTGGCTGGTTCCTGCGGATGGTCAGGAAGTACAACTTCTCGCGCATCATGAACCAAGTCGGCTTCGCTCAGATTTCGGAGATTGGCTCGCCCATCGCGTCCCTCGGCTGGAAGGCTGCGCTCTCGCAGGCCCCTGCCCTCAGGCGCGTGATCACGGACGACGGGGAATCGCTCCTGAAGTCCGGCCTCGGCAACGATGTTGAGGCGATCATGGGCGTTGGCGCTGACCGGCTGCTGCACACCTCTGACTACCGGATCGACGAGTTCTCCAATGGCTTCCATGGGGAACCCCAGGCGAGCTGGAAGCAGTTCATCGAGAACAAGCTGAACAAGGCCAACAGGATCACCTCCGAAGTCTCGGGGCTGACCCAGGCCAACGTCATGCTGGAGCGGTGGACGGCCAAGGCCATCGTGCAGAAGTTCTCGGACATGGCGCACAACGGTGGCAAGGGCATGTCAGCCAAGCGGCTGGCCGACCTGGGCCTGAGCAAGGACATGACCGACAGGGTCATGAAGATGTTCACGACCGAGGGCAACTTCGAGCATGAGGTTGGCTTCATCACAGGCCGCAAGGTGACCCGCGCACACTTCGACAAGTGGGCTGACAAGGAGGCCCGCGAGGCTTTCATCTCGGCTGCCCACCGGTTGAGCCGTCAGGTGATCCAGAAGAACGACATCGGCAACATGACCATGTGGATGTCCCATCCGCTGGCCAAGGCCCTGATGCAGTTCCGCACCTTCATGGTCGGTTCCTATGGCAAGCAGACCCTCAAGTCGCTCGCCTTCAGGGACGTCATGGCTGCCCACCAGCTCGTCATGACCACGGCCTTCGCGGCTGCCGGCTACATCATGCAGATGAAGGCACAGGCGATGATGCGCTCGGACGGGGACAAGTTCCTCGAAGAGCGGCTGAACCCCAAGAACCTCGCTGCTGCAGCCTTCGCCCGTGCCGGCGCGTCCTCGATCATCCCCATGCTCGTCGACACCGGCCTCGGCATGACCGGCCAGGACACGCTGTTCTCGTACACCCGCACGACTGGTCAGGCGAGCAACATGTGGCTGGGCAATCCGACCACTGGTGGCCTCGACGACCTCTACCAAGCAAGCCAAGCGGTGGCTGGTGCCTTCAAGGACCATGAGTGGTCGCAGGACGAGGCCCGCAAGGTCTCCCGCGTCCTCATGTTCGGCAACGCTCTGCCCATCGTCATGGGCCTCAATGGCTGGATCAACGGCATGCCTGAACGGGCTGCCCGAGACTAACCACTAAGCACCCCCTCAACGAGGCCCTCGGTTCACCACCGGGGGCCTTTTGCATTTCCACTCAAGGAAACCAATGACCTCACCAATTCTGTCCTTCGTCGTCTATGACGGCGATGGGTCGACGCGCGACTTCACGTTCGACTTCGGCTACCTCGACCGGAACCATGTCAAGGTCTACGTCGATGACGTCGCCGTGGGCTCCTTCACCTGGGTCGGCCCGTTCCAGCTCAGGTTCGACGTAGCGCCGCTCGACGGCACCAAGATCAAGATCGCCCGCGAGACCCCGAAGCCGCCGCTGGTGACCATCGCTAACGGCTCCTCGCTGCGCGCTGAAGACCTCAACCGGCAGGCCCTGCAGGCGATCTACGTCAGCCAGGAAAGCGCCGACATCGCGGTCCTGATGCAGTCCGGTACGCTCTCCGCGCCAGACAGTGACGCAGGCCGCGTCATCCTCAATTTCCCCTCGATTGAGGCCCGCAAGAACAACGTCCTGGGCTTCGACGAGAACGGCCAGTTCCGCCCCTTCACGTCCGCTGACATGCCCAAGGGCGAGCAGGGTGACAAGGGTCCCCAAGGTGATCCCGGCCCGCAAGGTCCGGTTGGTCCCGAGGGTGTCCAGGGTCCGATTGGCGAGGTCGGCCCGCGTCGTCCGATTGGCCCGCAGGGTCCCCAGGGCATCATGGGTCCGCAAGGCCCGCAGGGCATCATCGGCCCGTCCTTCAACCCCAATGCGTTCGGCACCGGCACTGACCGTGCAGCCTATGACACGCAGCCTCAAGGCTTCGCCTACCTCTCGCTCGACGAGGGGCTCATGTACTGGAAGCTCTCGAACGCTTCCGGCGATTGGTCGACTGGCGTTGCCTTTGGCGCTGGCCCTCAGGGCGTCCAGGGTCCCCAGGGCGTCCAGGGTGAGGTTGGACCTGAGGGTCCCGCTGGTCCCGTTGGTCCGGCTGGTCCGCAGGGCAACCAAGGCACCCAAGGCGCTCTTGGTCCCGTAGGCCCCGCAGGCGCTCAGGGTCCGACCGGCCCCGGCTTCGCGTGGAAGGGCGCATATTCGGCGGCGACTGCATACGTGCCGCGCGATGTCGTCAGCTATGCTGGCGGCTCCTACCAGTGCATCGTCGCGATCTCCGGCCAGCTCCCGACCAACGCGACCTACTGGTCCCCATTCGCCGTCAAGGGCGACACTGGCGCTCAGGGTCCGCAAGGCCCGGTCGGCCCGGTCGGCCCTCAGGGTGCCGCTGGTGCCACTGGTGCCAAGGGCGACACTGGCCCTCAGGGTCCCGGCATGGACCCGATTGTCCAGACCTTCACGGCCTCGGGCACTTGGAACAAGCCGGCTGGCATCTCGGCCAACGCCCTGATCATCGTCGAAGTCTTCGGCGGCGGCGGTGGTGGCGGCTCTGGCTCCCGTGGTGGAGGCGGTGGTGGTGGTGGCTACATCCGCGCCGAGCTTCGGGCAGGCCTAGTTCCTTCCTCGGTCACGGTAATCGTTGGTGCAGGCGGCGCTGTTGACACGGCTGGCGGCACGTCGAGCTTTGGCTCTCTGACGGCCTACGGCGGTGGCGGTGGAGCTTCTGGCAACTCTGGCGCTGGCTTCGCTGGTGGCGGTGGCGGTGGTTGCAACTCTGCCGGTGGCAGGGGCGGCACTGGCACCTCTGGTCAAGGTGGCGCGGCAGGCGACGGTGGCCTCGGCGGCGGTGGCGGTGGCGCTTTCTCCTCCAGGGGCGGCAACGGCGGTGGCGGCGGCGGTCCTTCTGGGGCTCCTGGCGTGGCCTCGACTGGCTCTGCTGGTGGCGATGGCGGCTCTTCCGTCTTTGGCGGTGGCGGCGGCGGTGGCTCCGTGAACAGCAGCACCGGCACCAGCGGCGACGGCGGCTCTACCATCTACGGCGGTGGTGGCGGCGCAGGCAACGGCACCGGCATTGGTGGCACCAGCTACCTCGGTGGCGCTGGCGGCAATGGCGGCAATGGTGCTGCAGGCACGGCTGGTGTTGCACCGGCTGGTGGCGGCGGCAATCTCGCTGCGGGCGCTCGCGGCGAAGTCCGCGTCTCAATCTACGCATAAGGAAACACCCTATGGCACGTTACGCCGTCCTCATCGGCAACGTGGTCGAGAACATCATTGAGGCGGTCCCGGGGTTCACCATCCCGGGCCGCGCTCTGGTGCCCGCCACGGCAAACCCACAAATCGGCTTCGTCTACTCCGAAGGCACCTTCCAGGCCCCCGCTGGGCCGACCGTGGAAGAGCTTCGTGAGGCGATGCCGCAGATTACCCCAAGGCAGCTCAGGCTGACCCTGCTGACCCTCGGCATTCACGAGGCCGACGTCGACATCAAGCTGGTCAACGATCCGGCTGGAATGGTCGAGTGGAAATACGCGACCTACTTCAAGCGGACGCACCCGCTGGTCGACAGCCTTGGTGCCCTCTTCTCCATCAACGCAGAGCAGATCGACAGCCTCTGGGCATGGGCGACTGAGCTGTGACCCTCGCTCTAATCACAGGAACCACCTCCGTGGAAACCACCACTGCTGCGGTAGCCGTCTCCGCAGTATCGAGCCCTGTCTGGCTCCCGTGGCTTCACGCGGCCTCTGACGGCGCAGCCCTGATCGCTCCGATCCTGGGCACGATCTGGCTTGTTGTTCAGATCACCTCCAAGGCCCGCGAGATGCTCCGAAAGGACAAGGAATGAAGACCGATATCAACGCCCTGAGCGACCTCTTCGACACGTTCGCTGAGCAGCTCAAGACGATCCTCACGGATGGCCGAACGGTCATCGACAAGGAGACCGGAGACGCGGTCAAGGTGACGCCCGACGCGGCGTCCCTGAACGTCATCCTGAACTTCCTCAAGCACACCGGCACGACGGTCGCCCCCGGCACCAACAGGGTCGTGAACGACATCGCTGCCAACTTGCCGTTTGACGGCTCAGAACATCAGGAACGCTACAACTAATGTCGACCGCCATCACGGCTCAGAACACCTTCACGAACCCTGTGCTGATCCAGCCGGGCAACTCCTTCGACATCTCGATCAGCGGCACCTTCGTGGCGACCGTGGTCCTGCAGCGGTCCAAGGACGGCTCGACCAACTGGCTGGACGTCGCAAGCTTCACCGCGCCGGCTGAGCAGACCGGCTCTGCGGGCTCGGCCTGGTACTTCCGTATCGGCGTCAAGACGGGCGGCTTCACGTCCGGCACTGTCGTGGTCGACCTGTTCGACTAATGGCACACATCAAGGCGGTTTCGCGGGTCGACCTTCGGGCCGTCCTGCGGAACGTCCTGCTTAGTTCCACGGTCGCGCTCGCCCCTGTCGTCGACCCCATGACGTCGTTCCAGTACGCACTGGACTTCGTCGCCAACACCTACAAGGGCGGCACCCAGCCCTACGGCAGCAACACCAACGACGGTCGGTTCTTCCGCGACAGCGGCGTCGTCCAGGCCTGCTTCATCCCGAAGGCTGACGGCACCCTCCAGTCGACTTCGGCTCAAGGCATGCGGCGCTCCGACAGGGGTGCGATCATGTACGCCAACATCGGGACGCTGGGGCTCTGGAACCGCGACCTCTCCAATGCGGTCTGGACCAAGGACGTCGGGGCCTCGGCGCTCAAGAACCAGACGGGCGCAGACGGCACGGCTAACGCTGCCTCCTCGATCACCTTCACGGCTGACGATGCGCGCATCTATCAGGCCACCACTGCGGCGGTCGCTAACCGCGTCCTTGAGGTCTACATCAAGCGCCTCACGGGGCCCGGCCCGCTCAACCTCTCGATTGACGGCACGACCTACACCGACGTCACCGCGCAGATCGGCACGACCGGCTACAAGCGCGTCCTCATCGCCACGGCCAATGTCACCAATCCGGTCCTGACCTTCAAGGGCAAGGCCGGTGACAGCTATGCGGTCGACCTTGTGTCCTGCCATGGCCAGATCGGCGGGCTCGACATCCCAGCCGAGCATTACGCCATCCAGCTCGGAACCTCCTTCGGCACGATCTTCCACGAGACGCCGTGGGCGCTGAACACCGACGCTGGTCCCCTCTGGTCGATCATTCAGGGTGCCTATGCCTTCTTCTGGCAAGGCTCCAGCGCCACGTCACAGTCCGGCAACGGTCTGTTCGTCTCGGACGGCGTGACCAACTGTCAGGTCGGCACCGGCAACACCGTGACCTTCGGTGCCTCTGTGAGCCTCATATCGGGACCGGACTGGAAGCCGGGCCTCGGTGTCACCAACAAGGTTGCCGGCTGGCTAGACGCCTCTGGCAACATGAAGCTCTGCGTCAACGGCCAGACCCCGGTCAGTCGGACGGGAGGCATCCTGTCCCCCGCCGCGACGCACTTCGTCCTCGGGTCGAACGGCTCTGGAGCAAAGGCCCTCAACGGCATCGTCGAGAAGTTCTCGATCCAGGCGAACAAGACGTTCACCGACGCTGAACTCATCGCGATGACCACCTAAGCATACCCACAGGGACGCCCACCAGCGCTCGTTAGGTCCATCGCGACCCACCGATGCCCCAAGCTCGCAGCGCGCGCTGGTGGCCCTCCCCGCCCCCTTTCCTGAAGGATTGAATGACCAAGCAGACCCTCTCTGCGTCGACCTCGCTGTCGTCGCGGAACGACCCCCTACGCGACTTCAGAAACTTCCTCTACGTCGTGTGGAAACACCTCAATCTGCCGGACCCCACGAAGGTCCAGTACGACATTGCCTCTTTCCTCCAGCACGGCCCGAAGCGCCTCATCATCGAAGCCTTCCGTGGCGTCGGCAAATCCTGGGTCACCTCGGCGTTCGTCTGCTGGCTGCTCTATTGCGACCCCCAGACCAAAGTGCTGGTCATCTCGGCCTCGAAGCAGCGCTCCGATGACTTCTCAACCTTCACCATGCGCCTCATCTTCGAGATGGAGCTGCTGGCCTTCCTGAGGCCCACGGCTGATCAGCGCCAGTCTAAGGTCGCCTTCGACGTCGGCCCTGCCCGCGCCTCGCACAGCCCCTCGGTCAAGTCCCTGGGCATCACCTCGCAGATCGCCGGCTCGCGCGCCAACGTCATCATCGCGGACGATATCGAGGTCCCGAACAACTCCGACACCCACCTCAAGCGCGAGAAGCTCTCCGAGCAGATCAAGGAGTTCGACGCGGTGCTGTCGCCGGGTGGCCGCATCATCTACTTGGGCACCCCTCAGACCGAGCAGTCGATCTACAACCTCCTGCCCGACCGTGGCTATGTCTGCCGCATCTGGCCGGCTCGCTATCCCGACGAGGAGCGCCGCGCCAAGTACGGCTCCAAGCTGGCCCCGATGATTGGCCGTGAGCTGGACCTCAGGCCCGACCTTGTGGGTGGCCCGAGCGATCCCCAGCGGTTCACCGACATCGACCTGAACGAGCGTGAGATGTCCTACGGGCGCTCAGGCTTCGCCCTCCAGTTCTACCTCGATACCAGCCTCTCGGACGAGGACAGGTTCCCCCTGAAGCTGTCCGACCTGATCATCATGGGGCTTAACCCTCGCAAGGCCCCAAGAGAGGTCGTGTGGGGCTCTGGGCCGGAACAGGTCATCGAGAAGCTGCCCATGATTGGGCTGCCCGGCGACCGGCTGCACCGCCCGATCTTCACCGACAAGGACTTCATCGACTACGACGGCTCGGCCATGTTCGTCGACCCCTCGGGCCGAGGCAAGGACGAGACGGCCTGGGCTGTGGTCAAGATGCTCAACGGCATCCTCTACCTCACCTCGGTCGGTGGCGCTCGCGGCCACGGCTACGACGACAAGGTGCTGGATCAGATCTTGGATTGCGCCAAGGAACAAGGCGTCAACGTCATCAAGGTCGAGCCCAACTACGGCGACGGCATGTTCGCCCAGCTCCTTCGTGCCCGAGCCCAGCTCCGCTATCCGGTCCTGATCGAGGACGCCGAGTGGTCCAAGGCTCAGAAGGAGGCCCGCATCATCGACACCCTGGAGCCGATCATGAACCAGCACCGTCTGGTGGTCGATCCGAAGGTGATCGAGTGGGACTACGACAGCACGGCTGCCCTGCCGACCGACGAGGTCAACAAGTACCGGCTGTTCTACCAGATGACCCGGATCACCAAGAACCGGGGAGCCCTAGCTCATGACGACCGTCTCGATGCTGTGGCCGGCTGTGTCGCCTACTGGATCGAATGGATGGCTCGCAACACGAAGGTGGCTGTCGAGACGAGGAAGCAGGAGCTGCTCGACGCCGAGCTGGCCCGCTTCATGGAGAACGCCCTCGGTGGCTCTCTTCGGTCGCCCCCTCGGTTCGCTCTGTAGACCCCACAAGCCACAAAGGCCCCCACTAGGACTATCCCCGATGGTTCCCCTTAAGGTGACACCTGATAGGAACCGTAGGTAGCCCCTCAGGGTAGCCCTAAGTGACACCTGATAGCATCCCTCAGGCCCCCCAGAGTTCTCCCTGGAGGTGGCCGAGGGGGCACAGGGACTCAGGAGACCTCCTCAGGCATCAGGACCCCCTCCTCCTTAGCGGCGAGCCTGAAGGTGCGCCTAACGTCAGCCACGGAGGCTTGCCCCTCCCCGAAGGCGACCACGCATTCGACCGCTCGTCGCCAGTGCTTTCCCTTCTTGGTGAACCTCAGCAACTCAGCGCCGGCTGCCTCGACGTTCGACACGTTCAGGGTCAGCCCGACGCGGACCTTGATGGGGACCGGTGGGGAGAACCAGTGCAAGCTCATACGATATGCCCTCGGGTGATCCGTCGCTTCATGTCGGAGGCATTGAGGATGATCGCGAGGTCGGTCGCGTAGGCCAGCTCAAGGCCCACCGCAGGGCGGCCCTCAGGTTCAGCAGGCTCCCCGGTGTGCCGGTCGACCACCGACCAGCCCTTGTCGTCTCTCTTCAGCTCGAACCTCTGAGTCATCATGGGGAATAGTTAGGGGGTCGGAATATTTGGTGCAAATTTCCGAGCGACCCATCGGATAACAGGCACGCGCCTAGACCCCCCGTACCCCTCATCAATCCGCGCCCGCATGGGACGCACGATGCGCGACTAAGACCGCGCGCGATGGCTGCCATGTCACAGCCTATGCCACAACATGGGCTCAAGCCCTTGATTTCCCTAGCTTGCGTGGGGATTGTGCATCGCTTGGACCCTTGCAAGGCGCTCATTCGGTGGCGCTAGGTGCATCGAAGGCGCGGCATAAGGTGCGGCAAGGGTGGCGCTATGTTTACGCGCTTGTCTGCCAATCGGTGTATTTGCCCTAGCCACACGCTAGGGTCACCATGGGTCACGCCTTGCGTTGTCTCTAGCTCCGCGCGTAAGGGTGCGCGCATGGTTTCCTGTGGGTGGCAGCAATGGATTGGATAGCGGTGGCGTTCGGTGGTCTCGGCGGCGTCCTAGCGTTGGCAGGGTGGCAGCGGTGGCGATCTGGCGACATGGTCGGCGCAGCATGTCTCGCCTTCATGGTCGTTTCGGTGGTCGTGATCCTATTTCGGAGCCCGCAATAGGTCCCCAAAAGCCTCCTAAAAGGGACCTAAAGGCCAAATCTAGCGATTTCTTCGAATTTTGTTTCGTAGTGATTTCAAAGGGTTAGCATGAAAATGCACCCTATCTGTCGTTTTTTCGATATCTCCGCTTGCGTATCTAATCCGGATATGAGACATATTGATCACCGAAGCGAAAGCGAAGGGGCCGGGGACACCACCTCGGCGCACGGCAAGGCCTCCGGGCCTTCGACCTTACAGCGGAAACAAAGGCCAGACCGGTGCGGAACCGGGAGGCGCGCATAACCGGGACGGTTGCGAGCAAAGAGCCTAGAGCGAAAGCAGAAGAGCTAGGTGGACAGCAACTGACGCAGTGGCAAGACCGAAAGGTTGAACCGGGCGGCGCGATAAGTGTGAGCTTATCCATCCTCTAAGGGACCTAGTCCGACAACGTAGGGGATTGACAAGCTCAAACCTCAAACGGGACCGCTACCATGTTCAAGTCCAAGACCATCCGCTCCGGTGGCAACGCCAAGACCATCAAGGGCGACAAGTTGGGCAACTACGAAACGGCCATCATGTACCTAGCGCCGGCCTCCCAGTCGCTGCTTGGCAACGTCTGCCCGATGGCACAACAAGCTGGCTGTGAAATGGGCTGCCTTTCGAAGGCTGGCCGCGCCGGCATGTTCTCCTCCATCGTCAACGCTCGCATCGCCAAGACGCAACGCTATTTCAGGGACCGCGCCACGTTCATGGCCGATCTGGTCAAGGATGTTGCCGCCTTCGTTCGCTACTGTGACAAGCGCGGCGTGAAACCAGCGGTTCGCCTGAATGGCACCTCTGACATCCAATGGGAGGTTGCGCACCCTTGCTACCGCGACGGCAGCCGCTTCGGGTCCATCTTCGAAGCCTTCCCAGAGGTGCAATTCTACGATTACACCAAGGTCTACAAGCGCGCCTATCGGTCGCTGCCGGCCAACTACCGCCTGACCCTGTCCTATTCGATGGCGAATGTCGGCTATGCTGACGCCATCCTGACCACGGCCCGCGAGACCGGCGCTAACGTGGCTGTGGTCTTCCGCACCAAGGCGCAGCGCGACGAATACACCACGCGCCCTGAGACGTTCTTTGCTGCGCAGTTGGGTGGCGCGTCCATCTGCCGCCCGGTCATCGACGGCGACGAAACCGACATGCGCTTCACTGACCCTTCCGGCGTCATCGTCGGGCTCTATGCCAAGGGTCCGGCCAAGCGCGACACCTCGGGCTTTGTCATCGGCTAACACCTCCTACAAGGGACTAGTTCCCTGAGCGCATCGGTTGGCTACCTCCAGGGCCAGCCGGTGCCGCTCGGGCAAACCATCGGAGACCCTTCATGCCCACCGAAACCCTACTCGCCGCCATCCTCTGGTCGACCCTGATCGGCGGCTGCGCGTGGTTCTTCATCAAGACCCTGAGGGAGCCCTGAAATGGCCCGCACCAAGCAACCGCGCACCTACTACACGCTGCTCATTCGGGCGGTCTATCCGACTGACCCTTGGGAGATCGCCTTCGGCTCCTACGACCGCGAGGATGTCGAGAGCGAGCGCGACGAGTACCGCGACAAGGGGTGGACCAAGCGGACCACCAAAATCATCACCACCACCGACCAACAGGCCGACATCAACCGCGCGGTCTTCGAGCTGAATGAGGCCGGCCAATGACCATCCCTGTCCGCGCAGGGTCAGTCGGTCCTGCCAGTGAGCCGGTGTGCGGTCCAACCGCCCTCGCCGTCATCGCTGGTGTTCCCTTCAGGGATGCCTTCGACAGCCTCCGCAAGGCTGGCAACTACGGGCCTAACTGGCGCGGCGCTGCCTACTTCCACCATGTCGTCAAGGCCGGTCGAGCGCTCGGCATCCGGTGGGGGAAGCCGACCGTGTTCCCGACGCGCCGCACCCTCGGGTTCCTTCGCTGGCACCGCGAGAAGGCCCGGCCAGGGACCACCTACCTCGTGATGGTCTCGCGCCACTTCTGCGTCTACCGCGACGGGTTCGTGGTCGACCAAACACACCGCGAGCCGGTGCCTGCCGAAGAGGCATGGTTCCGCCGCCGATACATGAGCGATTGCTTTGAGGTGGCCGCATGACCGGCCTCTTCCTGACGCTGCTCGCCGCCTTCGCCATCCTGATCCCCCTCTATTTCATCCTGAGGTGACCCATGACGACCTTCGTTTGCCAGAAGCTGGCCGAGCCCACCGACAAGGGCAACAAGTGGCTGCTCCACAACGAGCATCCAGACGGCAGCCGGACGCTGCTCGGCTTCCACAAGTCCCGGAAGGCCTGCCTGCTGGTCGCTCGCATCTTCGGCGGTCGCCGCAAGGTCGAGGTGCGCCACAAGGCCATCCGCCTGGACGCCTGGAGGGTCGCCTGATGCTCTTCAAGTCTCGCGTGTGGTTCCGCAACCGCGACGGCGATCTGCGCGGCCACGGTGATCTGCTGGACCCTGCCTATGAGGCCATGGGGGCGGTCGACGCTGCCCACAAGGCCCTGCACCGCGCGCCGGTCTTCGTCCGCAACAATGTGGTGTCGGTCGAGGTGATCGTGTGCGTCAAGCGCGAACGCAATTACCCGCCAGGGCGCGATCCCTACGACTACGGCGGCACCAAGGATTACCCGGCGCTCGCCCTCCTGGGAGAGCCCGCGTGACCCTTTGGCAATCCCTCCAGCTCGCCCTCGCCGGCTGGACCTTCATCTGCCTGTTCACCGCTTGGTGGCTGGTCAAAACCGAACCCGATACCTGAGGCAATCCCATGCACCACATCAACGAACAGTTCCTGACCGAAGGCAAGGCCCACGCCTGGATGCGCGACTACAGCGACAAGTTCCGCCCCTCCGTCTTCGGCACCCGGCTCACCAAGCGCCGCTCCCGCTGCGGCCAATATTGGGAGGTGGTCGGCAGCCGCTTTATCCACTGATCGTACAAGCTGTCGCGACAATTCGTCCAAATTGTACGATAGGAATTGAAACCTATCGCCCATTCGTTCTACAATTGTTCCACAAATCAATCGGAGACCACATGACCAAGCTCAGCATCGCCCTCGGCTCCATCGTCAACTTCAACGGCAGCCAGCGCGGCACCGTCGTCGGCCACTACGCCACCCTCTATCTCGTCCAATGCGATGACCTGGGAGCCGGCCACAACGGCTTCGGCTACAAGAACCTCGAACTGCTCGACGGCTTCGAGCCGGGCAAGCGCACCGACTGCTGGTACTTCCCGAAGGAGCGGCTGCAGCTCGTCTCAGCGCCGGCCAAGGAGCCGACCGCGCCCATGACCAAGTCGGTCCTCGATCTGCTGCGCCGCAAGGGTGCGATCACCTCGCTCGAAGCCCAGGGCGTCCTGCGCTGCCGCCAGTTGCCGGCCCGCGTCCTCGAACTGAAGCGCCTCGGCCACAAGATCGTCACCGAGATGAAGATCGACCCGACCGGCCAGAAGTACGCGCGATATCACCTCGAAGCCGCTTAACCATGAGTTGAGACGCCAGCAACCATCAGGGGTCGACATTAGTTATTGCTAACGCTGGACCCCGAACCGGAGGATCACAGTACATGCCAACTAATACGCCAAAGGAGAGGGCCAGACGTTGTATCCTGATCGAGATGATGCTCGACATTCAGGAAGCCATAAAGAACCTAGATCATAACACCGAGGTCAGCGTGGTTCTGATGGCGGTGCGGCTTGGCGACTACCAAGGCAGGCCGATGAATATCACGTCCCTGGCCGGCGCGACGAGCCTGCCGAGGACCACCGTGCTGAGGCACCTCAAGGTGCTTGAAGCGGCGCAACGGATTTCCATCAACAGGGGTGGCCAAAAAACCACAGTGACTCTGAATGGCAAGCCAGACACGCCCAAAACCGCCCCGTTCTATCGCCGCGTCGAGCGCGCTGTCTTGGAGGCCAGCCGCTCACTGTCCAAATTGGATACCAAAGCCGTAGACACGAAATCGTGAACCGCCTAGGAGCCCCCCGAAGGGGCGTACATACAGGCAACATCTCAGGGAATTGAGTAAAAATGGAAATAAAGAAAGTCGACGCGCTCCTCGGGGTCCTCAACCGTATTGCATTAGCTCTTGAGAATACCTGCATCGCCGCGCCGGGGGTCAGCGCGGAAGTACCGAACAACCCCTATGCCAGTCCCGACGTGCCTGAAGGGTTCGACACGGTGCTTGGTTACTTCTCGAAGAACATGCCGGGTGCCTTCGAGCTTATGGACGATCCGATCACCGGCACCCTGCGCGACGGACACTGGCTTACGCATCAGGCCAGCCGGCGCGGCATTGGGATCATCAAGGTCCCCGCGCCTGCCCCGCTCGTCGAGATGGGGATCAACGAACTGAACGCCTACCCGGTAGAACTGCTCGAAGAGCGCATCCGGTAAGCTGCCGCCAGGGAGGCGGATCACAAAGGGGCTGCGTAAGGCGGGGGCACGAGGAGGTGCCTCCGCTGTTGCAGTAGATGCGGACTTGGACTAACACCACCAACGTACCTATCACTGCGGAAGGAATTATCCAATGAACGCCACTGTCTCGCGAGGGGTCGAGAACAAGACGGCTCGCAAATTCATCGCCTTCATAGACGAGTTCAGGAAGCTGAACGCTGAAATGCAGGCCCAACAGATCAGCCTGTTCCTGCACATCGTTGCGCAGCCAGAGCTGACCATCAAAGAGTACGCTCAGCGCGCCGGCCTCGGCGATGGTGGGCCGATCTCCCGCAACATCGAAGCTCTGAGCGAGCAGCGCAAGCTGGTGGTCAAGGGCAAGGCCGAGATTGTTCCCGGCCATGGTCTGATCGAGACCTACGAGGACCCTCTGGATCGTCGCTACAAGCGCGTCAAGCCGACGCCTCGGGGCATCCGGGTCTACAACACACTCATCCAACTCCTAGGGAGCTAACCATGTCCGTCAAGCCGAGAGGCCGAGGGTTTCAGGTCGACGTCAAGCTCGGCGAGACCCGCTACCGGCCGGTCTTCGACACCGAGGCCGCTGCCAAGGCCTGGGAAGAGGACGCCCGCCACGCCCACAAGATGGGCCGCGCGATCCCTGAGCCTCCCACCACGGTCACCAAGGGCGGCGGCAGGGTCGACAGTCTTGCCGATTTGCTCGACATGGTGAAGGTCGATTGGGACCTCGACAGCAGCGCCAGCGCGGCCAAGATGTACCGCAACGGCCAGATGTTCCTCGAATGGTTCGGCGGCGCGCGGCACCCGTCCGAGGTTACCGAGATCACCATCGACGACTACGTCCAGCACCTCCGGGGTGAGTTGGGCAACTCGGGTGCCACCATCAACCGCAAGATGTCGCCCGTCCGCATGATGCTGAAGAAGGCTGTCAAGCGCGGCATGATCGCCAAGGTTGTGGAGACGCCCCTGTTCGACGAGAGCAAGGGCTCGCTCAACTGGCTCGACTTTGGCCAGGAGGACCCGCTCATTGGTCATCTGAACCACCATGCTCGGGCCGACCTCGTCGACCTCGTCATGTTCCTGATCGACACCGGGGCGCGCATCACCGAGACGTTGAACGTCGAGTGGCGCACGATCCGCCCTACTGTGGTGGTCTTCGAGAACCGCAAGAACGGCAACATGATGGGTGTCCCGCTGACGAAGCGCGCCCAGGCTGCCCTCCAGCGCCGCCGCTCGGCCTGCACGAACCCCGAGGGTCCCTTCAAGGACATCAACGCGGATCAGGCTCGCCGGCTGCTCATGGAAATCTACAAGAAGCTCGGCGGCGACTACGCCAGGATAACTCAGCCGTTCCACGTCTTCCGCCACTCGTGCGCAAGCCGGATGGCGACCCGTGGTGTCGACGCCAAGCGCATCAAAGAGTGGATGGATCATGCCTCGTTCGTGACCACCGAGCGGTACATGAAGCTGGCACCCTCGGCCCTCGAACTGGCTGCCTCGGCGCTGGAACCAGAGGGGATGCATCCGACCTTGAAAGTGGTCGCTTGAACTTGTGACATGGGCTGTGACATACGGTGTCACGGTGACATGCGAGCGTGGCGAAACTGGTAAACGCACAGGACTTAAAATCCTGCGTCTTCAACGACTTGCGGGTTCGAAGCCCGCCGCTCGCACCACACCGAGGGGACTTAAAATCCCTCGATCTCTGATCGTACGGGTTCGATTCCCGTCGTCCGCACCACCCCTCGCTCTTCGAGCTTCGGGTGGCAGGCCACCGAACGCCGAAGCATCGCAGCCGAGACAGTCTCAAATCTTGATCGGATTGAGCTTCAAATGCTGGATCAGGATGATCGTCTTGGCATCGACGATGCGGCCGTCGGCGATGCCGGCCAGCGCCTCGTCCAATGGCATTTCCAGAACCTCGATGTCCTCGCCTTCCTCCGGTGAGCCGCCGCCGTCAGAAATGCGGTCGGCCGGCGAATAGCGCGCGGTGAAGAACCAGAGCCGTTCCGTCACGCTGCCCGGGCTCATGAACGGCGAAAACAGCCGCTCGACATCCTTCAGGTGGTAACCCAGCTCCTCCTCCGCTTCCCTGCGGATGGCGGTTTCGGGATCGTTTTCGTCAAGCAAGCCGGCGCAGGCCTCGATCAGCGGCTCGCGATGGCCCACGGCGTAAGCCGGGAACCGGAACTGCCGCACCAGGAGCACGGTCGAGCGTTGCGGATCGAAGGGCAGGATCACCGCGCCGTCGCCGCGATCGTAGGTCTGGCGGGTCTGTGTCTCCCATCGCCCGTCGCGGCGGCGATAGTCGAGCACTGTCTTCTTCAGCACCGCCCAGTCGTCCGAAAGGACCTCCTCGGAACGGATGCGAACGCGATCTTCCATGGCGACCTCCGTATTCGCGGCAAAGGGGTAACGATGAAAGGTGACGCACGCAATCCAGGAAACCGATTGGCCTCGAAACCGACTGGTCCAGCGGGCGTTTCACCGGCTCGTGTCTGGCGCGACGCGCCGCGACTGCCTAGATAGCGGTATCTTCCCAGGAGCCCGTTTCATGACGTCATCGCTTTTCCAGCCGATCACCCTCGGCGGCCTCACCTTCTCCAACCGCATCGCGGTCGCCCCCATGTGCCAGTATTCGGCCGAGGACGGCTCGGCCAGCGACTGGCATCTCTATCATTGGATGAACCTGGCAATGTCGGGCGCGGGCATGGTTACCGTCGAGATGACCGATGTCGAGCGGCGCGGACGCATCTCGCACGGCTGCCTCGGGCTTTATTCCGACGACAACGAGGCGGCCGCCAAGCGCACGCTCGACGCCGCCAGGCGCGTCGCCGCGCCGGGCACGAAATTCGGCGTCCAGCTTGCCCATGCCGGCCGCAAGGCCTCCAACCGCAAACCTTGGGAAGGTGGCGGTCCGCTGCAGCCTGGCGAAGACCCCTGGCAGACGGTTTCGGCCTCCGCCATCGCCTATGACACGGGCTGGAATGTGCCGCATGCGCTGGAGGATGACGAGATCCTGGAACTCATTGCCCGTTTTGCGCAGTCGGCGGTGCGCGCCGAACGCGCCGGCTTCGACTTTGCCGAACTGCACGCCGCGCATGGCTATCTGATCTTCCAGTTCCTCTCGCCGCTCTCCAATCAGCGGACGGACCGCTGGGGCGGGTCGCTGGAAAACCGCATGCGCTTCGTTCTCGAAATCGCAAGGGCGGTGAGGAAGGCCGCCCCGTCCATGATGCTGGGGGCGCGCCTTTCGGTGAAGGAATGGGTCGCAGGCGGTTTCGACGTCGAGGACGCGATCGAGGTGGCCAAGGCGCTGAAGGCCGAGGGCGTCGCCTATTTGTGCTGCTCCAGCGGCGGCAATTCGCCCCTGCAGCAGGTGCCGCCCGGCCCCGGCTACCAGGTGCATCTGGCGGAAGCCGTGCGCAAGGGCGCCGGCATCCCGACGCGCGCCGTGGGACTGATCGACGACCCGAGCCAGGCCGAGGCGATCGTTGCCGACGGTCATGCCGACATGGTGGCGCTGGCGCGTGCATTCCTCGCCGACCCGCGCTGGGGCTGGCGCGCGGCGGCGGCCTTCGGCGAGGAAATCCATCCGGCGCCGCAACTGGCGCGCTCGGTGACGACGATGCGGCATTGGATGAAGGCCGCCGGCTAGGGTGTGTTGAGATTCAGGTCAGGCCGAGCCGAGAACGCTGGTTTCCGAGAACCGGAGCGGAGCGTACCTAAAGTACGTGAGCACCGGAGCGCAGGAAACCATCATTCGCAGGCCGGCATCACCTGAATGTCAACGCAGCCTAGAGCAATTCCAAGAAAAAGTGTGACACGGTCAGGCTCGGCGGCTTCGCCGTGACCTTCCGTCCGGAATTGCGTCAAAACAAAACCGGAAATCGGCAGGGTCCTGAGACGTTTGGGCGCAGGATCCTCGTCACAACTGCAACCAATTTGGCCGCTTTACGTTGGCGGCCATGATGGACAACAAACCCTTTGAAAAGCCGGTGGTGGTCGAACTCGGCCATGTCGGCAAATACCGCCATATAAGCAGCACCCGCGAGGCCGCCGAGTGCCTGATGACCGTTTGGCCGCTCAATCGCGGCGATCGCCATCGTGATGCTCTCGACACTTGCCTCAAAGCGCTAGAAGGTTATCGTTCGACAGCGGACGCACGTCGCGCCCTCGTCGAGGCCGCCAGGGAATCGGAAGTTCTGGTTCCCGACGACAGGCTGCCCGACGGAAAGCTGCACTGAGCATGCTTCTTAACCGGAGGATTCCATGGCGAAGCTGACTTACAAGATCGTCGAGCATGATGGCGGCTGGGCCTACAAGGTCGGCTCAACGTTTTCCGAGACTTTCCGCACGCACCAGGATGCGCTGCGCGCCGCCGAGATCGCCTCGTCCGAGCAGCAGGTTGCCGGTACCACCGACGGCATCCAATATGAGGACGCCGAAGGCACGTGGCATGACGAGCTTGCCGACGGCCGCGACCGGCCGCAGACCGAAGTCTCCGACTAAGAATTGGAACCGCCCCGCGACCGGCGAAGCCGTAAGGCCTCAGACCGGCCGCCGGTGGCTATGCGGCGCTACTTTCCGCAATAATGGTCGTTGACGTTCTGTTGCGAGTTGGCATCCGGACCGGGTGTGGTGTCGGCGCATGGCCCGATAGCACCGGTACTCCCGTAGGTGGCCAGCCCGGAGCTTCCGTTGATGCTGCCTGTGGTATAGGGATCCACCTGCTCGCTCACGTCGGGACGATGGTCGCGGTGCCACCACCACCAGTCATCTGATGACTGCGCCATGGCCGCACCACCCATGGCCAGCACCAACGCCGAAGCTGCAATAAGTCTTGTAAGCATCGGATTTCTCCATTCTCTTGATCGCAAAATTCGTGGGACCGTAGCCCCACAGCGACAAAAACGAAACCCTGGGTTGGGTGGGAAGGTTCCCCTGGAAATTCCGGGTGGGACAGAATGTCCGACACTTTTGCGTGACGCCGCGTGAAGAGTTGCAAGGCTTTGCCGTAGCCGCCGGCCGAAATCAATCCACCTTGGCGAAGGCGCGCTCGGCGACACGCTGAATAAAGCCGACGACCCGTTCGGGGTCCGCAAATTGCGGCATGTGGCCGAGACCTTCGACCCGTTCGAAGTCGAGGCCCCCGATCTTGTCCAGCATCGGTTCGCCATGCACGGCCTCGGCGATCACCCGGTCGCCGGTGCCGAACAGAATGCCTGCCGGTATCGCTTGTCGCGGTAACGCTTTTCGATCTGGCCAAGGTCCCGCTCCACGGCCACGACGTCAGTGGATGTGGCGAAATAGTGGGACGGACGCAAGCCGAGCCATCCGCCGCCGCCGATCATGTAGTCCACGGGAACCGCTTGCGGCGCGAAAATGAACCGCAGCGTCGGCTGCGCGTAGCGAAGGCTGAGCGGTATCGCCACCGTATGGGCCAGGGCGCGGCGCAGCAGCCGGGACGGAATATAGAGCAGGTCAAATCCCTGACGACCCGTCGCTTCCAGATGCGTCAGCGGCGAGAGCAGCGCAATGCCGGAAATCGCTGTCGGATGCCCGGTCGCAAGCGCAAGCGCGATGGCTCCGCCGAGCGAATGGCCGACGACCAAAGGCCGCTCCAGGCGTAATTCCTCGATGAAGCACCGCACGATGTCCGCCTGCTCGGGCAGCCGGCCGGTGGCGCCGCTTGCCCGAACCGAATAGCCCGAGCCCGGCCGGTCGAGCGCGATCAGCCGGTAGCCGGCGCCGAAGCGCCCGAACAGCGTGTGGCGGAAATGGTGGAGTTGGGCGCCGAGCCCGTGCACAAAGACGATCGGCCTGCCGTCGCCCTCTTCCACATAGTGGACGCGGTTGCCGTCGATCTCGACGAATTTCCCGCAAGCCGGCACCAGTCTTTCGGCCTTTGCCGCGATCCGCCAGGTCGCAACCATCAGGGCAAGCACGATGATGGCCACCGCAACGAGCAAGCCGGCAACCAGCCACGAGACAACCGTTATCAGCATGCTTTCACCCCAGGCCGACCGACCGCACCATATCCGCAACGGCCGCCGCCACAAGCGGATATCCGGCTTTCACATTGCGGCCGACCGCCGGCCGCGTTATCTCAGGCGACCTTTTGCGCCGGAGCCCGCCATGCCTGAAATCGTCACCGCCGCCATGCTCGTCATCGGCGACGAAATCCTCTCCGGCCGGACCAAGGACAAGAACATCGGCCACCTCGCCGACATCATGACCGCGATCGGCATCGACCTGAAGGAAGTGCGCATCGTCCCCGACGAGGAGGACGAGATCGTTGCCGCGGTGAATGCCGTGCGCGCCCGCTATACCTATGTCTTTACGACCGGCGGCATCGGCCCGACGCATGACGATATCACCGCCGACTCCATCGCCAAGGCCTTCGGCGTGCCCTGCGAATACGACGCCAAGGCCTACGCGCTGCTCGAGGCAAGCTATGCCGGGCGCGGCATCGAATTCACCGAAGCGCGCAAGCGCATGGCGCGCATGCCGCGCGGTGCCGACCACATCGACAATCCGGTCTCCGTCGCGCCGGGCTTCCGCATCGGCAATGTCCATGTCATGGCCGGCGTGCCGTCGATCTTCCAGGCCATGCTCGACAATGTGGTGCCGACGCTCAAGGCCGGCACAAAAATGCTGTCGGCGACCGTGCATTGCCCGTTCGGCGAAGGCCTGATCGGCGGGCCGCTGGCCGATATCCAAAAAGCGCATCCCGACACCATCATCGGCTCGTACCCCAAATATGGCGACGGCAAGTTCTGGACCGAGCTCGTCGTCCGCGCCCGCAGCGAGGAAGCCCTCGAGGCTGCCCGCAAGGACGTCGAGGCGATGGTGGCGAGGTTCGCCGAGGCGGGCTGACCCGGCGGTTCGGCTGGAACCAGTCAACGCGCTGAGGCGTTCCTTTTGCCGCGCGGATGCGCAGGCAAGACAATTGAGGGACCGGTCATGCGCTTCAAGACAATCGTCGCCATTTTGCAGAACGAACAGGACGCCGAGCGCGTGCTCGATTGCGCCATTCCGCTTGCCGACAGGTTCGAGAGCCACCTCGTCGGCATCCATGCCGAGGCGCTTCCCGTGCCCTACACGTCGGCCACCGGCTTCCCGGATACCGAATTCCTGCAGGTCTCGGCCGAGATGAACAAGGAACGCGCCGACAAGTTGCAGGCCTATTTCCTGCAGCGGATCGAGGAATCCGGCCTGTCCTTCGAATGGCGAAGCCTGGAGAGCTTCTCCGGCGACAGCGCGCTGACCGGCATATCGAGCGTGCGCGCCGCCGATCTGATCATCGCCGCGCAGCGCGATGCCGGCGGCGACCCGAGCGCCGACGTCGACACGCTGGTCTACGACGCCGGCCGGCCGGTGCTGGTCGTGCCCCATGGCGGACCGCTGGTCACCACCTTCAGACGTGTGCTGCTTGCCTGGAACGGCAGCAAGGAAGCGGCTCGCGCTGCGTTCGATGCCCTGCCCTTCATCGCCGAGGCCGACAAGACCGACATTCTCGTCATCGATCCGCCGGAGACGCTGGATGAATCTCCGGAAGCCGCCGGCGCCGAGATCGCCGCGGCGCTGTCTCGCCACGGCGCCAATGTCAGCGTCTGCGTGCAGAAATCCGGCGGCACTTCGGTCGACGACATGATTCAGGCCAGGATTGCAGAATCCGGAGCCGATCTTCTGGTGCTAGGCGCATACAGTCACTCCTGGCTGCGCCAGCTTCTGTTCGGCGGTGTCACCCGCACGGTGCTACGCACCACGAACGTGGCGGCTTTCCTGTCGCGTTAGGGTGTATTTCCTGAGTCCACAGCCATCGCCGGCCTTGCCCTTGCCAAGCCTGGCGCTTTCCGGCTAATTCCGCCTGCATTCCAGTGTTTCTGCGCGCCACCGCGCGCCTTGCGGAGTGCGAACCATGTCCCTTCCCGAAAAAGCCTTTCCCGTCTCCTGGGACCAGTTCCACCGCGATGCCCGCGCGCTTTCCTGGCGGCTGTCCGGCGCCAACAAGGGACAGTGGAAAGCAATCGTCTGCATCACCCGCGGCGGCCTAGTGCCCGCGGCCATCATCGCGCGCGAGCTCGGCATCCGCGTCATCGAGACCGTGTGCGTCGCCTCCTATCATGACTATACCAGCCAGGGTCAGCTGCAGGTCCTCAAGGAGATTTCGCCGCCGTTGCTCGCCGATGACGGGGCCGGCGTGCTCATCATCGACGACCTGACCGATACAGGCAAGACAGCCGGTATCGTGCGCGCCATGATGCCCAAGGCGCATTTCGCCACCGTCTATGCCAAGCCGAAGGGCCGGCCGCTGGTCGACACGTTCGTCACCGAGGTCAGCCAGGACACCTGGATCTACTTTCCCTGGGACATGGGCTTCACTTATCAGAAGCCGATCGCGGACGATCACGCCGGCTGAACGGCCATCATATTTTCCAGAGAATCTGCCTCAAACGGCGTCGCGTAGTCGAGTTGACGGGCACGACTACTTTGCGAGACTGACTTTTTCTGGTGGGGTTTTCCGGTGGAGTGAAGTTTTTTACTTTTAAAGCCCACAATTCGCCCTAAGATTCGTAAGGTGGCAAAACGATTCTGGAGGCTTGGGGCAGCTTCTTACCATGTTGACGAGGCCAACGACGCACAACCAGATGGCCGAAAGAGTCCGGCGGCTCTTCGGCGTCGCGCCTTGTCGCCTGCAGGTTGCCGCCTTGCCGTGGCGCGAGGGCGAGAACGGCGTCGAGATCATGCTGATCACCAGCCGCGACACCGGGCGCTGGGTGCTGCCCAAGGGCTGGCCGGAGGCCAGGGAGCCGCTTTGCGAGGCGGCTGCCCGTGAAGCAGGCGAGGAAGCCGGGTTGCGCGGCAAGGTATCGCATCTTGAAGCCGGCCGCTATTTCTATGCCAAGGTCCTCGCCTCCGGCGAGGAAGTGCCTTGCGAGGTCCTGGTCTTTCCGCTGCATGTCGACCGTGTCGCGGATCGCTGGAAAGAGAAGCGCGCACGAACGCGCAAATGGGTTGGCCCGAACGAAGCCGTCCGCATGGTCAACGAACCCGACCTTTGCCAAATCATCGCCAGCTTCTGCGCCGCGCCGCGCAAATTCGCCTGATTCAAAGCAATTTCAGGAAAAGTGTGAAGCGGCTAGTTCCCCGACACAGGGATTTTGAAGGGCTGTCGTTGCCTTGTGCAGGATTTCAGCGCAAACGCCGGGGATTGTCGAAGCCGCCCCAACCTCGTCATTCTATGGCGGAGCAAGGAGCGAAGCGACGCGGCGCAGACCATAGAATCCATTCCGTTACGCTGACGCGCTGCTGACGGTGCAGAATTCTGCTCCGCTGCAACCTTCGGCGAAGGTAACGGCATGGATTCCAGGGTCTTCGCGACGGAGCTTCGCTCCTGCTTCGCCCTGGAATGACGATCGCGACGGGCGTTTAGGCCAATCTCCAACGCATGCCCCTGCCAAACGCAAACAGAGCCGACGGGTCAAAATCCCTCTTCTGGGGAACTAACTTCGCCGTGGCCTTCCATCCGGAATGGCGTCAGATCGGAAAAATCCATCAGACGCGGCCGAAATCATCGGAACTGAGCCGGGTCCAACGATCGCCCATCAATCCGCCGATGAAGATGTCGCCGGAGCGGACCGCTTCCGCGACCTCGGCAATGCGCGAGCGGACCATCGTTCCGCCGGCATAGCGGAAGAACACATGCTGGTGGCCGAAGAGCTGCGGCATGAATCGGCTCTGGGACTGCCCGGCAATGCCCACGCAACCCATATCCCGCGCCGCCGCGATGAGAGCATCCAGCGTCGCGCCCCAGTGGGATCCGGATGCCTGGATTTGCAGCAGGTTCGCGACGCCGCCGGCTTGGCCATAAAAAGCGTAGCAGCCCAGCATCTTGCCCGTTTCGTCGTAGGTCCCGCCGAAATGGAGTGGCCCGTCGGCTCGTTTCTCGGCCGCCAGCGCAAGCAGCCGCGGCAACTCGCCCTCCTTCCAACTCGGGCGCAGGGAGAAATCGGTCATGAGGATTGGCAGTCGCTCCGCAAATCGGACCGCATCGATCGGCTCCCGGTGGATCCGTTGGGAAGACGAGTGCTGGGCCGATGGCTCGAACCTTCTTCTTGCAAGAGCGTCGAATGCTCTCACGCAGGGATCGAGCGCAAGGCGGGGCAGCCCAGGCCATCTACGGCGCAGCGCGGCGGCGGCCATGGCGCCCGGCTGGAAAACACAGGTCCATTCCAGGCAGTGCACCGGCAGGAGCTGATACTTCATCGGACGCGCGAAGGCCAAGGACGTGCGATTGGCGGAGTCGGTCAGGTAGAGATCGAATTCGCCTTGATGCAAGGTACGCAGCAATTGCGGCCCGGCCCAACCGTGATCGGTATTTGAGTCGGTCATGAAGGGACCGATGATGGCCGCGTTCAATGCGCTTCCGTTGAGCTCGTAGCGGGCTTTCAGAACGCCCATGAAGCCACCTAGGCGGCCCTGCGGATCGATCTGGACAAGAGCCTTGCTCTCATCCCCATCAAGGTAAAGCTCCCTCATGTAGTCGGCCGTCTGCGCGATCGCGCGATCGCGCTGGAGGCGACGATGGCGGAACTTCATCAGGAATAGCGCGGCGACGTGCTCGAGATCCCCGGCGGCCAAAGGCCGAACCGAGCCATGCTGGGATTCCAGCGTCGACGGCGCGGCCACCTGTCCCGGGCCGGTCATGCTTCCCAAAGAAAATCTCCGTTCAACCGGCATTCCTACAGAAACAAAAAATCCTGGAGGCCAGCGCCTATCGCATCCGATTTGCTTTTCTGTAAATATACGACAAATGTTGCTTCAAAAAGCGCGAGACGATCAAATTTAAGAGAGCAACTACTAAAATATTCAATGTATAGAAAGAAAATTGAATAGAACATTATGCAGCCATATCCGCATAACGTGAAGGCGGTTGTAACAGTCGAGTTGGCAGGCGGATCGCTCCGAAGACGATGCTCCGGCTGCGCCCGGCCGGGGCCGGGCGCAGTCCCCTTTCCTCAGGCCACGAGGCCCTTGGTCAATTCGAGCGCCTGACGCTCGAACAGCCGCCGGTAGATGCCGCCGTTCAGCCGGATCAGGTCGTCATGCGAACCTTCCTCGGCGATACGCCCGCGATCGAAGACCAGCAGCCGGTCGAGCGCCCGCACCGTCGAGAGCCGGTGCGCGATCACCAGGGTCGTGCGCCCGATCATCAACCGCTCCATCGCCCTCTGGATCAGCACTTCCGATTCCGAATCCAGGCTCGACGTCGCCTCGTCCAGGATCAGGATGCGCGCGTCGGCCAGAAAGGCGCGGGCGATCGCCACGCGCTGACGCTCGCCGCCCGACAATTTCACGCCACGTTCGCCGACCAGGGTTCCATAGCCCTTGGGCAGGCTTGTGATGAAATCATGCGCGCTGGCGAGTTTGGCCGCATGCTCGATCTCGGCCTGGCTGGCGCCGGGCCTGGCATAGGCGATGTTCTCGGCAAGCGAGCGGTGGAACAGGATCGGCTCCTGCTGGACGATGGCGATCTGGCTGCGCAGCGACGCCTGCTCGACCTGCGAGATATCCTGGCCGTCGATCAGAATCTGCCCGGCATTCACGTCATAAAGCCGCTGGATCAGCTTGACGAAGGTCGTCTTGCCCGAGCCCGAATGCCCGACCAGTCCCACACGCTCGCCGGCCCCGATATCGACCGAGAAATCGCGATAGAGCGGCAGAAGGTGACTGCCGTAGTGGAACGTCACTTTGTCGAAGGCGATGTGCCCATCGGTGATCCGGATCGGCTGAGAACCGGGGCGGTCCTCGATGCCGAGCGGCTCGGACTGGAAGTCGACCAGTTCCTCCATGTCGTTGATCGAGCGCTGCAGGTTGCGGATATGCGTGCCGATGTCGCGCAGATAGCCCTGCAGCACGAAGAACGAGGTCAGCACGAAGGCGACGTCGCCGGCGCTTGCCTGGCCCCAGGCCCACAACATGAGAGCAAGACCGATCACCGCCGCACGCATCAGGAGCAGCAGCGCCCCTTGCGTGGTGCCGTTGGCGGTGCCGCGCATCCAGGTGCGTCCGGTGCGCAGGCGCCATTTGGCGACGACGCGCGCCAGCCGCGCTTCCTCGCGCGCCTCCGCGCCGAAGCCCTTGACGACGGCATTGCAGCTCACCGCGTCAGCCAGCGAGCCGCCCAGCCGCGTGTCCCAGCTGTTGGCGAGCCGCGCGGCAGGCGCGACATAGCCGAGTGACAGCATCGCCGTGACCGCGATGAACAGCACCGAACCGGCGGCCACCACAGCCCCCATCAGCGGCCAGAACCAGCCGAGCAGCAGCGTCGAACCGACGAGCATGACGACCGACGGCAGAAGCGCGATCAGGATCGTGTCGTTGAGCAGGTCCAGCGCCCACATGCCGCGCGTTATCTTGCGCACCGTCGATCCGGCAAAGCTGTTGGCGTGCCAATCCGTCGAGAAGCGCTGCACCCGATGGAAGGCATCGGCGGCAATGTCCGACATCATCTTCAGCGTCAGCTCGACGATCCACAGGAAGGCGGCGTTGCGCAGCACGACGCCTGCCAGCGCCAGCACCATCAGGGTCGAGAACGCCGTCATCGCCGCATTCCAGGCGACTGCGTCGGTTCCGGCGCCGCTGGCCACCGCATCGACCAGGCGGCCTGAATAAAAGGGTGTCAGCACGTCGGCGAGCGTCGAGAGCAGGAAGGCGCCCATGATGAGCGAAAGCCGCCACGGCTGGTGGCGCCAGTGACTGAACGTAAAACCAAGCACACTGCGAAAGGCGCTCGCGCGCAGATCGATCTTGAAACGAGCCATGATGTCATCCAGGCGCAAACGAGCCCGGTCCCGGTAAAATCAAATTGGAAAACCCGCGTCCGCGCGTTGCGTCTCTGAAAGCGGGAGGTTCAGTATGGTTGGCCGCCCGCCCGAAGGCGGCGACCGGCAGCGGCAAACGCCTGTTCCGCGTCTGGCTCTCCGAGAAACCCTCGGAGCGCCGGCGCCGACCTAGGCCTCGCGGCCTCGCGTAACGATGTCAAATCCTGCCATACGGTCCTCCCGGAAGGGAAGCGCGGAAACGCCCTTATAGGGAGGCATCAGCCGATCGCCAAGTCGGCCCGTCACGGAAATGACATCTGGTCCAAGCACTGAGACGAATTTGCAACAACGGCGGGTTGTGGCCAAGCCTCAGGCAGCGGGTGAGCGATCCAGTCGCATGTAGCGCCCTTCCGCCCGGAATCCGAACTTCTGGTAGAGGCTGTGAGCGTCGCTGGTCGTGAGGCTCCAATGAGAAACCGTCTTCATATCGGGATGATCTAGCAGTGCCTGCACAAGCCGTTTGCCGATGCCATGCCCACGACGCTCCGGCCAGACGATGACGTCGGCAAGATAGGCAAAGACCGTGCAGTCGGTGATCGCGCGGGCGAAGCCGACCTGCCTGCCGTCGAGATAGGCGCCGACGCAAAGCGAGTTGTCGAAGGCGCGACGGTTCGCCTCGTCGGTTCGCGACGCTCCCCAATAGCTTTGCATGAGCTGGTCGGAGGTCGCCCGGAAATCGATCCGCGACAGGTCGAAGCTGATTTCAATATCCTGCATGCGCGGCGCAATCTCGGGGACTAGCCGCGATCCCGGAACCGGTTGGTGATCGGATAGCGGCGGTCGCGGCCGAAATTCTTCCGTGTGATCTTGACGCCGGGCGCCGCCTGGCGGCGCTTGTATTCGGCGATGTAGAGCAGGTGCTCGACGCGTGCCACCGTGGCCCGGTCGTGGCCGCGCGCGACGATGTCGTCGACGCTCATCTCGTTCTCCACCAGGCATTCCAGAATGTCGTCCAGCACCGGATAGGGCGGCAGCGAATCCTGGTCGGTCTGGTTCTCGCGCAGCTCCGCCGACGGCGCCTTGTCGATGATGTTGTTCGGGATGACCTCGCCAGAGGGTCCGAGCGCGCCCGGCGGCACGTGCGAATTGCGCCAGCGCGACAGCGCATAGACCTGCATCTTGTAGAGATCCTTGATCGGATTGAAGCCGCCGTTCATGTCGCCGTAAAGCGTGGCGTAGCCGACCGACATCTCGCTCTTGTTGCCGGTGGTGACCACCATCGAGCCGAACTTATTGGAGATCGCCATCAGGATCGTGCCGCGGGCGCGGCTCTGCAGGTTCTCCTCGGTGATGCCTTCCTGGGTGCCTTCGAAGAGCTGGGTCAGCGCGTGCTTGAAGCCTTCGACCGGCTCGGAGATCGGCACGATGTCGTAGCGGCAGCCGAGCGCTCTGGCGCAGTCCTCGGCATCCTTCAGCGAATCCTTCGACGTATAGCGGTAGGGCATCATGACGGTCCGCAACCGCTCTTCGCCCAGCGCATCGACGGCCAAAGCCGCGCAGATTGCCGAGTCGATACCGCCGGAGAGACCGAGCACGACGTTCTTGAAACCGTTCTTGTTGACGTAGTCGCGCAGGCCGAGCATGCAGGCGCGATAATCGGCCTCTTCGCGCTCGGGGATCTTCGACATAGGACCTTCCGAGCAGATCCAGCTGTCTCCCTTTCTTTTCCAGGTGGTGACGTCGACCGCGTCCTCGAACTGGCTCATCTGGAAGGCGAGCGTCTTGTCGGAACCTATTGCAAACGACGCGCCGTCGAAGATCAGCTCGTCCTGTCCGCCGAGCTGATTGGCGTAGATCATCGGCAAGCCGGTTTCGATGACCTGCCTGATGACGATCTGGTGGCGGACGTCGATCTTGGCGCGGTAATAGGGCGAGCCGTTCGGCACCAGCAGGATCTCGGCGCCGCTCTCGGCCAGCGTCTCGCAGACAGCGATGTCGCCCCAGATGTCCTCGCAGATCGGAACGCCGATGCGCACGCCGCGGAAATTGACCGGCCCCTGCAGCTCCGGTCCGGCTTGGAACACGCGCTTCTCGTCGAACTCGCCATAGTTCGGCAGATCGAGCTTGTAGCGCTCGGCGATGATCTTGCCACCGTCGGCGAAGACGATGGAATTATGCGTGCCGGTCTTGCGCTTCAGCGGCGTGCCGATGATGACGCCGGGGCCGCCGTCGGCCGTGTCCTTGGCGAAATCCTGCGCCGCCTTCTCGCAAGCCTTCAGGAAGGACGGCTTCAGCACCAGGTCTTCCGGCGGATAACCGGCGAGGAAGAGCTCGGTGTAGAGCACCAGATCAGCGCCCTGGCGCGCCGCGTCCGCCCTCGCCTCGCGCGCTTTGGCCAGATTGCCGGCGACGTCGCCGACGGTCGGGTTGAGCTGGGCGACGGCGATGCGCAGGATATCGGGAGCGGCCTTGGTCATGGAACGGATTTAGCGTGGCTGAAATCGCCCCGCAATGGCGATTGCTTGTGCCAATCAAAGGTGCGCACGAATGCGCTCAGCCTAATCGCCCATGTACTCGCGCAACGCCTGTGCCGACCGGTTCTCGCCGATCGACATCGCCAGGATGCGCGAGATGTGGCGGCGCGGCAGGCCGGTCTCGGCCGACCATCGGTTGATCTGCGCCTGGATCTTGTCGAGATCCCGCTTCGAGGTCGGGTTTTCGGCGATATCGAGGCCGGCGTCGCGTAAGGCCGCCGCCATGTCGGTGGAGACGACAAACGTGTCCCATTCCATCCAGCGCAGAAAATACTGTCCGGTGTTGCCGCCGAGCCGGCTGCCATGCTTGGCCAGATAAGCGGTCAGGCCGACCTGATCGTCCGCCGGCCAGGAGGCGATGAATTTGCCGAAGCTGCCATTCTCCTTCGAGACGCGATCGACGAAAGCGGCATTGTCGCGCACCGATTTGATCTTCTGCGGATTGCGCACGATGCGGCTGTCGGACGCCAGTTCGTGCCAGAAGTCGTCCGGCTGGAACAAGAGCCGCTTCGGCTCGAAGCCGAGGAACGCTTCCTCGAACCCAGGCCATTTCTGTTCGATGACCCGCCACACGAAACCGGCGGCGAAAATGCGCTCGGCCATGGTGGAGAGAATGCGGTCGTCAGGGATTTTCGCCACCGCGGTGTTGTCGGGCGCCGGGCCGAGCAACGGCGCCAACACGGCCTCCCCGCCCCTGCGCTTTGCCGCACGCGCATGGATTTTCTGGAATTCGAGCATCGTTTTCCTCGCCTGTTCGCCGCAATCTAGCACTTCACGTCCGGCCCGGCAGCCTCTACCTCTATCGACGCCCGGCCGAAGGAGAAGGCAGATGAACAAGATCGTCGAGGACATGGCGAACCGTTTGCTCAAGCGAAAGCCGGACGGTTTCGGTCCGCTCGAGAGCCGCGTGCTCCAGTCGACGCTCGAACGCACCACCATCGCGCGCGACACCAACAAGGCCGTCGCCTTCCACGAGACCTATGGCGACCGCGTCGCCGACAGCATCGCCAGGATCGGCGGCTCCTGGTCGTTCATCCTCGGCTTCCTTGCCTTTCTCGTTATTTGGACCGTCGGCAATGTCTGGCTGCTCACGCGCGACGCCTTCGACCCCTATCCTTTCATATTCCTCAACCTTGTTCTGTCGATGCTGGCGGCGATCCAGGCGCCGGTGATCATGATGTCGCAGAACCGCCAGACCGAGCGCGACCGCATCGACGCGGCGCATGACTACGAGGTCAATCTGAAGGCCGAGATCGAGATCATGGCCCTGCATGAAAAGCTCGACGAGTTGCGCCACAGCGAGATCATCGGCATGCGTGACGAAATCCTGCGCATGGCCGAGCAGATCAGGCGTATCGACGAAAAACTGTCGGCGCGGTCCGCAATAGAATGAGCGAGACCATCCACCATTTCATCGAGCAATATGGGCTGATCGCGGTCTTCCTGGGTTGCGTCGCCGAAGGCGAAAGCGCCGCGATCCTCGGCGGCTTCTTCGCTCATCAGCATGTTTTCGTGTTGTGGCAGACTTTCCTCGCCGCCTTTGTCGGCGCCTTCGCCGGCGACACCTTCTTCTTCACCATGGGGCGCAGCTTCGCCGAACATCGCTATGTGAGACTGTTGCGCAGGCGTCCGGGCTTCAGCCGCGCCTACCGCCTGCTCAACACCCATCCCAACATTTTCGTGCTGACCAACCGCTATATCTACGGCATGCGCCTAGTCGGCGGCATCGCCGCCGGCCTGTCGACCGTGTCCATGCCGCGTTTCGTCATCCTGAATGCCATCTCGTCCGCGGTCTGGGCGGCTCTGTTCAGCGGCATCGGCTATGTCTTCGGCCTGGGCGCGGAGCACATGGTGGGCCAGGCGTTCGCGCGGCATGAGCGCCTGCTCATCGCCCTTGGCGTCGGCATCGTTATCGCCGTGGTCGCCTGGTTGGTAGGCCATCACTTCGCGAAGCGCGAACGCGCCAGGGAAAACCGGGCGGGATCGTGATCAATCCGCGAGGATCAGATCGGCGCGCCGACAAGGCGTTCGATGAGGGCGACGCCCCAGACGCCGCCGGCGATCACGATCGAAATCAGCACCGCCAGCGAGCCGCAATCCTTGGCAAGCTGGATGTCGATATGGAACTCGCGCGAGATCGCGTCGCAGGCCGCCTCGATGCCGGTGTTGAGCACTTCGACCATGATCAGCAGCAGCACCGCGCCGATCAGCAGGGCATAGCCGCGCCAGGAGACCGAGATGAACCAGCCGGCCGGCAAGGCAAGAGCAAGCAACAGCAATTCCTGCTGGAACGCCTTTTCGTGGGCGGCAAGCTTGCGGAAAGCCCGCACCGAATTGATGAAAGCGTCGATCAGCCGCTGCATGCCCAGCCCCGTTTCGAGTCACCGGCAGGGGGATATCGCAATGGCGGGATCAAGGGAATAAGGCAGCCGCCGCAAAATTCATCCGTCCGCGATCTTTATCGACGGCGTCGATTTCTCGAACTGCGGCAACCCATCCTCGATCGAATAATAATCGCCCTTGTCGCCGACGAAGATGTGGCTTTCCGCCGAGAGGCCGCTCGGCCTCTCGAAGGATCCGGCCATGATGGAGATCGTATCCAGTTCATTGTGCTTCCAAAAGAGCAGCGAGCCGCAGGTGCGGCAGAAGCCGCGTTTGGCCACATCGGAGGCGCCGTACCAGGTGAGCGCGGCGGCGCCCTCTATGACGATATCGGCGTCCTTGGAGGCGGTTGCCGCGACGAAATGGCCGGTTTGCCGACGGCACTGCGAGCAGTGGCAATAGACGACGCCGCGCAACGGCCCGCTCGTCCTGAAACGCACCGCCCCGCACAGGCACGACCCGCTATGGTTTTCGTCCATTCCGGCCTCCGTCGACATCATCTGCCCCGTTCTTTGCGGACTAGAATTTCAGTTTTGAAATGGCTGGGCACCGGCAAATGCGACACCGGAGCGACGCGTTTCAGAAGCCGCGGCTGCACCCGCTTTGCACCCTGTGGTAGCAGAGACAATGAGGAAATGCCGGCTATTAAGGAAACTTTAGCGGGACCGCATTTATGCTTCCCACAAGCAATGGTCGTGTTGGGGACGCGCCATCGCAACCGCAATTCTGATTCAAATCCCCGCGTAAGCGACTCCCGGCGGTGGCAGGTCTCCGGTCGCACTGAAGGGGAAGTGAACACAACATGCAACCGGCAGCCATTCCGACCGACAGGAATACCGACATCGCCAGCACTGTCGTGGCGACGATGCGACAGCTCGGCGTGCTCGGCCTGCCGCGCAACTATGAAATCTTCTACGAGGCGCTGAGCGGCAGCAATCGCGAGCTCAGCCTTGCCGTCGTCTCGTTGAACAACCGTCCCACCCAGGAGGACCTCGATCGCATCGGGCGGACCTTCTTCCCGCAGCACCACGGCCCCACCATTGTCGAGCACGCCCGCGAGATGGTGGCCAAGGAGCTTGAGGACATTGCCATGCTGTTGCGCAATGAGCACTCGCATATCGAGAAGTACGGCCGCATCCTCGACGAGACATCGAGCGGCCTAAGCAATCGCAGCCTGCTTTCTCAAGAGCTCCTGCAAAAGATCGCCGGCGCGATGTCGGCCGCCACCAACTCGACGATCGACCACGGCCGCCAGATCGCCAGCACGCTCAGCGAAAAGACGGCCGAGCTTGAAAGCGTCAAGTCGAAGCTCGAGGAATACAAGCGGCTGGCCGACACGGATCCGCTCACGCAGCTGTGGAACCGCCGCGCCTTCGACAAGGAGATCACCCGGATCTACAACAGCAATCGCGGCATCCTGTTCAACGCCTTGATCCTTGCCGATATCGACCATTTCAAGGATATAAACGATCGCTACGGCCATCCGGTCGGCGACAGGATTCTGCAGATCATCGCCGAGATCTTCCAGTCCAGCGTGCGTTCCGACATATTTGTCGCGCGCACCGGCGGCGAGGAGTTCGCGCTTATCGTCGAGGGCGCCAGCGAGGAAGCCACTTACGAGATCGCCGAGCGCATCCGCGCGCTCATCGAGCAGACCCCGTTCGCCAGCAGCCAGAGCGGCATCAACTACGGCACCGTTACCGTATCGCTGGGTATCTGCATGGCTTCGGAGGCGGAAAGCCCCGAAGACCTCTACACCAAGGCGGACCGGGCGCTTTATCGCTCTAAGGTCGGCGGCCGCAACCGCGTCACCAAGCATTCGACGACGGCGGGCCGCCCCGCCAAGGGCTGGCTGCTTTACAAGAAAGACTGACAAGCCCCTTTCCAGACGAATTTTTGTGGATTATATTTTCCACAGAAATGAAAAGGGTGCGCTCATGCAACGTCCAGTCGCGGCCGCGACGGCGGCCGAAAACGCCGTCATCACCAAGGCCACGCTGCGCGCGGCCGACCTGCTCGACATCACCGCCAGGACGCTCGCTTTGGTCATCGGCGTGTCGGAAGCGACGGTCTCGCGCATGCGCCGGCAGGAATTCCTGCTTGAACGCGGCACCAAGCCGTTCGAGCTGGCGGTGCTGTTCGTTCGCCTGTTCCGCTCGCTCGACGCCATCGTCGGCGGCGACGAGACCGTCGCCCGGGCGTGGCTGAAGAGCCCCAACACCACGCTCGACGGCACGCCGCTCGAGAAAATCCTGACGATTGCCGGACTTGTCGATGTCATTGCCTACCTGGACTCCCGGCGCGCTCTCGTCTGAGGCCGTCAAGCTCGAAGGCAAGTACTGGCGGATGGTCGAGGCGCAGCACCGTGTCTCGACCCTCAAGCTCGTCGACACACTCGACGAGCAGGCGCTGCTGGAGGACCTCATCGAGGACACCAAGCCGCAGATCCCGATGGAATGCCGCCATCTCCATTACCTGCTGGCGACGCCTTTTCGCTATGGCTCCGTCTACCCGTACGGCTCGCGCTTCCGCCGCGCCGGCAAGACCAAAGGCGTCTATTATGCCGCCGAGACGGTGCTGACGGCGGTGGCGGAAATGGCCTTCTACCGCTTGCTGTTCTTCGCGGAATCGCCCGCGACGCCATGGCCGAACGACGCCGCGGAATACACCGCCTTCGCCGCCGCGATAAAATGCGATCGCGCGATCGACCTGGCACGGCCGCCGCTCGATCGCGACGAGAAGGCCTGGACGCACCCCACCGACTACACCGCCTGTCAGGCGATCGCCGATGTCGCCCGCGAGGCCGAACTGCAGGCGATCCGCTATCGCTCGGTGCGCGATCCCAAGGGCGCCAACATCGCGCTGTTGACATGCAAGGGCTTTGCCAAGGCCAAGCCGCTGGAGCCGCAGACCTGGCGCATCCGGATCGGCTCTTTCGGCCTGCAGGCAATCTGCGAATTCCCGGACAGGCGGCTCGAATTCTCGCGCACCGCCTTTGCCGATCCAAGGCTTGCCGGAATGCGCTGGGAGCGCCGCTGAAGTTCCTGCGAATGCATGTCGCGCAAAAATGACCTCGGTTTTGCGACAACGACAAGCATCAAGCAACGACCTAAAGCGCGTCGCATGAATCCGTTTCGACGCGACGCGCTTTAGGCCAGGATGTTCACGGCGCGCGCGGCCACCAGCGCGATCGTCAAGAGCGAGATCATCGCCTCGGCCATCATCAGCAGCTTCGCGCGCTGCGTGAGCGGCAAGGTGTCGGTCGGCGAGAAGGCCGTGGCATTGGTGAAGGCCAGGAAGACATAGTCGACGAAACCCGGCAGCCAGCCCTGTATCTCGCGATCGGGCAGCGTCATTTGCGGGAACAGGAAATCCGCCTGCGCACGCTTGACCAGGCCACAGGTCGGCGGACCGCCGCGATCGGTGCTCCAGAACCACAGCGCAAAGACGATCACATTGGTGACCCAGATGTTGAGCGCATCGACGAGCAGCGTCGTGCCGGCGCCGGCATGCCCTTCCAGCAGCGCCCGCACCAGGTAAACCAGCGACCCGCAATTCATGATGCTGATGACGCCGGTCATCACCAATGCCGTGCGGCGGATATAGAGGCGCAATTGGCCGATCGCGTACCAATGCTCGTGGTCGACTGCCTTGCGCGTCGCCATTTGCGTCCAGGCCGTCGCGATCGACAGGGGCACCAGCAGCGCCGCTTCCACCGTCGGGGCGAGCCAGCGCGGACCGAAGGACAGGTTGTTGATGACCAGAAGCTGCAGGCAGATGATGACGAGAACCGCGGCGCGCGCCGACCAGAAATCGAGCCCGCGGTGATGAATGACGGCATGCTGGTGGCGCATGGAGGCACCTGTATTGCTGGAACGGCGGCGCCCCTGGGCCGGCACCGGCAACGATCAGCCGGCGGTCCCTGCCCGAAGCGCCAGCGACGGGTTCCATAGCAATCTTGGCTTTACAATGTTGCGGCAGCATACATTTTCGTAAGCTTTTGCTATCGGACTGTTCAGCAATCCACCGGTGTGATTTTAGGCCCGCATGTCGAGAACCAGCGAATCCGTGAATGTCTGGCCTGCCGCGGCCGCCGCTGAAGACAATCTGTCTTCGATCTGGAACAGCCTGGTCCGGCACCCATGGCGATTGCTGGCGCTTTTGTGCCTGATCCAGATCGCCTGCTGGACCGTGATGCCGGCGATCGTCAATGTTGGACCGCCGCGCGACGTCGTCGAAGGTTTCCTGTGGGGTCGCGAATGGGTGCTGCTGACCTACAAGCACCCGCAGCTCCCCTGCTGGCTGCTCGAGATCAGCCATCTCCTGACCGGCTCGTTCCGCTGGCCGCAATACATGCTGTCGCAGCTGATGGTCTCGACGACTTTCGTCCTGGTCTATCTGCTCGCGCGCGACATCATGGGCCCGACCCGTGCGCTCGCCGCCGTGTTGTTGATGCCCGCGATCTATTTCTTCGGCTGGCCCACCCCGCAATTCAACCATGACTACGCGCAGATGCCTTTCTGGGCCGCGACCTCTTGGCTGCTATGGCGCGCGGCGCGCGACGGGCGGCCGGGCTGGTGGCTCGCCCTCGGCCTCGTTGCCGGCGTTGGGCTCTACGCCAAGTTCTCGACGGCTCTGCTGCTGGCCTTCGGCGGCATCTGGATTTTGTGCGACACCCGTGCCCGAAGCCGGCTCGCCACGCCATGGCCGTGGCTCGGCCTCGCGGTTTTTCTTGGCGTCGTGGCGCCGCTGGCGGTGGCGCTCGTCCGCCTCGATTTCCTGCCGCTGACCTATGCCGAGCATCGTAACGCCTGGGTGATCGCCAACCGCGCCCGGCTCTACTATATCGGAGTTCAGCTTGCCGGGCTTGCCGCTGTTCCCGTCGTTCTGGCTATTTCCGGCCTGTTGCGACGGCAGCCCAGGCCCGTGCAAGACCCCTTGCCGGCCTACCCCGCTCCCGAGCGGCGCGCGGTTGCCTACCTGGCATGGATGGGTCTAGGGCCGGCGCTCCTGATCATGGCTGCATCGCTGTTTACCGGCACCGGCGAAGCCTGGGGCGCGACGATGTACAATCTCGTCGGCGTCCTGGCGATCGCGCTTCTGGGCCGGCGGCTGGGACCAACGGAATTGCGCCGGCTGGCGGTGCTGGCGCTGCTATGCGTGGTCGGCGTGTCGAGCGCGTATGCGGCGACCCGCTGGACCAGTTGCAACATACTCGGCCGCCTGCAGCCAATGTGCTGGCCGGCGCGGTCGATTTCGCTGACGGCCGATGCAATCTGGCACGAGGCGGTATCCGCGCCGCTGGGCATCGTCGGCGGCGACGACGGCACGGCCAGGCTTGCCGGACTGGAAGCTCCGGACCAGCCTTCGATCTTCACGACCCTCGACAGGCGTCTCGCGCCCTGGATCACGGACCAGCGGCTGCGGGATCAGGGCATGCTGCTTGTATGGCCGCGCGGCTGGAAACTTTCTCCGCAACAGGAGGCCTGGACCGCCGGCCTGCCGGTCAAGACGGTGGCATTCAACTGGTCGCTCAAGGGACCGCCCCTGGAGATCAACTTTGCCGTCATTCCGCCCGGTAGAACCAGCTTCCCGGGCAATCCTCCCGGACCACCCGATCCGGAATGAGCCGACCCCGAATAGCCGGCGGTTGAAACCTACCTGCCCAAATTGAAAAGGCGCCGGCTTCGCGCCAGCGCCTCCGATGATGATCCGGCATCAGGCCCTGTTCAGGCGATGGCGGCCTGCTTGTGCTGCACCGGGTGGCTCTTCTTGAGCAGGTCCGAGACGAGGAAGGCGAGCTCGATCGCCTGATCGGCGTTGAGGCGCGGGTCGCAATGGGTGTGATAGCGGTCCTGCAGGTCTTCCGCCGTGATGGCGCGGGCGCCGCCCGTGCATTCGGTGACGTTCTTGCCGGTCATCTCCACATGGATGCCGCCCGGATGCGTGCCTTCGGCGCGGTGCACCTCGAAAAAGGTCTGCACTTCCTTGAGGATGCGGTCGAACGGCCGCGTCTTGTAGCCCGCCGCCTCGATCGTGTTGCCGTGCATCGGATCGGACGACCACACGACGTTGCGGCCTTCCTTCTTGACCGCCCGAACCAGCTTCGGCAGGTGCTCGGCGACCTTGTCCGAGCCGAAGCGGGCGATCAGCGTCAGGCGGCCCGGCTCGTTCTCGGGATTGAGCAGGTCGATGAGTTCCATGAGACCGTCCGGCGTCAGCGACGGGCCGCATTTCAGGCCGAGCGGATTCTTGATGCCGCGGCAATATTCGATATGCGCGTGATCCGGCTGGCGGGTGCGGTCGCCGATCCAGATCATATGGCCCGAGGTCGCGTACCAGTCGCCGGAGGTCGAATCGACGCGCGTCAGCGCTTCCTCGTAGCCGAGCAGCAGCGCCTCGTGGCTGGTGTAGAAATCCGTCTCGCGCAGCGCGAAATTGGTTTCCGACGTGATGCCGACCGCGCGCATGAACTCCATCGTCTCGGTGATGCGGTTGGCGAGCGCACCGTATTTCTCGCCTTGCGGGCTGTCGGCGACGAAGCCCAGCATCCAGCGATGCACGTTCTCCAGGCTGGCATAGCCGCCCTGCGCGAAGGCGCGCAGAAGGTTGAGCGTCGCGGCCGACTGGCGGTAGGCCATCTCCTGGCGGGCAGGATCCGGGATGCGCGACTTGGCGTCGAACTCGATGCCGTTGATGATGTCGCCGCGATAGCTCGGCAGCGTCACGCCGGCCTTGGTCTCGTTGTCGGACGAGCGCGGCTTGGCGAACTGGCCGGCGACGCGGCCGACCTTCACCACCGGCTGCGCGCCGGCGAAGGTGAGCACCACCGACATCTGCAGGAAGACGCGGAAGAAGTCGCGTATGTTGTCGGCGCCATGCTCGGCGAAGCTCTCGGCGCAGTCGCCGCCCTGGAGCAGGAAGGCTTCCCCGGCGGCCACCGCCGCCAGCTGCTTCTTCAGCTTGCGAGCCTCACCGGCAAAAACCAGCGGCGGGAAGGTGGCAAGCTGTGCTTCCGTGGCCTTCAGAGCGGCAAGGTCCGGATAGGCCGGGACCTGCTTGATCGGCTTTGCTCTCCACGAATTCGGCGACCATTTCGTCATCGCTGCACCCAAACGCCCTTTCGGAGCAACCCCGGGAAAACTGTGAAATTTCCGTCGGAATTGCGTCAAAACAAACCGGCGAACGCGCTTGCCCGCCATTCCAGCCTCGATACGAGGTCGCGGCTCCTTACACGAAGCCGATTGCCTATTCTAGCCGGGTTTTTCAGCAGTGGCGAATGGTTCCACCGCCTCGCTATGCCGTGTCCGCCAGCGCGAGCAGGAACAAGCCCAACCCCAACAACAGGCAAGATGGGCTGTAAAGCAGGCTGTCATATCTGGCGAAACGCGTGTTCCTGACCCGCTTGAACAGCCCGAAATATCGCGACCAGCTCAATGCCCGCAGGGTGAATATGGCCGCCCACAGGATAAGGGCCGTCTTCAGCAGCCAGTGCGGCAGCGGCAGGCGGATCAGGCCGGCGAAACCAAGAAGGAGAAGCAGGACCAGCGCCAGGACCAGACCGACCGCCAGGGCACCGACGGCCGTCTCCTTCACCGCCGGACCGCCGTCCTCGCGTTGAGGCAGCGAAACGCCGGCGCCGATGCGGCCGCCGAAGGCCCAGTAGACATGGAATCCGGCGCCAAGCATCAGCACGGCTGAACAGGCAGCTACAACCGCCGTTTCCATGCCTATCTGCCGGCGTCCTTCAGACGGCTGAGCTGGCGGCCAAGACCGCCCGTCAAATCGAGCGCGAGCATGCGAAGCAGCGCAATGGCGCTCCACAAGGGCCGTTCCGCGAAAGGTTTGTTGCTGTTGTGCTCAAGCAGGGGATGGGTGAACAACGCCGCAAGGTAGAAGACGGGAATGATGACCAGAAAGGCCCACCACGTCACGAGGAAGGATGCCGCGACGCCGGCGATCGGCGCAAAGAAGAGGCCGAGGTAATGGATAAAGCGGGTTGAAGGTTTTGAATGGCCGGCAAGGTAGCCGAGCCAGTATTCATCGAAAGTTTGCGGGTTCATAAGCAGCCCCTGCAGCGATGATTAGATTGGCCTATTGAACCTCTCAAGTACAAATACTGCAATGGTCATAATCGTCGCACGCCCTGCAAGTGCGCGCGATCTTTCGGGTGGGTTACTATTTCCTTGCGAGGGGTGCGCCTGCCGCTGCAACAGGCCGCAGGCCTGGTTCACGTGCCTATGCGGCCTTGTCGACGAGCCGGGCCAGTTGCGTCATCACCACCGCCGATCCCGCCAGGCGTTTTTCGGCATTCGGCCAATCGCGCATGAAGACGACGCTATGGTCGGCGCGGATCTTGGCCAGCGAGCCCTGCTCGCCGATGAACTTGACCAGCCCGACCGGATTGGGGAACTCGCGCTTGCGGAAATGGATGACGACGCCCTTGGGCCCGGCATCGAGCTTCTCGACATTGGCCTTGCGGCAGAGCGCCTTGATGAAGACGATCTTCAACAGATGCGTCACCTCTTCCGGCAGCGGCCCGAACCGGTCGATCAGTTCGGCGCCGAAGCCGTCGATCTCCTCCGTGGTTTCGAGATCGCCGAGGCGCCGGTAGAGCGCCATGCGGAGCTGCAGGTCCGGCACGTAGCTTTCCGGGATCATCACCGCGGTGCCGACCGCGATCTGCGGCGACCAGCCGCCGTCCTGCGCCTCGCCGGTATCCTTCACCTCGGCCACCGCCTCTTCCAGCATCTGCTGGTAGAGCTCGAAACCGACCTCCTTGATATGGCCCGACTGCTCTTCGCCCAAAAGATTGCCGGCGCCGCGGATGTCGAGGTCGTGGCTGGCGAGCTGGAAACCGGCGCCCAGCGTATCGAGCGACTGCAGCACCTTCAGCCGGCGCTCGGCCGTATCGGTGAGCTTGCGGTTGGCCGGCAGCGTGAACAGCGCATAGGCGCGCACCTTGGAACGGCCGACGCGGCCGCGCAGCTGGTAGAGTTGCGCCAGGCCGAACATGTCGGCGCGATGGACGATCAGCGTGTTGGCGGTCGGGATATCGAGCCCGGATTCGACGATGGTGGTCGACAAAAGCACGTCGTACTGGCCGTCGTAGAAGGCGTTCATGATGTCGTCGAGCTCGCCCGGCGGCATCTGGCCATGCGCCACCGCCACCTTCAGCTCCGGCACGGATTCCTTCAGGAAATCATGGATTTCCGAAAGGTCACTGATCCGCGGCACGACATAGAAGGAGTGGCCGCCGCGATAGCGCTCGCGCAGCAGCGTCTCGCGGATGACCAGCGGATCGAAGGGCGAGATGAACGTGCGCACCGCCATGCGGTCGACCGGCGGCGTCGCGATCAGCGACAGTTCGCGCACGCCAGTCAGCGCCAGTTGCAGCGTGCGCGGGATCGGCGTCGCCGACAGCGTCAGCACATGCACGTCGGACTTGAGGTCCTTCAGCCGTTCCTTGTGCTTGACGCCAAAGTGCTGCTCCTCGTCGATGATCAGCAGGCCGAGACGCTTGAACGAGATCGAAGACCCAAGCAGCGCATGCGTGCCGACGACGATGTCGACCGTGCCCTCCGCAATGCCCTTCTTGGTTTCCGCCAATTCTTTTGAACCCACCAGGCGCGACGCCTGCGCGATGCGGATCGGCAGGCCCGAAAAGCGCTGCGAGAAGGTCTTGAAGTGCTGCCGCGACAACAGCGTCGTCGGCACCACGACCGCAACCTGGAACCCTTCCATGGCCGCGATGAAGGCGGCGCGCAGCGCCACTTCCGTCTTGCCGAAGCCGACGTCGCCGCAGACCAGCCGATCCATCGGCTTGCCGGCGCCGAGATCATCCATGACGGAATCGATCGCCGTCTGTTGGTCGTCGGTCTCCTCATAGGGGAAACGCGCCGCGAACTCGCCATAAAGCCCTTCGGCCGGGATCATAGCGGGCGCTGCACGCATCTGCCGCTCGGCGGCGATGCGGATCAATTGTCCGGCCATGTCGAGCAGGCGCCGCTTCAGCCGCGCCTTGCGCGCCTGCCAGGCGCCGCCACCCAGCTTGTCGAGCGTCGCTTCGGCCGAATCGGAGCCATAGCGCGACAGAAGCTCGATATTCTCGACCGGCAAGAACAACCGGTCGTCGCCGGCATAATGGATTTCGAGGCAGTCATGCGGCGCACCGACCGCTTCGATGGTGCGCAAGCCGATGAAGCGGCCGATGCCATGGTCGGCATGGACGACGATGTCGCCCGCCGACAGCGACGAGGCCTCGGCGATGAAGTCGGAAGCCTTCTTCTTGCGCTTCGAACGCCGGATCAGCCTGTCGCCAAGGATATCCTGCTCGGCAACGACGACCATATCGTCGGTCTCGAAACCGGATTCGAGCGGCAGCACGGCAAGACCAGCCTGCCCCGGTTCCAGTTTTTCAACGTCGGCAAGCGTCGCGACCGGCTTCAGGTTGCCGAGGTGATGTTCGGCGAGGATCTGGCCGAGACGGTCGAGCGAACCTTCCGTCCAGCCGGCGACGATGACGCGGCGGCGCGCGGCGCGCTCGTCGGCAATGTGTTTTACGACGACGTCGAAGACATTGATGTTCGGGTCGGCGCGCTCCTCGGCAAAACTGCGGCCTTGCCGCGAGCCGCCGTGGAAAACCTTCTTGGCGCCGACATCCGGCGCGTCGAAGACCGTGAAGTCGATGTCTTCGCGCGGACCGAGCGAAGCCTTGAGATTGTCCGGCGACAGATAGAGCAGGTCCGGCGCCACCGGCTTGTAGGGCACGGCGTCCTTCAGCGCGCTGTCGGCCTGTTTCCGGCGCGCCTCGTAGTGGTCGAGGATCAGCGTGTGGCGCTCGGCCAGCGCCTCATGCGCCAGATGGTCGAAGACGACAGGCGCATCCGGCAGATAGTCGAACACCGTCTCCAGCCGCTCGTAGAAGAAGGGCAGCCAATGCTCCATGCCTGCGAAGCGCCGACCTTCGCTGACCGCCGCATAGAGCGCGTCGTCACGCGAGGGCGCGCCGAAAGCCTCGATATAAGAGCGGCGGAAGCGGCTGATCGTTTCGGGCGTCAGCGCCACCTCGCTCATCGCCTGCAGCGACATCGACTTGCGCTGGCCGGTGGTGCGCTGCGTCGCCACGTCGAAGACGCGGATCGATTCCAGCGTGTCGCCGAAGAAATCGAGGCGCAGCGCCTCGCTCCAGCCCGGCGCGAAAAGGTCGAGAATGCCGCCGCGCACCGCGAATTCGCCAAGGCCGCGCACCGTCGGCACGCGCTCGAAGCCGGAGATCTCCAGCCGCGCGATCAGCGCGTTCATGTCGATCTGGTTGCCAGGCTTGGCATGGAAAGTCTGCGCTTGGATCAGCTCGGCCGGCGGGATGCGCTGCAACAGCGCATTGGCGGTGGTGAGGATTACGGCGCGATGCGGCTTCTTCGCCAGCGCGATCATGGCCGAAAGCGCGTCGAGCCGTCGCGCCGCGGCATCGGCGCCGGGCGAGACGCGGTCGTAAGGCAGGCAGTCCCAGGCCGGCAGCTCCAGCACCGGCAGGCCGGGCGCGGCAAAGGCGAGCGCCTCGATGATCGCCGGCAGCCGCTGGCCGTCGCGCGCGACGAACAGCACCGGCTTGTCGGGCGCGATCTCCTGCGCCGTCTGCACCAGGGCGAAGGCTTCGTAGCCGTCGGCGACGCCGTCGACGATGAACTGACCGGCGCGGCCCTTGGGCAGGCCAATGGAAGGAATGAGACTCATGAATATGCGTTTTTCAAAATGTCATGGTCCGGCGCGACGCCAGGATCTTCCGCAGAACCGCGCAGTCGATATCGGGCGGAACCGGGCGTTCGCCGGTGACCATCGGCAGGAATTCGGTGTCGGGGATTTCGAGAAGCCTCTCATATTGGTCGATTTCATCGCCGGTCAAGGCGCCGATCTCGGCGTCGGCGAAGGAACCGAGGATCAGGTCCATCTCGCGCATGCCGCGATGCCAGGATCGGAACAGAAGCTTGCGGCGGCGGGCGTCGAGCCCCTCGCTTGATCGCTGTGTTCCGGTCATGTCGCCGCATCCCTGTCCAAAGCGGCGCATATAGCGTGGATAGAGGGCGGTGTCAGCCTTTGCGCTGCCGCCGTCGCGACATAAGCTGACACGATGCGTCCCACCATTCTCGATCCCCTGTTCGTTCCGATTACCTCGCTTGCCGGCGTCGGCCCGAAAGTCGGTCTGCTGATCGAGCGTGTGGTGCCGGCCGATCTCGGCGACCGCGCCGCGCGCGCGGCCGACCTTCTGTTCGTTCTGCCCAACACCGTGATCGACCGCCGCAACCGGCCCGGCATCGCGCTTTCGGCCGAGGGCCAGATCGTCACGCTCGAAGTGCGCGTCGACCGCCACCAGCCGCCGCCGCGCGGCAACAGGTCGGTGCCCTACCGGGTCTACGCCCATGACGACACCGGCGAGGTCGCGTTGACCTTCTTCCATGCCCATGCCGCCTATCTCGAAAAGGCAATGCCGGTCGGTGAGCATGTCGTCGTGTCCGGCCGTATGGAGTGGTTCAACGGCCGCCCGACCATGGTCCATCCAGATCATATCGCTTTGGCCAGCGAGGCCGACGGCCTGCCCTTGGTCGAGCCTGTCTATCCGCTGACCGCAGGGCTGTCGGCCAAGGTGCTTCGCCGGGCGATCGGCCAGGCGCTCGGCCGCCTGCCGGAGCTGCCGGAATGGCAGGACGGCGCCTTCATGCGGCGCCAGACCTTCCCCGCCTTTGGCGATTCGCTCGCCCGTGTCCACCATCCGGCGGATCCGATCGACGTCGCCGTCGAAGGCTCGGCCTGGCGGCGCCTTGCCTATGACGAATTGCTGGCCGGTCAGGTGTCGCTCGCGCTGGTGCGGGCAAAGGTGCGACGCCTGTCAGGACGGCCGCTGGTTGGCGACGGCAGCATCGTCGAGAAACTGCGCGCGGCCTTGCCCTACAAGCTCACACCCAGTCAGGAATTCGCGCTTGGCGAAATCAACGCAGATCTTGCCGATCCCGAACGCATGCTGCGCCTGCTGCAGGGCGATGTCGGCTCCGGCAAGACGGTGGTGGCCCTGCTTGCCATGGCGCGCGCGGTCGAGGCCGGCGGCCAGGCGGCGCTGATGGCGCCGACCGAAATCCTGGCGCGCCAGCATCTGGCGACCATCGCGCCGCTTGCGGAGAAAGTCGGCCTGCAAATCGCCATCCTGACCGGGCGCGAGAAGGGGCGCGAACGCACCGAGACGCTCGAAGGCCTTGCCAGCGGCGCGGTCGACATCGTCGTCGGCACGCATGCGCTGTTCCAGGAAAGCGTGACGTTCCATGATCTCGTGCTGGCCGTCGTCGACGAGCAGCATCGCTTCGGCGTCCACCAGCGGCTGGCCATCACCGCCAAGGGCGACGCGCCCGACATGCTGGTGATGACGGCCACACCCATCCCGCGCACGCTTGTGTTGACCGCCTTCGGCGACATGGACGTCTCGAAGCTGACCGAGAAGCCGGCCGGCCGGCAGCCGATCCGCACCGTGACCTTGCCGATGGAGCGGCTGGACGAACTGGTCGGACGCATGCGCGATGCGGTCGCCGAGGGGCAAAAAATCTACTGGATCTGCCCGCTGGTCGAGGAATCCGAAGAAATCAAGCTGATGTCGGCCGAGGACCGTTTCGCTTCGCTGAAACCACTCTTCGGCGACCGGATCGGCCTGGTGCACGGCCGCATGAAGGGTGCGGAGAAAGATGAGGCGATGCGCGCCTTCAAGCAGGGCGAAACGCGCATCCTGATCGCCACCACCGTCATCGAGGTCGGCGTCGACGTGCCTGACGCGACCATCATGGTCATCGAGCATGCCGAACGCTTCGGCCTTGCCCAATTGCACCAGTTGCGCGGCCGGGTCGGGCGCGGCGACAAGCCGTCCTCCTGCGTGCTGCTCTACAAGGAGCCGCTCGGCGAGACGGCCAAACGCCGGCTTTCGGTCATGCGCGAGACCGAGGACGGCTTCAAGATCGCCGAGGAAGACCTGAAACTGCGCGGCGAAGGCGAATTGCTGGGCACGACGCAGTCCGGCACGCCCGGCTTCCAGGTGGCGCGGATCGAATTCCATGCCGACCTGCTGGAAGCGGCACGGGACGACGCGCGGCTGATCCTGTCGCGCGACCCGGAATTGCAGTCCGAGCGCGGCGAGGCGCTGCGCTTGCTGCTTTACCTGTTCGGCCGCGACGAGGCGGTGCGGCTGCTGCGCGCCGGCTGAGCGCCGAGCGGCGGATTGGCGAGCGGTCCTTCGACCGGTTCGCCATTCAGCGTCACCAGCTTGGCCTTGACCTCCGGCGCCACCATGCCGGCCGAGACGATCAGCTTGGCTCCGTCTTCGATCGACATGTCGAGCGGCACGATCTCCGATTTGTGCACATACATCAGGAAGCCGGTGGTCGGATTGGGCGTGCAAGGCATGAACACCGCGATCAGCGGATCGCCTTCCTGGTCGAGCTTCTGGTTGATCTCGGTCTCCTTCTCGCTGGCGACGAAGACCAGCGACCACACGCCCTTGCGCGGATATTCGACGAGGCCCACCTGGCGGAACATGTCACCCTTGTTCGACAGCACCGTCTCGAAGATCTGCTTCAGCGAGCCGTAGATGCCCCTCACCAGCGGCATGCGGCCAAGCAGCCTTTCGCCGAAATTGACAATGGCGCGGCCGACGATATTCGCCGTCAGGAAACCGATCAGCGTGATCAGCACCAGCGCCACGATCAGCCCGAAGCCCGGAACCGGGAACGGCAGATAGGTGTCGGGATTGTAGCGGACCGGAATGTAGGGCTTCACCCAGGAATCGACCCAACCGATCAGCGACCAGGCGATGTAGGCCGTGATCGCCAGCGGCGCGCAGACCACGAAGCCGGTCAGGAAATAGTTCCTCAGCCGGGTCATGCCAGAGGTCTTCAGGGCGTCGGACATGGGTTCACCGCGGCGCAGGTTGCAACGCTGAGATTAGTGAACCGCGAGCCGCTTTGGAACTGCGAAGTTTTTAAAGAGCGCTGGTCACGCCGCTGTATCCAGCGGCACGATCTTCTCGAGTTCCGATGCTATTTTGCTCGCTTCGATCTCCAGCTCGTAGGCCTTCTGGAAGTTCATCCAGAACTCGGGCGTGGTGTTGAAGAACCTGGCGAGGCGAAGCGCCGTATCCGGAGTAAGACCGACCTCCTCCTTGACGATGCGCTCGATCCGGGTGCGCGGAAGATTAAGCTTCTTCGCAAGCACGCCGGCACTCATGCCGAGCGGCACCAGATACTCCTCGCGCAGGAATTCTCCGGGGTGGATGGGGCGTGCAAACTTGAGCATAACCCAGTATCTCAAAGGTTAGGCGGGCGGCCCTCCTCGCGACATGTACCATGCTATGATACAGAGCCAAGATCACAGCTATTTACGTTCCAAACGGAAGCTGCTTCCGTTCACGATTAGCCGAAACATCCTTTCCTTCGTCATCCACGGGCGGAGCAAGGAGCGAAGCGACGCGCGTAGACCCGAGGATCCATTCCGTGACGTTTGCGGCGGATCAAATCATTGCAGAATTAGGCGCTACCATCCCGTGCCGCGGAAAAGCTCGAACCACTCTGGATTAGCCTTCTCGATTAGTTCGATCTTCCATTGGCGCGGCCAGCGTTTCAGCGACGTCTCGCGTTGGATGGCGTCTCGGATGTCGAAATATTCCTCCTACCAGACCAGGCGTTGCACACCATAGCGCCCGGTAAAGCGCGAGCCTTCGCCGGATCTGTGCTCCGGCATCCGACGGCTAAGATCGTTTATGACCCCGATGTAGATGGTGCCGCGCTTCTTGCTCGCAGTCATATAAACATAACCCGTCATGCATGAAGGATAACGGATGGATGATCAAGCGACCATTCTGATGGGTTGCATTCTTTGGCTTGCGTCACGGAATGGATCCTCGGGTCTGCGCAGGAGCTTCGCTCCTGCTCCGCCCGTGGATGACGAAGTGGGGCCGTTGGCGTCATCCGCAACTTGCAACGGTAGCGAAACCTACTCCACCGTCACCGACTTCGCCAGATTGCGCGGCTGGTCGACGTCGGTACCCATGAAGACGGCGGTGAAATAGGCCAGCATCTGGATCGGCAGGGCGTAGATGATCGGCGAGATGATCTCCGGCACCTCGGGCAGGATGATCGTCTCCATCGTCTTGATGCCTGCATGCGCGGCGCCCTTCGCGTCGGTGATCAGGATGATCTTGCCGCCGCGCGCCGCCACTTCCTGCATGTTCGAGACCGTCTTTTCGAAGATGCGGTCATGCGGCGCGATGACGATTACCGGCATGTTCTCGTCGATCAGCGCGATCGGCCCATGCTTCAGTTCGCCGCCGGCATAGCCTTCGGCGTGGATGTAGGAAATCTCCTTGAGCTTCAGCGCGCCTTCCATCGCCAGCGGGAAATTGGTGTCGCGGCCGAGATAGAGCACGTCCTTGTAGCGCGAGAGCTCGCGCGAGATCCGCTCGATCTGCTCGTCGAGCTTCAGCACCTGGGTGGCGAAGCGCGGCGCCTCGGAAAGCTCGCGCACCAGCCGCTTTTCCTCGTCGCGCGAGATCGTGCCGCGCGCCACGCCGGCGCGGACCGCGAGCGCAGCCAAAACGGATAGCTGGCAGGTGAAAGCCTTGGTCGAGGCGACGCCGATTTCCGGTCCGGCAAGTGTCGGCAGCACGACGTCGGATTCACGCGCCATGGTCGATTCGCGCACATTGACCACGGCGCCGATCTTCATGCCGGCCTGGCGGCAATAGCGCAGCGAGGCCAGCGTGTCGGCCGTCTCACCCGACTGCGAGATGAAGAAGGCCGCGTCGTTGGCCGACAGCGGCATCTCGCGATAGCGGAATTCCGAGGCGACATCGATATCGATCGGCAGCCGCGCATAGCGCTCGAACCAGTATTTCGAGATCAGCCCGGCGAGATAGGCGGTGCCGCAGGCCGAGAGCGCCAGCCGGCCGATTTTGGCGAAGTCGAACGGTAGGTCGAGCGGCTTCGACACGCCCGAGACGAAATCCACGTAATGCGCCAGCGTGTGCGAGATCACCTCCGGCTGCTCATGGATTTCCTTTTCCATGAAATGCCGGCGGTTTCCCTTGTCGACCATGAAGCTGGTCGACAGCGATTGCTGGCGCTTGCGGTCGACCTTGTTGCCGTCGATGTCGTAGATCGCAACGCTTTCGCGGCGCACCACCGCCCAGTCGCCGTCCTCGAGATAGGTGATCGAGTTGGTGAAGGGCGCCAGCGCGATCGCGTCCGAGCCCAAAAACATCTCGCCATCGCCATGGCCGACGGCCAGAGGCGGACCATTGCGGGCGCCGACGATCAGGTCCTCGTCGCCCTTGAACATGATCGCCAGCGCGAAAGCGCCGGAGAGCCGCTTCAGCGCCGCATACGCGGCTTCCACGGGCTTCAGCCCCTTGGCGAGCTCGCGCGCCACCAGATGCGCGACGACCTCCGTGTCGGTCTGCGAGGCGAAGCTGTAGCCGTCGCGGGTGAGCTCGTCGCGCAGCTCGGCGAAATTCTCGATGATGCCGTTGTGGACGATGGCGACGCCTTCGGAAAAATGCGGATGCGCGTTGGTCTCGTTGGGCACGCCATGCGTCGCCCAGCGCGTGTGGCCGATGCCGATCGTGCCGTCGAGCGGTTCGTCCTTCAGCCGGCGTTCGAGGTTGATCAGTTTGCCTTCGGCGCGGCGGCGGCCGAGCTCGCCCTTCTCGATGGTGGCGACACCGGCCGAGTCGTAGCCGCGATATTCAAGCCGCTTCAGCGCATCGACGATGAGCGGCGCGACTTGGCTTCGGCCGACGATTCCAACGATACCGCACATGCGATAGCCCCCGATTCCGAGCGGAAAACCCGGCGTTATCTAGGGACTGCCGGCTTGCCGCGAAAGTCACTTTGCGTTTCGTTCCGTGTCAGCGGAACGGTTCTTTGCCAGTGCACAATGCCAGACTGCGCTTGCAATCCGGTTACCTGAACCGCTCGGGTTTTCAGGGCCCTGGTTTCCACTCGTTCATATCTGACCGAGTTGCAACCGCCTCCGCAAGGAAGCGCTGAAAATCATTCCGCCGCCTTCTTCCTCGCCGCGGCGGCCGAGGCGAAGCGCTCGCGCAGCTCCTTGCCCTTCCCGGGGATCGTCTTTTGGCGGGCGCGGCCGAAGGCCAGCGCGTCGTCCGGCACGCTCTCGGTGATCACGCTGCCGGAGGCGATATAGCCGCCCTTGCCGATCGTGACAGGCGCCACCAGCGAGGAATTCGAGCCGACAAAGGCCCCCTCGCCGATGTCGGTGAAGAATTTCGAGTAGCCGTCATAATTGCAGGTGATGGTGCCCGCGCCGATATTGGCCGCGGCACCCACGCGCGCGTCGCCGATATAGGTCAGGTGGTTGACCTTGGCGCCCTCCTCTATCGTCGCCTGCTTGACCTCGCAGAAATTACCGACTTTTGCCTTGTTTCGAAGATCGGCGCCGGGCCTGAGCCGCGCAAACGGCCCGACATCGCAGTTCGAGGCGATCGTCGCGCCCTCGATATGGCTGAAAGCATGGATCTTGGCGCCCGACGCGATCCTGACGCCCGGGCCGAACCAGACATTCGGCTCGACGATCGTGTCGGCGCCGATTTCGGTATCGTGCGAGAAATAGACAGTTTCGGGCGCGATCAGCGTCACGCCGGACAGCATGGCCTCGCGCCGCCGGCGCGCCTGCCAGATCGATTCCGCCTCGGCAAGCTCGGCCCGGTTGTTGATGCCGAGCGCGCTTTCGAACCCCGCTTCCGTCGCCACCACATCGAGGCCTTCCGCGCCGGCGATCTCGACGATGTCGGTGAGGTAGAACTCGCCCTTGGCATTCTTGTTGCCGACCTTGTCGAGCAGCCGCACCGCATGCTTGCCCGCCACCGCCATCATGCCGGCATTGCAGAAGCCGATCTTCTTTTCCGCCTCGGAACAGTCCTTCTCCTCGCGGATGGCGACGAGCTTGCCACCCTTTTCGATCAAACGGCCGTAGCCGGTCGGGCTTGGCGGGCGAAAGCCGATGACGGCGACGGCAGCGCCCTCCGCCAACTTCTGCCGCGCAGCCGCCAGCGCCTGCGCATCGATCAACGGCGTGTCGCCGAACATGACGAGAATATCGTCATAACCCTTTGATATCGCTTCGCGAGCAGCAAGCACCGCGTGCGCGGTGCCGAGCCGCTTCTCTTGCACGAAAGTCTCAGCCTTTGGCGCGAATTTCTGTGCCGCCTTGCGCATCTCGTCGGCGCCGTGGCCGATCACCAGCGCCACGCCGGTCGCGCCAGCTCCTTCGGCGGCCCTCACCACGTGAGCCACCATCGGCAGCCCTGCAATCGCATGCAGCACCTTGGGCGTAGCGCTTTTCATGCGGGTACCTTCGCCGGCGGCGAGGATGACGGACAGGCAGGATCTCTGGCTCATGTAGGGGCAACCGTATGAAAAGGTTTGGAATCAAGGCACATTTAGCATTGGCGCTATGCTGCACCAATGCGGTTAAATTCCGGTGAGATGGTGGAGCGGCTGACTCTTAATCAGCTGGTCCACGACCAAATCCGACGGGCAGAGCTTACAACAGCCCGTGCTTGTTGAATTCCGCCTGCTCGTCGCCGGCGATCCAGCCAAACACCTTCAGGCTGCCTTCGCGCCTTTCGACGAGATAATCGACTTCGAAATCGATGGTCACGAGCCTTTTGTCCTTGCGTTCGTATTCGCCCGACCACTCTACCTTGGCCACGCAACGGTCCTGATCGATGGCCGTCACCGAGACATCCTTGCAGGTCATCGTCTTGCTGCCCATCGCCCGATAGGCTTCAAAACCCTTCCTCATCGTATCTTGAAATTTCTTGCCGTTCTCGCCGACCATGACGCCAGCCGGGGTGACCGAGACAAATCCAGTCGAATACATCGCTCCAAAATCGTCCATGTCGACATTGCCGGCGATCGCGTCGTTGTAGACCTTCTCGTAGGTCTTGAAGAACTTTTGCACGTCCGCCTTGGCTACCATTATCGCCTCGCTATCGGTGTTGTGCTTGCGATTCGGCAACGTCGGCTTTTCGGCATCGTTCCGATCTGGGTATCGAGCCAACCGCCCACGCACAAAATTTTCCAACAGTTTCTCAGTGGTCCTTGGTATTCCAGAAATTTCGGGAAAAAGTTTGTGTTAGATACCGTCGTCATCATTCATCTGGTCGCCCCGTTTATGGCGCCGGCGTGCACTGAAGGAAAGGCTTCAGATGTTGAGCCACGGCTTTGAAGCTTTCGCCGTGTTTATTTTTTTCATTTTCATATCGATCTGTCCGGGCACGGCTCGGGCCGATTACACCACTCCGCATGCCGAGGTTGTTTGCCAACCCGGCCGTAACGTCGCGCTGATCCGCTTTACCCTGACGATGGACGAAGATCCGGTCGGGTATCGCCGACTGCCCACCAGCGTCGATCAGGGATTATCGGCGACGCCTACCACGGGTCGATCGAATTGCACCATGGTCAATGGCTGGACGATCCGCCTCCGTGATGGGCAAGACCAGGCTTTTGGGTATGGTCAGGGCGGCGCCGATCCGCCAGCCTTCTTCAGCCTTTGGATTGCGAAGCGAAAGATTTTTTCGCGCAAAGAGTGGAAGCCTAGCTACGCGACGGACAAAAAGCGCTGGCTGATCGGGATGGTGATCAGGCCGGATCGGCTTAGCTATTGTCATGTCGTCGGAGACGAGGCGCCGGACAAGGGACCCATTGTCTGCCTGGATGAGCCTTTCCAACTGAACCGGTACAAGGTCGATCGCGTCGAATATGCGCCGCCGGGTCGCCGGCCACCGGTTGGCACCATATTGCTGACGCATGGAACGACTGAGCCGCGTCTTTGTCGAAAATTCCTGCGTCTTCGACAGGAAGGATTTGAGAACGTCAGCACCTCCACGAACGACAACGCCAACGTCTTTCCCACGGACACCGCGCAGCAAGATCTCGACATCAAGGTGGCGACGATCGAGGTCTCGCCCGGCGTGCGTCGCAAGCTTGTCCGCTGGAGTGGAACCAATCATTATTTCGACGGCGATGTCATGCTCTTGGCGCCGCTCGCAGCTGATCCATCGACAGTCCTGAAAGAGAGTATGCTTGACGACGGCGACACGTTTTCGGACGAATTGCCCTCGGGATGGAGCGTCATATCAGGCCAACTCCCCCGCCTCTACCCGAATGTAAGCCGGCGCTACGTGCACTTCGATACGCAGCGGATCGATGGACGGCTTTACTTGCTGGCCCAACCTTCCAACCGGGACCAGCGCCCCACCGCTGTCCTCGTCCGGCCGCTTGCTGATGGGTTCAAGACCATTTGCGTTTTCCAGCGTGTCGAGCCTCATTTCTGACGACTCACAAAACGGGCGCCGGACCGCTACCCCAGCCGTCCCAGCACCGGAAAATTCTCCAGCAGCCAATACGACGCGCTCTGCACGCCGCCGGTCAGGAAGAACACGCCGGCGACGACCAGCAGCGCGCCGATCGCCTTTTCCACACGGCCGAGATGGACGCGGAATTTGCCGAGGAAACGCATGAAGGCACCGGAAAACAGCGCCGCGATCAGGAACGGGATGCCTAGACCCAGCGAATAGGCGGCAAGCAGCAGCGCGCCCTCGCCAACGGTCTCGCGCCCGCCGGCTAAAGTCAGGATCGGCCCCAGCACCGGGCCGATGCAAGGCGTCCAGCCGAAGGCGAAGGCCAGCCCCATGACATAGGCCGCGATCATGCTGGCAGGCTTGCCCTGCGACTGGAAGCGCGCCTCGCGCGACAGGAGCGGAATGCGCAGGATGCCGAGGAAGTTGAGGCCCATGATGATGATCAGCACGCCCGCCGCCATCGCCAGCGGCTCCTGCCAGACGCGCAGCAGGCGGCCGATGGTCGAGGCGCCGGCCCCGAGCGCCACGAAGACGGAGGAAAAGCCGAGCACGAAGGCGAGCGAAGCGTAGAGCAGCGCGCCACGCGCGCCTTCCTTTGCCGTTACGCTTTGGTTGCCGCGGAAATCGTCGACCGAAACGCCGGCCATGTAGCAGAGATAGGGCGGCACCAGCGGCAGCACACAAGGCGACAGGAAAGAGATCGCCCCTGCTCCGACCGCGCTGACATAGCCGATGTCCAATGCCATCCAATGAGTCCCGATTGTGCTGGCGTCGATATAGCGATGCAGGCGCGCGCCTGCCAATCACCATTGTGTGGCACGTCGCCGCTTCGCCAAGGAAGAAATAGCCGCGCCAATGCGTTGTCGGAATAGGCGCGCGATTGCCGTGCGCTCGTTCTCAGGGAGATTGTCATGAAATCGATCGCACTCGGGTTTGCCGCCCTACTGCTCGGCACTGCAGCGTCCCATGCCGCCGAAGCATGGAAGGAAGCTGAAGTCGGCGGCAAGAAGATCTATACCGACGCCAAAGGCATGACGCTTTACACGTTCGACAAGGACAAGAAGGGTAAATCCAGCTGCTACGACAAATGCGCCGCCAACTGGCCGCCGCTGAAGGCCGAGGCCGGCGCCAAGGCCGACGATGAATGGACGATCGTCGACCGCACCGATGGCAGCAAGATGTGGGCCTATGACGGCAAGCCGGTCTATACCTTCGTCAAGGACAAGAAGGCCGGCGACATGACCGGCGAAGGCGTTGCCGGCGCCTGGCACGTCGTCAAGGCAGATTGAGGCAACGCTGTTGAATGCTCCGGTTGCCGGCTCCCTTGATCCGGCAGCCGGTCGTCTTTTACCGGTCGCCCGCCCGGTTCGAGGCGTGCATGCATCCATCCCCAAAAATGTGATCTTTGCCATACACTCTAAGAGTGTATTGCCGGCGGCCGCTTCCCAAATTGCCCGCCTCCCCTTGACCGATTGCAAAAGCGCGGCCATGTGAGCGACGAAAAGAGTGGGATTTCGTCGTGCATCGCGGAGTTCTTCCGCCACCTCACAGCTGATCAAGAGACCTCATGGACGTCGTCGTCGTCGAATCGCCGGCCAAGGCGAAGACAATCAACAAATATCTGGGCAAGAACTATAAGGTTCTGGCCTCGTTCGGCCATGTCCGCGATCTGCCGGCCAAGGACGGCTCGGTGCGGCCCGACGAGGACTTCGCCATGTCCTGGTCGGTCGACACCGCGTCGGGCAAGCGCCTCGCCGACATCGCCAAGGCGGTCAAGGATGCCGACGGGCTGATCCTCGCCACCGACCCGGATCGCGAGGGCGAGGCGATTTCCTGGCATGTGCTGGAAGTCCTGAAGCAGAAGCGCGCGCTGAAGGACAAGCCGGTCAGCCGCGTCGTCTTCAACGCCATCACCAAGGCCTCGGTGCTCGATGCCATGGCCAATCCGCGCCAGATCGACGCGCCGCTGGTCGACGCCTATCTCGCTCGCCGCGCGCTCGATTATCTCGTCGGCTTCACGCTCTCGCCGGTGCTGTGGCGCAAGCTGCCGGGCGCCCGCTCGGCCGGCCGCGTGCAGTCGGTGGCGCTGCGCCTGGTCTGCGACCGCGAATCCGAGATCGAACGCTTCATCCGCGAGGAATACTGGCAGATCGCTGCCATCCTCGACACGCCGCGCACGGACAGTTTCGAAGCGCGGCTGACCGCCTTTGCCGGCAAGAAGCTGCAGAAGCTCGACATCGCCAACAAGGCTCAGGCCGACGACATCAAGGCGATGCTGGAGGGCGCGACCTTCAAGGCGTTGTCGGTCGAGGCCAAGCCCACCAAGCGCAATCCCGGCCCGCCCTTCACCACCTCGACGCTGCAGCAGGCCGCCTCCTCCGGGCTCGGCTTCTCGGCCACGCGCACCATGCAGGTGGCGCAAAAGCTCTATGAAGGCATGGATGTCGGCGGCGAGACCGCCGGCCTCATCACCTATATGCGAACCGACGGCGTGCAGATGGCGCCCGAGGCGATCGAGGCTGCCCGCAGCGCCATCGTCAGCGAGTTCGGCGCGAAATACCTGCCGGAAAAGCCGCGTTACTACACCACCAAGGCCAAGAACGCCCAGGAAGCGCACGAGGCGATCCGCCCGACCGATTTCAACCGCACGCCTCAATCGGTCAGGCAGTATCTCGACGCCGACCAGGCCCGCCTCTATGAGCTGATCTGGAAGCGCGCCATCGCCAGCCAGATGCAGCCGGCCGAGATCGAACGCACCACGGTCGAGATCGAGGCGGTCAATGGCGCTCGCACTGCTGAGCTTCGCGCCGTCGGTTCAGTTATCCGCTTCGACGGCTTCATCGCCGCCTATACCGACCAGAAGGACGAGGACGCGGAGGACGAGGAGAGCCGCCGTCTGCCCGAGATCCGTTCCGGCGAGCAGCTCGCCCGTCAGGCGATCAACGCCACCCAGCACACCACCGAGCCGCCGCCGCGCTACTCCGAGGCGTCGCTGATCAAAAAGCTGGAAGAGCTGGGCATTGGCCGGCCGTCGACCTACACCGCGATCCTGAAGACGCTCGAGGATCGCGACTACGTCACCATCGACCGGCGCAGGCTGGTGCCGCAGGCCAAGGGCCGGCTGCTCTCTGCCTTCCTCGAAAGCTTCTTCGAGCGTTATGTCGAGTATGATTTCACCGCTTCGCTCGAGGAAAAGCTCGACGAGATTTCCGACGGCAAGCTCGCCTGGAAGGACGTGCTGCGCGACTTCTGGAAGGATTTTTCCGGCGCCGTCGACGACATCAAGGAACTGCGCGTCACGGACGTGCTCGATGCGCTCAACGAAGAACTGGCGCCGCTTGTCTTCCCGGAACGCGAGGACGGCTCCAACCCGCGCATTTGCCCGAAATGCGGCTCAGGCAACCTTTCGCTGAAACTCGGCAAGTTCGGCGCCTTCGTCGGCTGCTCGAATTATCCGGAGTGTTCCTACACCCGCCAGCTCGGCGACGCCGCCAACCCCAATGGCGAGAACGGCAATGGCGACGACGGCGTCAAGCTGCTCGGCAAGGATCCTTACACCGCCGAGGAAATCACGCTGAGGAGCGGCCGTTTCGGGCCCTATATCCAGCGTGGCGAAGGCAAGGAGGCCAAGCGCTCGAGCCTGCCCAAGGGCTGGACGCCCGAGTCGATCGACCACGAAAAGGCGCTGGCGCTGCTGGCCCTGCCGCGTGACGTCGGAAAACATCCCGAAACCGGCAAGATGATCTCGGCCGGCCTCGGGCGCTACGGCCCGTTCGTGCTGCATGACGGCACCTATGCCAATCTGGAAAGCATCGAGGACGTGTTCTCGATCGGTCTGAACCGCGCCGTCTCGGTGATTGCCGAGAAGCAGCAGAAGGGCAAGGGCGGCCGCAATGGCGGCACCGCCGCGGCGCTCAAGGAGCTTGGCGACCATCCCGACGGCGGCGGCAAGATCGTCGTGCGCGACGGCAAATACGGGCCCTATGTCAACTACGGCAAGGTCAATGCGACGCTGCCCAAGGGCAAGGATCCGCAATCGGTGACGATGGAAGAGGCGCTCACCCTGATTGCCGAAAGGGAGGCCAAGGGCGGAGGCGGCAAAAAGCCCTTCCGCAGGGCGGCGAAGAAGGGATAGCGGGACGTGGCGCGCAGGATCTCCGGAAGAAGCCACGGCGATCCGCGCCACGCCGACACCAGGGCCAAGGTCAAAGACGACTACCGTCCCTCGCGTGACGAGGTCCTGCGCTACATCGCCGAAAATCCCGACCGCTCCGGCAAGCGCGAGATCGCCAAGGCCTTCGCGCTGCGCGGCGAGGACCGCATCTGGCTGAAAGACCTGTTGCGCGACCTGCAGGACGAGGGCCTCCTCAACAAGGAGCGCAAGCGCCTCACCCGCGCGGGCGCCGTGCCTCATGTCGCGGTGCTCGACATTTTCGGCCGCGACGACGACGGCATGCTTCTGGCGCATCCGAACGAATACACCGGCAACGGCTCGCCGCCGGTCATCGCCATTCGGATTTCGCGCGGCGCCAACGGCCCGGTGCCCGGCATCGGCGACCGCGTGCTTGCCAAGACCTTCCCCACCGACGATCCGTCAGGCCCCGCCTATACCGGGCGGGTGATGAAGGTCTTCGAGAAGCGCAGCGATGCGGTGCTCGGCGTCTTCCGCGTACTGAAGGATGGCACGTTGCGCATCGAGCCCGTCGAACGGCGCCAGCCGGAACTGATCGTCGACAAGGAATTCCAGAACGGCGCCAAGAACGGCGACCTGGTCGAGGTCGAGCCGGCGCGGGCATCCCGTTACGGACTGCCCAGGGCGAAAGTGCTGGCGGTGCTGGGATCGCTGAGCAGCGAGAAGGCTGTCTCGATGATCGCCATCCACGCCCACGACATTCCCCATGTCTTTCCGGCGGACGTGATTGCCGAGGCCGAAGCGGTGAAGCCGGCGACGCTCGATCACCGCGAGGATTGGCGCAACCTGCCGCTGGTGACCATCGATCCGGCCGACGCGAAGGACCATGACGACGCCGTCTTCGCCACGCCCGATGCGGACGAGAAGAATCCCGGAGGCGTCGTCGTCACCGTGGCGATCGCCGATGTCGCCGCCTATGTGCGCTATGGCACGCCGCTCGACCGCGAAGCCTTGAAGCGCGGCAATTCGGTCTATTTTCCGGACCGCGTCGTGCCGATGCTGCCCGAACGCATCTCGAACGACCTCTGCTCGCTGCGCGAAGGCGAGGACAGGCCGGCCATCGCCGTGCGAATGACCTTCTCCTCGGAAGGCCGCAAGCTCAGGCACTCCTTCCACCGCGTCATGATGAAGTCGGCCGCCAAGCTCTCCTATCCGCAGGCGCAGGCCGCGATCGACGGCGTGCCCGACGACAAGACGCGGCCGATCCTCGATGGCGTGCTGAAGCCGCTCTGGGACGCCTACGCGGTGCTGAAGCGCGGCCGCGACGCCCGCCAGCCGCTGGAACTCGACCTGCCGGAGCGCAAGATCCTGCTGAAGCCCGACGGCACGGTCGACCGCGTCACCGTGCCGGAGCGACTCGATGCGCATAAGCTGATCGAAGAGTTCATGATCCAGGCCAATGTCGCGGCCGCGGAGACATTGGAGGGCAGGAAAGAGCCCCTCGTCTACCGGATCCATGACGCGCCGTCGCTCGCCAAGCAGGAATCGCTGCGCGAATTCCTGCAAACGCTCAGCCTATCGTTGGCGCGCGGCGCGCAGATGCGACCCAGCCAGTTCAACGGTATCCTGGAGCGGGTGCGCGGCGCCGACAACGAGGCGCTGGTCAACGAAGTGGTGCTGCGCTCGCAGAGCCAGGCCGAGTATTCGCCGAAGAATATCGGCCATTTCGGCCTCAACCTCAGGCGCTACGCGCATTTCACCTCGCCGATCCGCCGCTATGCCGATCTGATCGTGCACCGCGGATTGATCGCGGCGCTTGGTCTGGGTCCCGGCGGCTTGACGCAGCAGGAGGCGGACAGGCTGGAAGAGGCCGCCGCGCTGATCTCGGCCACGGAACGCCGCGCCATGGCCGCCGAGCGCGATACGGTCGACCGGTTGATCGCCGCCTATCTCGCCGAGCGCGTCAACGACACGTTCGACGCGCGCATTTCCGGCGTCACCAAGGCGGGGCTCTTTGTCCAATTGCCGCAGTACGGCGCGGACGGCTTTATTCCGGTGTCAACTCTGGGCGGCGACTACTATATCTATGACGAAACCGCCCGATCGCTGTTCGGGGAACGCACCGGCAAAGGCTATCAGCTTGCCGACCGCGTCGAAGTCCGGTTGGTCGAGGTCGCGCCGATGGCCGGTGCGATGCGTTTCGAGATGCTGACCGACCCGAAGCCCCTGCCCGGCTCAAAGCGGTCGTTCCACAAGGCCAAAGGCCGCGCCCGCGCGTCGCAATCGCGCGTCGGTCCGCGCGGCAGGAGAAGATGATGCCAGGCGATTTGCGGGTGGAAGAACAGGTTTTCGGCGGCGAGCACCACTCAGGCCGCGTCGCGCGTCCGCTGTGGACGGCGATCAAGCGCGGGATGCTCGGCCGCTGCCCGCATTGCGGCAAGGGAAAGCTGTTCCACGCTTTCGTGAAGCCCGTGGACAAGTGCGAGGTCTGCGGCGAGGAACTGCACCACCATCGCGCGGACGACCTGCCTGCCTATCTGGTCATCGTCATCGTCGGCCATATCGTGGTTGGCTCGTTCATGGCGGTGGAGGCCGCCACCACGCTCTCGACCTGGCAGCACGCGCTGATCTGGGTGCCGTTGACCATCATTCTCGCGCTCGTGCTGTTGCAGCCGGTCAAGGGCGCCGTCATCGGCCTGCAATGGGCGCTTTATATGCACGGCTTCGGCGACGAGAAAGACGAATTCGAGAGCCATTGATAAGCCAGGTCGCGCCGCTGCCGGCTCTGGTGCAAAGGCCGCGACGCGCAAGCCACTTTCGCATCCGGGAAGTTTCCGCTAGGTCGAGCGCATGGAACGAATGACCAAGGCGGATGTCGACAAGCTCGATAAGGGCCTGGCCGTGCGCAACGGCCGGGCGCTGCGTCCGCGCGATGCCGCGACCCTCATTCTGCTCGATCGCCGGGGCAAGGACGTTCTGGTGCTGATGGGCCGGCGCCATGCCGGGCACGCCTTCATGCCCGGGAAATTCGTCTTCCCCGGCGGCCGCACCGATCCCGCCGACAGCCGCATTCCCGTCGCCGCCCCTCTGCCCGATGAGGAAGAAAGTAGGTTGGTCTCAGGCCCCGGCCGCGCGAGCGCCGCGCGGGCGCGCGCAATCGCCCTGTCGGCGATTCGCGAGACCTATGAGGAAGCCGGCCTGCTTATCGGCCGCAAGGGCGCCTTCTCGACCGCAAAGCGCGACTGGCAGGGTTTCGCCGAACATGGCGTGGTCCCCTCGCTGGACGTGCTCCGCTTCATCGCCCGCGCCATCACTCCGCCCAATCGCGTGCGCCGTTTCGATACGCGTTTCTTCAGCGCCTGGCGCCACGACGTTGCCGTGGAATTGCCCGGCGGCGGCCCGACCAACGAGCTCGAAGAACTCGTCTGGCTGCCGCTTGCCGACGCCCGCAAGGCCGACATCCCCGACATTACCGGCATGATCCTGGAAGAACTGGAAAGTCGGCTTGCCGACGATCCCTTGCTGCGGCCGGGGGGCGCCGTGCCGTTCTTCCGGCTCGTCCGCAACCGCTTCGTCCGCGAAGTCCTTTAGAAGCAGAGCATTTTGATCCCATGACGGTCGATACCCAAGAACAGGGCGACGAACGCGTACACTGGCTGCCGATGATCGCGGCGATCTCCTCGATCAGCGTCGTCGGCATCGCCATCGGCCTCGGCATGCCGCTGCTCAGTGTCATTCTGGAAAGCCGCGGCCATTCCGCTTCGATGATCGGCCTCAACACGGCCGTCGCCGGTCTCGCCTCGATTGCCGGCGCGCCGCTCGCCACCCCGCTTGCCATGCGGCTCGGCGTCGCCTGGACCATGCTGTTGATGATTGCCATCGGCGCGCTCGCCTTTGTCGGCTTCCATTTCGCGCCGGATTTCTGGATGTGGTTTCCGCTCCGCGTCGCCCTGCACATCTCGCTGACGGTGCTGTTCATCCTGTCGGAATTCTGGATCAGCACCTCCGCCCCGCCGAACCGGCGCGGCCTTGTGCTTGGCATCTACGCCACCGTGCTGTCGCTCGGCTTTGCCGCCGGACCCTGGCTGTTCGCCCATCTCGGCAGCACGGGCTTCCTGCCGTTCGGCGTCACCATAGTGCTGGTGACGCTTGCCGCTATTCCGGTGCTGGCGGCCCGCAACGAGAGTCCGACCATCGTCGCCGACAGCGAGACCAGCCACTTCCTGCGCTATATCTGGCTGGTGCCGACCGCGACCTTCGCCGTGCTTGTTTTCGGCGCCGTCGAGACCGGCGGTTTCTCGCTCTTCCCCGTCTATGGCAGCCGTATCGGCTATTCGGAAGCCGACGCCGCGCTGCTCCTGACAATGATCGGGCTCGGCAATGTGCTTCTGCAGATCCCGATCGGCATGATCAGCGACCGCGTTTCCGACCGGCGCTACCTGCTGCTGGCCTGCGCCACGGTCGGCCTCATCGGAACGGTCTTCATGCCGTTCTTCGCACAGAACTGGCATCTGATGGCGGCCCTCCTATTCGTCTGGGGCGGCGTCGTCGCCGCCATGTACACGATCGGCCTTGCCCATCTCGGCTCGCAGCTGTCCGGCCACGAACTGGCATCCGCCAATGCTGCCTTCGTGCTTTGCTACGGCGTCGGCATGGTGCTGGGTCCGCAGGCGATCGGCATCGGCATGGATGCCTTCGGCCCATCCGGCTTCGGCTGGTCGCTGGCCTTTTTCTTCGCTGCCTACATGGCTCTGATCCTGGTCAGGCTGGTGCGCAAGATTCTGTAGGCAAATGCCGCTGCAGCGTCGGGCATCCTGACATCACCGTGTCAGCAGCACCCCTGCTATACCCTGTCTCCAGCGCGAAGTAGGAGAATTGCGATGGTCGACAGCGGCTTTGAAACCAAATCCCTCAGGATGGAACTGCTTCTGCTCGTCACATTCCAGGCGCCGGCCGCCGATGTCGAGCGCATCATGGAGGCGGTGGTGGCGATCACGCCGCTGCGCATGGGCAAATATGACAGCAACGCCTATCAGTCGGCGCAAGGCGTCGAGCGCTATCGGCCGCTCGAGGGCGCCGCCGCGGGCGCCGAGACGGAATTGCGCCGGCGGCCCGGCACCGTTGAAGTGTCGTTCGAAATCGCCGACGACCAGCCGCTCGCCGCTCGTGTCGTCGAGGCGATATTCCAGGCCCACTCCTATCAGGAGCCCGTCATCCGCATCCAACCGCTGCTCGCCAGCCGTTCCAAGGGTCTTGACGACCATGCCAATCCCAACCGCTGGTGGAACACCACGGGCGACTGGAAAAAAACGGCTCAGCGGATTGGCGAGAACGCCTGAAGCGGCGAGATCGGCCATGCCCAAATGGGGCAGGGAAGGCGCCCGGGCTTGACTTTCCGGGCGCGTTCTTTATGTGTCGCGCCAAGTTTCCCGCGTCCGGGTGTTTTCCCCGTGCTCCAGCGGCCAAAACTCCACGAACATTAACGGACGAAAATCATGGCCAAAGCCGCAAACATCAAGATCAAGCTTCTGTCGACCGCCGACACCGGGTTCTTCTACGTCACCAGCAAGAACAGCCGTACCAAGACGGACAAGCTCTCGTTCCGCAAGTACGACCCGGTCGCCAAGAAGCACGTCGAGTTCAAGGAAACCAAGATCAAGTAATCTGGTTATCCCGAGAAATCAAAACGCCGCCCCTCGGGCGGCGTTTTTGTTTTGGAGCAATTCCAGGAAAAGTCCGACACGGTTTCCCGGCAGACGGAAAGACCGAACGGCTGGGGAGCCTGCGCGACTGTCTGCGCAAGCTTCCGATGTCGGTTTTTGAGAAAAGGGGGCCGGTCGGCGTTTGGCAGCGGTACGAGGAGGCCACTATGCGCCAGCGCCGGCCGGCCGACCCCACGGACCCAGGAGATGCGGCGGACCTGAGCATCATGGGGTATTTTTTGGATCGAGCCGGCTCGTCTACCCTCGCGCCGGCCTCGGCTTCTGTCTATGCATCGCAGATTTGCGCAAGACCTTATAAAAATCAACCATTTCTTAACCACCGCTCGCGAATCGCTTGGGTTAAGGTAAATTCGTAACCCTGTTGGGACGGCCGAGAATCGTCGCCTTTTTGCCGAGCATGTCTCCCGAGAGTGGAAACCGGTTTCGGGACAAAGACAGGCGCGTGCTGGGTGTGAAAGATCGCGACGCGTTTTTGGGATGTGTTGAGATTCAGGTCAGGCCGAGCCGAGAACGTTGGTTTCCGAGAACCGGAGCGGAGCGTACTTAAAGTACGTGAGCACCGGAAGCGCAGGAAACCATCGTTCGCAGGCCGGCATCACCTGAATATCAACACAGCCTAGGCGGCCTTGGCGACCACCCGGTTGCGGCCGCCGCTTTTGGCCTCGTAGAGCGCCAGGTCGGCGCGCTTCATCAGCGCGGCGACGCTGTCCGTCCCTTTCAGGACCGACGACACCCCGACGCTGACCGTGACCTCGATCATCTTCCCGTCGTTGCCGATCGCGAAAGGCGCCTGCGCGATCTCGGCGCGGATGCGCTCGGCGACCTTCTCGGCGACGGCGCCGTCGGTGTCCGGCATCACCACGACGAACTCCTCGCCGCCGAAGCGGCAGGCGAGATCGATGCCGCGCACATTCTTGCGCAGCCGCCGGGCGAACTCGCGCAGCACGTCGTCACCGCCGTCATGGCCATGGGTGTCGTTGATCGACTTGAAGCGATCGAGATCGGTGATCATCACCGACAGTGGCCGCCGCCGAGCCACGGCGCGGTCGAAGAGCGTCTGCAGATGGCTGTCGAGGTAGCGCCGGTTGTGTAGCCCGGTCAGCCCGTCGATCACCGCCATCTCGATCGTCTGGGCGACGCTGGCCCGCAATTGGTCGTTGTAGCGCTTGCGCCGCACCTGCGTGCGCAGCCTCGCTGTCAGCTCGTGCTGGTCGATCGGCCGGATCAGGTAGTCGTTGATGCCGAGTTCCAGCCCGCGCAGGATGCGGCCCTCCTCGCCCTCGTCGGCGAGCAGCATGATCGGCAGGAAGCGGGTGCGGTCGAGCGAACGCAGCTGCGAGCAGAGCCTCAGCGCATCGAAATTCGAGAAGGCGGTCGACACCAGCACACATTCATACGCCACCTCGGCCGCCTGGAAGAACCCGGCATTCGGATCGGTCGCGACATCCAGCTCGGCGCTGTTGCGCAGCATCTTCTGGATGCGTTCGACGGAAGATTTGCGCTCGTCGACAAGCAGCACCCTCGGCTTGGCGTCCTCGGTCGCGAAATCGCGGCTCAGAAGCTCTTCGATGCCGATATTGCGCGTCGTCGAGGCGCGCAGCCGTAATTCGTCGGTCAGCGACTTCAGCCTGACCAGGCTCTTCACGCGCGTCATCAGTTGCAGGTCGTTGACCGGCTTGGTCAGGAAATCGTCCGCGCCCGCCTCGAGGCCGCGCACCCGGTCCGACACCTGGTCGAGCGCGGTGATCATGACGACGGGGATATGCGAGGTCGCCGGATCGCTCTTCAGGCGCTTGCAGACCTCGAACCCGTCCATGTCCGGCATCATGACATCGAGCAGCACCACGTCGACCTTGCCATTCTCGCAGGTCTCGATCGCATCCAGGCCGTTGCTGGCCGTCAGCACCTCGAAATACTCGGCAAGCAGCCGAACCTCCAGCAGCCGCACATTGGCGGGGATATCGTCGACGACGAGGATCCGCGCGGTCATCTCAACAAACTCCGGCTCTGCTGGTCTCGGGCATCAGGCGTCGCCCAGGTAGGATTTGATCGTCTCGATGAAGCGCGGCACCGAGATCGGCTTGGAGATATAGGCCTCGCAGCCGCCCTGGCGGATGCGCTCCTCATCGCCCTTCATGGCGAAGGCGGTGACGGCGATGACCGGGATCGAATGCAACTCGTCGTCTTCCTTCAGCCATTTCGTCACTTCCAGGCCGGAGACTTCGGGCAACTGGATGTCCATCAGGATCAGGTCCGGCCGGTGCTGGCGCGCGAGATCCAGCGCCTCCAGCCCGTTACGCGTGCGAACCGTCTCGTAACCGCTGGCTTCGATGAGGTCCCGAAAGAGCTTCATGTTAAGCTCATTGTCCTCGACGATCATGACCTTCTTAGCCATCAGTTTCCCGTCCCGACCGCCCTCGAAACCGAAGGCCGTCGCAATGCGTCCCCTTCGGACCGCACCCAACCCTTTTCCACTCTAGCCCAATATGATTGACGAAACGGAAACCGGAGGTTGGAAAGCTGCACCAATTCCACCTTCGGACGTTGTACGGGAAAGAGCGGAGGCTTGCCGCAAGCGACGCTTGCCGTTACTGCGGAAGGAGACTCGAAAAAATCCACCATTCCAAAGGTAATGATGGCGAACGCAGCGTCAATGCGCGAGGAAGCGGAAACCATTGCCGTCAGGGCTCTGGGCTTCGTCGCCGCAGATCCCGAACTTCTGCCCCGCTTCCTGGCGATCACCGGCATCGACGTGCAGTCGATCCGCAAAGCCGCAGCCGAGCCCGGCTTCCTTGCCGGCGTTCTGCAGTTCATCCTCGCCCACGAGCCGACGCTGCTGCGCTTCGCCGAGGAGACCGGTACACCGCCGGCCGCCGTCGGCAAGGCGCTGCGCGCGCTTCCGCTCGGCAACGACGACCACGAGCGTTCGACATGAGCGACGATCCCGAGACGGCGCGGCAGATCGAAGAACTTGCCGCCGATGACCGGCCGCTGCTGGTGCTCGACGTCGACGACGTCGTGCTGGAATTCATCCGGCCGTTTCCGCACTACCTGAAGTCGCGCGGTTTCGGCCTGACGCTGGCTTCCTTCCGATTGACCGGCAACATCGCCGAGACGGCAACCGGCCGGCTGATCGAGCAACCCGAGGTGACGGCGCTCCTGGGTGAATTCTTCGATGCCCAGGCGGATTGGCAAAGCATCGCCGACGGCGCCGCGGATGCGCTGGCGATGCTCGGCCGAAGCGCCGAGATCGTCATGCTGACCGCCATGCCGCACAAGCACCGCGACGTGCGCCGCGCGCATCTCGATGCGCTGGGGCTCAATTATCCGCTGCTGACGACGGAAATGGCCAAGGGACCGGCAATCGCGAAACTGCGCGGCGTCAAGGGCCGGCCCGTCGCCTTCGTCGACGACCAGCCCTCCAACCTGATCTCGGCGCGCAATTCCGTCGCGGATGCCCACCTCTTCCATTTGATGGCCGACAACGCGCTGCGCGCCTTCTTGCCGCCAACGCCGGAAGACATCATCTCGGTCGAGGACTGGCGGGATGCGGCGCCAAAAATCGCCAGCGCTCTCGGGCTTTAACCCAAGCGCTCAGGGCTGCAGCTTCGCTCCGGCCCCGCCATTGTCGCCGCCATCCGTATCGTCGCCCCCACTCGAATTGTCGGTTCCGTTCGAGCCGTCATCACCACCCGAGCCGTCCTGACCCGCGCTGTCGTCCTGGGCGGCATCCGGCCCCTTCAGCATGGCGCCGTTGACCTTGACCGAGCCGTCGGCTTTCGTGTCGATCACCCACTCCAGGCGGCCATCCGGCAGTGTCTTGCCAAATCCCTTGACGGCCAGCGCAAATGGGAAGGCTTGCGCCATCTGCTCATCGCTCTTGGCCGCTTCCTTCAGGGCGTCGACGATCTTTTCGTAGCCGCCGATGTCGATGGTCACGCTCCCATCTGGCTTCTTGCTATCCGGGAAAAACACCTCGCCTTCCATGGCGACTTCGATATCGCCATTCTTCACCGTCGAGTGCTTGAACACGACTTTGGGCTTCTTGGCCTTGAAATCGTTGACCAGGGCCTTGCCGAATTCATCCGGCAGCGGCGGATTCTTATTGAGATCAAAGGCTTCGATCGTCTTCCTGGCCATCGTATCGAGATCGATATTCGCGCCGCCGAAGTTCAGGTCGATGTCCGTCGGCAACAGCGGCACCGTCCATTCAGGCAGCGTCTGGTGCGGGATCGTCAGCCCGGAGGCCTTGATCGTGTAATCGACCTTGCCGTTCTGGGAGACGCCGTCCATGCCGAATGCGGTGCTGAATTGCGCGGCCCCGAACTTGCCGACAGGGCTCTCCACCTCGAAATCCTTGAAGCCGTAGTTGCCGTCGACCCTTTCCCAGATGGGCAGCGCGGCCAGCATGAGCGATTTGAGCTCAGCCTGGTTCGCCTTGAGTTTGGCTTCGTCCTCGTTGGCCACGGCAAAGGCAAGCAGGTCGAGCAGTGGCTTCGTCCGCACGCCTTTGCCCTTTGCATCCACTGAAAGTTCCGGCGTTTTCAAGGTGAGCGGGAAATTCATTCCGCTGTTGGGATCGTCGATCTTGATCTTCTCGACGAAGTCCGAAACTTTCTGGGTGGCCGTGAAGTCGACGCCGCCATTGGCGGATTTGGTCGCCGTAACGGTGGCAGTGCCGGCGCCGGTCGAGACATCGGCCTGCTGCTTGGCTTCCCGGGACGTCATGGTCATCCCGGCCAACGAGCTGGTGGCGTTGGTGAAGGCGGCAAGCGCCGGATCGTAGACGCTGGTCAGCTTACCGTCCTTGATCGTGAACTCCATGCTCTGACGGCCTTCCGGCCCATCGAACTCGAGGGACGCACCCTGCGAGAAATTCGACGAGACGTCCCAGTATCCGTCGCTACGCGGCTTCACCGTCAAGGCATATGGCGCCATGTCGAATTTGAGGAGCTTCTGCTCCGGCAGCGCATTGACGAGCGATTTGACGTCAAACGCGATCTTGTAGGCGTCGCCCTCGACCGAAACCTTGACCACGCCCTTGTCGAACGCCTGCTTGCCGAAATAACGCGCCAGATTGTCGGACAGCTCCTTGGCGCCTTGATTGTCGACGGTCTGGGCAAAAGCCGGCGCGCTGAGCGCAAGGGCAAAGGCAAGTGGCAAAATACGCTTCACGTCGGTTCTCCGTGATCTCGGAAAGATTGTGCTTCTGGTAGGCAAGAAGCGTTACAGCCGCAAGACGCCGACTGTAAGCCAAAAGCGCATCCGGCTAAAGCACCAGCCGCATCAGCGGCCGGCCGGGCTTGCGTTCGACAAGCCTCTGGAAGCCGGCCTTCTCGAACACCCGCGACGAGCCGACGAAAAGCCCGATCGAGCGCGAATCGCGCGACAGGTCGATCGGGCAGGCTTCCAGCAGCCGCGCGCCGTTCTCGCGCGCGAAGGCGATGCCGCCCTCGACGAGACGATGCGTGACACCCCTTCCCCTCGCCTTGACGCGAATGAAGAAGCACGAGATCGCCCACACGTCCGGATCGCCGGCATCGGCCGGATCGACCGGCGCCGAGCCCCTGCCCTGGTTGTTCCATTCGGGCACGTCGGCGCGCGGCCCGATCTGCATCCAGCCGACGGCCTTGCCGTCCTCGAGCGCCAAAAGCCCCGGCGGTGGGCCCGTTTCGATTCGCGCCTTGATGAGATCCTTGTTGCGCTCTTTGTCGCTGGCGCGCCGTTGCGCCGGCGCCAGCCGGAAATGCGTGCACCAGCAGCCGTAACAGGCGCCCTGCTTGCCGAAGAGGTCCTCGAAATCGGGCCAGCGCTCGGGGGTCAGCGGTGCTATGGTCGTGCTCATGCGTTCTCCCCAGGCCAAGCTTGTTGCCAGCCTTGCGCTGTCGTACCATTGCATCTGTTCTCTTTATGTTCGCAGCGATGGCGGCTCCTGTCAACAATCCCGAACACGGTTTTTGCCGTGACTGCCTGGCTTTCCAGCGCTCCGAGACGCGTCGCTGCGACCGCTGCGGCAGCCCGCGCCTTGTCCGCCACGCCGAGCTCTACCGGCTCAAGATCGCCCATATCGACTGCGACGCCTTCTACGCGGCGATCGAAAAGCGCGACAACCCGGCACTGAAGGACAGGCCAGTGATCGTCGGCGGCGGCCGGCGCGGCGTCGTCTCCACTGCCTGCTACATCGCCCGCATCCAGGGCGTGCGCTCGGCCATGCCGATGTTCAAGGCGCTCGAACTGTGCCCCGAAGCGGTGGTGATCCCGCCCGACATGGAAAAATATGTCGGCGTCGGGCGCGAGGTCCGCGCGTTGATGCTGGCGCTGACGCCGCAGGTCGAGCCGCTGTCGATCGACGAGGCCTTTGTCGACCTGGCTGGCACCGAGCGGCTGCACGGCATGCCGCCGGCGCTGGTGCTGGCGCGCTTCGCGCAGACGGTGGAAAAGGAGCTCGGCATCACCGTTTCGGCCGGCCTCTCCTACTGCAAGTTCCTGGCCAAGATCGCCTCGGATTTCCGCAAGCCGCGCGGTTTTTCGGTGATCGGCGAAGCCGAGGCGCCAAGCTTCCTCGCAGTGCAGCCGGTGACGATGATCTGGGGCGTCGGCAAGGCGCTTGCCGCGACGCTGGAGCGCGACGGCATCCGCATGATTGCGCAATTGCAGCGCATGGAGCGCGGCGACCTGATGCGCCGCTACGGCGTGATGGGCGACCGGCTCTATCGCCTGTCGCGCGGCGAGGACGATCGCCCGGTCGACCCCGGTGGCGATGCCAAGAGCGTCTCGGCCGAAACCACCTTCGACACCGACATCGCCGCCTTGGCGGAACTGGTGCCGGTGCTTCGCGGTCTGTCGGAAAAGGTCTCGGCGCGGTTGAAGAAATCAGGCATTGCCGGGCGCACCGTGGTGCTGAAGCTGAAGACGCAGGATTTCAAGCTCCGCACCCGCAACCGTCAGCTCGGTGACCCGACCCGCCTGGCCGACCGCATTTTCCAGACCGGGCTCGATCTGTTGCGCCGCGAGGCCGACGGAACAAAATTCCGCCTGCTCGGCATCGGCGTCAGCGACCTCTCTGACGACGAAAAGGCCGATCCGCCGGACCTGGTCGACATGCAGTCGCGCAAGCGCGCGCTGGCGGAAGGCGCGATGGACACGCTGCGCGACAAGTTCGGCAGGAAAGCCGTCGAGACCGGCTACACATTCGGCAAGGGCCGCGCCGCCAATCCGCCCGAGCCGCTGGAGGATTGAGGGGTCAGGTCCGCTTGAGGTCGATCCGGCTCGTCACCACCATCTTGCCGGTTGCCGGATCCATGTCGGTCACCGTCATGCGCATATTGTCCGGCCCGATCTTCTCGACCGTCAGCTCCGCGTCGCGGTCGCCATTGACGATTTTCGCCCAATGGATGTCGAGGTTGATCGCATCGCCCTTGCGGCTTCCGCTGAGCCCGGCAGGCCCGCTGCGCGAGCCGATATAGCTGCCGGTGTAGCTCTCCCCGCTGACCTTCAGGTCGGCGCGGATTTCCCGCGACATGATCAGCAGCGCGCGGCAGGTGCCGTCAAGCGACAGCGAGTCCGCCGTCGCGTCCGAGGTGAAGGTGCAATTGATGTTCATCACCGGCGTGTTCGTCCTGATCCTGACCGTTCCCTTGCCGGAGAACTTTCCCTGCAGCGAGCGCAGGAAAGCCGCCTCGTCTGCATGCGCGCCCGTCGAGCAGAAAAGACAGGCGGCGGCCAGCAAAGCAGCAGTCGATTTCATCAAGACGTCCCCTCTTGCGATCATAGCCTTCCGATGGAAGCGTGGACTTAACTGGTGCCCAGGCGCCAGGTTCCGCCGCGGCGATGACGGTTTTTTTCACACCCGATCCGCTGGCCCAGTGGAATGACGCCACTAACGGTTGCGGCCGGGGTCCGGGTTTGCGATAGGGCCCCAAATGGCGCCCGCTTCCTCGATCCCAAAAGCCGCGTTCTGGATGGCTCTGTCAATCGCCTCGATGCTGGCGATGTCAGTTGCCGGTCGCGAAACGACAGCCGAGCTCAACGTCTTCCAGGTGCTGGAGCTGCGCTCGGTGATCGGTTTCTTCATCCTTTTGCCGCTGGTGATGATGAGCGGCGGTTTTGCCGCGATGCGCACCGAGCGTCCGTTCGCCCATGTCGCCCGCAACATGATCCACTATACCGGCCAGGCCGCCTGGCTCTACGCGCTGACGCTCATTCCGCTCGCCGTGCTGATCTCGATCGAGTTCACCACGCCGATCTGGACAGCGATCCTCGCCGTCAGCTTTCTGGGGGAAAGACTGTCCCGGTCGAAGCTCACGGCGATCGTGCTTGGTCTGATCGGCGTGGTCGTCATCGTGCGCCCAAGCGCCGGTTCGATGGACCCCGGCCACCTCGTCGTCCTGGGCGCCGCGGTCTGCTTCGGCATCTCGATGGTGCTGGTGAAGTCGATGACCAAAACCGAAAGCGTGGTGCGCATCATCTTCTGGATGCTGATCATCCAGTCGGTGGTTGGCTTGATCCCCGCTCTCTATAGCTGGCACAACCCTTCGCCAGGGCTCTGGCCGTGGATCTTCGTCATCGCCTTCACCGGCATGTCGTCGCATTTCTGCCTGGCGCGCGCTCTCACCCACGCTGACGCCACGATCATCTCGCCGATGGATTTTTTGCGCGTGCCGCTGACGGCGCTGGTCGGCTGGCTGCTCTATCATGAGCAGATCGACGTCTTCACCGCCGGCGGCGCCGCCCTGATCCTCGCCGGCAACTTGCTCAACCTGCAGCGCAAGACACCGCAAGTGGCAGAGGCGGAGGCGGCAATGCCCTGAGCTAGACCAACTCCACTTCCACCACGCCCTGCACCGCACGCATGGCAGAGGCGATTTGCGGCGAGACGCGATAATTACCCAAGCCGATCTCAACCTCGCCCTGCGCCTCTCCCTTGAGAACGATGATGCTGACTTGACTGTCGCCACGCTGTTTGAGCTGCGATTGAATGATCGATGATGGTCCATCGTCTCTGACAAAAATGCGTAGCGCTTTCTGGATGCGGCTGGCCTCGTCGTCCAGTGATTGCACCGAGTTAATGCGCAGGTTCACGCCCTCAGGCCTGTCTTCGGCTGCAACCATAATCACCACCGAACTGCCGGGCTCCAGCATGTCGCGATATTGCGCCAGGCCCTCGGAAAACAGCACCGCCTCATATTGGCCCGTCGTGTCGGAAAACTGCACGACGCCCATCTTGTTTCCGGTGCGGGTCTTGCGCTCCTGCTTGGAGGTGACCGTGCCGGCGAGGCGTCCGGCCGCGGCGCCGCGTTTGACCGCAGCCGAGAATTCCGCCCAGTTCTGCACCCGCATCTTCTGGAGCGCCGCCTTGTACTCGTCGAGCGGATGGGCCGAGAGGTAGAAGCCCACCACCTGGAACTCGCGGTGCAGCCGGTCCGCGGCAAGCCACGGATCGGTCGCGGGCAGGTTGAGCGCCTGCGATTGGCTCCCAAGCGAAGCGCCGAAAATGTCGGCCTGGCCGGAGATGGCGTTTTGCTGCGCCAGCGAGGCCAGGCCCATCATCCGCTCGACGCCGGCCATCATCTGCGCGCGGTCGTGGCCGAAGCAATCGAGCGCGCCTGCCATGATCAGGCTTTCGAAGACGCGCTTGCCGACGATCTTCGGATCGACCCGCTCGCAAAAATCGGCAAGGTTCTTGAACGGCTTCTGGCCACGCTTCTCGACGATGTGCTCGACCGCCGCATCACCGACGCCCTTCAGCGCCGCAAGGGAATAGAAGATCTTGTTTTCGCCGACCTCGAAGGGACGGAAACTCGACATTACCGACGGCGCCACCACCTCGATGCCGAGGCGCATGGCGTCCTGGCGGAAATCGGCCAGCTTGTCGGTGTTGCTCATGTCGAGCGTCATCGACGCCGCAAGGAACTCGACCGGGTAATGCGCCTTCAGGTAGGCGGTCTGGTAGGAAACGACCGCGTAGGCCGCCGCGTGCGACTTGTTGAAGCCGTAGTCGGCGAACTTGGCCAGGAGGTCGAAGATGAAATCGGCCTGCGGCTTTGAGACGCCGCGCTCGACCGCGCCGGAGACAAAGCGCTCGCGCTGCTTGTCCATCTCGGCGCGGATCTTCTTGCCCATGGCGCGGCGCAAAAGATCGGCTTCGCCGAGCGAATAGCCGGACAGCTCCTGCGCGATCTGCATCACCTGTTCCTGGTAGACGATGACGCCTTGGGTCTCCTTCACCAGATGGTCGATCTTGGGATGGATCGAGGCCATCTCCTCCTCGCCGTGCTTTCTGGCGTTGTAGGTCGGGATGTTCTCCATCGGACCGGGACGGTAGAGCGCCACCAGCGCGATGATGTCCTCGATGCAGTCTGGCCGCATGCCGATCAGCGCCTTGCGCATGCCCGCACTTTCAACCTGGAACACGCCGACCACCTCGCCGCGCGACAGCATGGCGTAGGTGTCTGGGTCGTCGAGCGGGATCGTCGCGAGATCGATGTCGACGCCGCGCCGGCGGATCAGCTTCACCGCGGTCTCCAGCACGGTCAGCGTCTTCAGGCCGAGGAAGTCGAACTTCACCAGGCCGGCCTGCTCGACATATTTCATGTTGAACTGGGTGACCGGCATGTCCGAGCGCGGATCGCGATACATCGGCACCAGTTCCGACAAAGGTCTATCGCCGATGACGATGCCGGCGGCATGCGTCGAGGCGTGGCGGTAGAGGCCTTCGAGCTTCTGCGCCGTGTCGAGCAGCGTCTGCACGATCGGCTCCTTCTCCGCCTCCTCGGCAAAGCGCGGCTCGTTGGCGATGGCATCCGCCAGCTTGACCGGATTGGCCGGGTTCTGCGGCACCATTTTGGAGAGCTTGTCGACCTGGCCGTAGGGCATTTGCAGCACACGGCCGACGTCGCGCAGCACGGCGCGCGCCTGCAGCGTACCGAAGGTGATGATCTGCCCGACCTGGTCGCGGCCGTATTTCTGCTGGACGTAGCGGATGACCTCCTCGCGCCGGTCCTGGCAGAAGTCGATGTCGAAGTCCGGCATCGAGACGCGGTCCGGATTGAGGAAGCGCTCGAACAGCAGCGAGAAACGCAGCGGGTCGATGTCGGTGATGGTGGTTGAATAAGCGACCAGCGAGCCGGCGCCCGAACCGCGGCCCGGCCCGACCGGAATGCCTTGCGCCTTCGCCCATTTGATGAAGTCGGCAACGATCAGGAAGTAGCCCGGGAACTTCATCTTCTCGATGATGCCAAGCTCGAATTCGAGCCGTTCGCGATATTGCTCGACCGTGTAGCCGGGCGTCGGCCCGTGCGCGGCAAGCCGCGCCTCCAGCCCTTCGCGCGCCTGGCGGGCGAGCTCGGCCGCCTCCGCCTTCTCGGCCGCGTCCTTGTCTGCGGCGTCGGCGCCGGTGAAGCGCGGCAGGATCGGGCTGCGGTTCTTCGGATAGTAGGAGCAGCGCATGGCGATCTCGACCGTGTTGTCGATCGCTTCCGGCAGGTCCGAGAAGAGCCGCGCCATGTCGGCCTGGCCGCGCAGGAAATTGTCCGCGGCGAGCCGCCGGCGGTTGTCGGCGGCCACCACAGAGCCCTCGGCGATGGCGATCAAAGCGTCATGCGCCTCATAGTCGTCGCGCTTGGAGAAGAACGCCTCGTTGGTGGCGACCAGCGGCAGTTCATGCGTGTAGGCAAGGTCGACCGTCGACTTCTCGACCATGCGGTCATAGCCGGCGACCCGTTCCAGTTCGACATAGAGCCTGTCGCCGAACAGGCCTTTGAGGAAGAGCAGCCGCTGTTCGGCGAGATCGCGCCGGTCGGCCTTCAGAGCGGTGCCGATCGGGCCGCGCGGCCCGCCGGTGAGGCAGATCAGGCCATCGCTTCTGCCTTCCAGCATCGTGCTGGTCAAGTGCACCGGCTCGCCGGGCGGCGTCTCCAGATAGACCTTGCTGATCAGCCGCACGAGATTGGCATAGCCGGCCTCGCTGGCGGCGATCAGCACGACAGGCGACATTTCCGGTCCATGCCGGCGGCGGTCTCGCTGGCCGTCGCTCGCCTCGCCGGAGAAGGCGAGATCGACCTGGCAGCCGATGATCGGCTGGATGCCGTCCTTGACCGCCTTCTGGGCGAATTCGAGTGCCCCGAACAAATTGTTGGTGTCGGTGACCGCGATCGCCGGCGCCTCGTCCTTGACGGCATGGCCGACGATCGCGCCAAGCTGCAAGGCGCCTTCCAGCAGCGAATAGGCCGAATGCACGCGCAGATGGATGAAGGTCCGCGCCGGCGCTTCCGGCCGCGCGGCCTTCACGGCAGCTTCGCGCTGCAACGGGTCGCGAGGAAGTCGTTCATCCGCCATATTTTTTCGCGCCGTCCCAAAGACTCAAATCCATGCAAATGTATTGTCCCGGACGGGGCCATGCCAGTCCAGCACAATCCACCCACAGACCAAAGGCTTGCGGCCCCGTATCGCCTCGTCTCAGGCGAACTCCATGATCACCGCATCGACCGCCAGGCTGTCGCCCGGCTTGGCGTTGAGCTTGGCAATTGTGAGGTCGCGTTCGGCGCGCAGCACGTTCTCCATTTTCATGGCCTCGACCACGGCCAGCGTCTCGCCGGACTTGACCTCCTGGCCCTCGGCCACGGCGATCGAAACGACGAGCCCAGGCATCGGGCAGAGCAGCATCTTCGAGGTGTCGGGCGGCAGCTTTTCCGGCATCAGCCTTTCGAGCTCCGCGGTGCGCGGCAGCATGGCTTGAGCCGTCACCGACATGCCTTTCCAGGCGATGCGCAAACCGTTCAGCATCGGGCGGATCTGGGCGGCGATGTTCTTGCCGCCAACCGTGCCCTGCCAGATCGCGTCGCCCGGCCGCCACTCCGAAGCGACGGTCAGCGGCCTGCCGCCATCGATCGACAGATCGACCTCCATCGGGATGGAAACCATGCCGTCGACGATTTCGACCGGAAGATAGTCAGCGTCGATCTTCGCCACCCAATCGCGCTTGAGATGGCCGGAATGCGGCGCCAGCCGGCCGCTCAGGCGGTCGAGCCGGTCGCGGCGCAGCAGTTCGATCGCGGTTGCAACGGCGGCAAACACCGCCCTCTCCCCGCCATCCGGCTCGACCGGCGCGAAGCCGTCCGGATATTCCTCCGCGATGAAGCCGGTCGACAGCCTCCCCTCGCGCCAGCGCGGGTGCTGCATCAGCGCCGAAAGGAAAGGGATGTTGTGTTCGATGCCGTCGACGACGAAACTGTCCAGCGCCTCCGACATGGCGTCGATCGCCTCAAGCCTGGTCGGCGCCCAGGTGCAGAGCTTGGCCACCATGGGGTCGTAGAACATTGAGATTTCCGACCCTTCGGCGACGCCGGTATCGTTGCGGACCACGACATCGCCGAACGTGCCCTCCTCCGGCGGCCGGTAACGGGTCAGCCGGCCGATCGAGGGCAGGAAGTTGCGGAAAGGATCCTCAGCGTAAAGGCGGCTTTCCACCGCCCAGCCGTTGAGCTTCACGTCGCTCTGCTTGATGTCGAGCTTCTCGCCGGCGGCGACGCGGATCATCTGTTCGACCAGGTCGATGCCGGTCACGAGCTCGGTCACCGGGTGCTCGACCTGCAATCGCGTATTCATTTCAAGGAAATAGAAGTTCTTGTCCTTGTCGACGATGAACTCGACCGTGCCGGCGCTCTGGTAGTCGACGGCCTTGGCCAGTGCCACCGCCTGCTCGCCCATCGCCTTTCTGGTCTTGGCATCGAGGAATGGCGACGGCGCCTCTTCGACCACTTTCTGGTTGCGGCGCTGGATGGAACATTCGCGCTCGCCGAGATAGAGCGCCGTGCCATGCGCGTCGGCCAGCACCTGAATCTCGATATGGCGCGGATCGACAACGAACTTCTCGATGAAGACGCGGTCGTCGCCAAAGGAGCTTTTCGCTTCCGAACGCGCCCGGTCGAAACCGTCGCGCACCTCCGCCTTGCTCCAGGCGATGCGCATGCCCTTGCCGCCACCGCCGGCGGAGGCCTTGATCATGACCGGATAGCCGATCTCGCCGGCGATCCGTTCGGCATGGTCGGCGTCTTCGATGACGCCCAGCCATCCAGGCACGGTCGAGACCTTGGCCTCGCTGGCGAACTTCTTCGATTCGATCTTGTCGCCCATCGCCTTGATGGCCTTGGGCTTCGGTCCGATGAAAACGATGCCTTCCTTCTCCAGCGCTTCGCAGAAGGAGGCGCGCTCCGACAGGAAGCCGTAGCCCGGATGCACGGCTTCCGCGCCGGTCTCCTTGCAGGCGGAGATGATCTTCTCAGGGACCAGATAGCTCTGTGCCGCCGGCGAAGGTCCGATATGCACCGCTTCGTCGGCCATTTCGATATGCACGGCATCGCGGTCGGCGTCCGAATAGACCGCGACGGTGGCGATCCCCATCTTTCGCGCCGTCTTGATCACACGGCAGGCGATCTCGCCGCGATTGGCGATCAGGATTTTCTTGAACATTCGGATGTCGTTCCTCCGGCGAAGCGGTCCTGTTCTATGGACAATTCCGGCCCGCCTCAAGTGCCCGCGGGCCGGCTCCCACGGCTGGCACCGATTGCAGGAACCGCGGCGAAAAACGTCGCAACAGACGTTGGCCGCCAGCGCGGAACTCGCTAAGCTTGCCCGTGACGCCGAACGGATGGCAGGCTGCCATTCGCCACGAACAGCTTGCCGTTAGCTAAAACTTACAGACTGCCTTGGGAGGAGTGCCTCATGAAAACGCGTGCCGCCGTTGCCGTTGCCGCCGGAAAGCCGCTTGAGATCATGGAGGTGGACCTCGAAGGGCCGCGCGACGGCGAGGTGCTGGTCGAGGTCAAGGCGACCGG